>QHCE01000028.1 GCA_003243955.1 Acidimicrobiales bacterium | reverse complement strand
CCCTAAGTTTCAAAACACCCTCTTAGTGACCAGGTGCTCGCCTGGTCGCGGCTCGAGCGCGGGAACGAGCCGGTTGGACTCGGCGGCGCCGCCACCGTCACTACTGTTGGCGCGGAGATAACGCACAAGCACTACCGGTGCCTCAGCTTCGGCGAAACCGTCGCGCAACCGGATACACGCTTCAACGACCCCGATGCCCCCGATCGGAGCCCAGGGCATGGCGACGATCCAGTGCTGAAGGTCGACCAGAACGAGTGCGGTGGTCCTACCGGGCAGGACGCTGGACATTGATAATGCCCCCAGAAACGTTGTCAGCTGAGATCTTCACATGACTCCGCAACAGTAATCGACTAGGGCAGATGACCCGCGTTGAGGCCGGGGGCAAAGGTGTGCGTATCCACGATCTTCGCCACGCTTGCGCTACGTTTCTCCTTGCTGCTGGAGCGCTCTCGCGTGGTGATGGACGTGCTGGGCATAGCCAGATCGGGCTGACCATGAAGTACTACACCCATGTGCTAGGCGAACTGCGGCAAGATGCCGCTATTGGCATGAATCGCATGTTCTTCAGCGAGTGACTGTGAATTAGGCTGTATCTTGCGGCGTCCAGCATGCCTTACGTTGTTTTTCTTGCTTAAACGTGGTACGCCGCCAGGGACTTGAACCCCGAACCCGCTGGTTAAGAGCTGTAGCTGATGTGTTCGGGGGAGTGCGCTGAGGGCCATTTTGTCTGCTAGATGTATTCCAGGGGGTAGTTGAATATCCGCCGTCGCAGTCCGTCGTCTGATGGCTTGGCTGTAAAAGTGGCTGTACGACTAGGTTGGAGTGCTGTAGTATTTTGTATTACGTATACTTGTGGGCGAGGAGTACGAGGGAATTTCAGTCTCTTTGCTCTCGATTGATGAGATCGATTGGGAGTATCGCGGTGAGTACATCCGCACTCGGACGGTTCGCAAGTCGTTACGGGAGTTCGATGTTGAGCCTGAGTGGGCTACTGCGGCGGCGTTAGATCGGTATCGGCTCGTCGGCAGGGATTCGGCCAGCAAGAGTGGTCAAGCGGTGCGGATTGTGGGGTATTCGCCGGGAGCTGGGCGGGCGTTGGCGGTGATTGTTATTCCGAAGGAACATCCACCTACTGGTGCTTGGTGGGGTGTGAACGCGTGGGCGGCTAATGACACTGATACACGGCGGTATGAGCGATGGAGGTCGGAGTGATGTCTGAGAAAAGCATTGCTGAGTTTTTAGCCGATGAGGCTGAGGCTATTGAAGCGCACAAGGATGATGAGGTGTCGCTTGTTCGTTCGCGCCGGGTTCCGCGAGAGCCTTCTCAGGTATATAGCCTTCGAGTTCCGGTCGATAAGTTGGAAGAACTGCGTACCCATGCGGAGCGGCAGCATCTGAATCCATCGGCGTTAATGCGGCTATGGGTGCTGGAACGTTTGGAGCGAGAAACGAGCCATACCGACTTGCCGCAGCTTGTCCGCAAAGCGGTTCATGAAGAACTTGTCGACGCCGGTTTGGTAAGCCAGCAACGTGCGGCTTGAAGCCAGTTCCATAGACTCCCAGCCGCCACCTTGGGCATCATCGGATAGGTGCCAGATCGTCTGGAGCGACGCGGCTTACAGGTGCGGATTTCCTGGAAGCTTAGTGCCTTTGCGCATGAATTAAGAAGTTTGGAAGGCCAGGGACAGGAACACCATTATGTACGAAGAGGTGCACCGGCTTTCTTGGGCTCTGTTGAGATTCGAGCGGGCGAGGAATCGCTATGTGGAGGTTCAACGAGAGCAGTTTGACCCAGAGGAGGCATGGATACCACTTACCGAAGCATTGTGCTGGGCCGTGAGTGTGAATGAAGGGCTCGAAGAAGGAGTGGGTGAAGGTTATAGGGAAGCCAGCAAGGAGGATGAAGATAGCCAGCATATGCTTGGTCTAATCTTTGCGCGTAACCGTGGGGGACATCAGAGAGCCCTGACGATCGCGGTGGCAGATGGGTTGAGTTTCCCCATCTCCTTCCCGCTCCCCTTTGCGCGCATCGTATGGCGACCTGCCGATGAAATAAGGCAGGGAAGAAGTAATGTGGGCAGAAACGAGTACTCCGCGCGCCTACAAGGAAACCGTGTAGACCAGTCGCTGGAGTCCGTTAGGAGATGGTTCATGCGCGCTCATGAGCGATGGCCTAGCGAGTTGACAAACGTAACTTGGCCGTCAGGTTAATGCATCTTCCAGCCCTACAATCCCCACTAGTGATTTCTTTACTGCCCGGATGTTTTGGTAGGTGCGTTCGTAGCGGTCGCCGGAAGATGATGCCACAAGGTTTCTAGCGGAGTGTCACCTTGGTAGTGGCGCGATGTCCTACCGGCGGCGGGAAGCATCCTACGGGGTAGTCATGGATATGTTTGGTCATAGCCAAATCTCATTTAATCATGAACACCTATCGCACATCCTTGAAGATGCTCAACGTGATGCCGATGTGGGTGTTGAGCGGCTGATTTTCAATGACTAGGCAACAAATTGTGCAGCATTCCGCCTACGACGAAAACAGAGGTTTGGGTGTTTCCGATGCTGATGGTGCGCCGCCAGGGACTCGAACCCCGAACCCGCTGGTTAAGAGCCAGCTGCTCTACCAATTGAGCTAGCGGCGCCGATCGCGCATGCGCGGCCGTGCGGATCCAATCTAGCAGCCTCGCTGTAGTGGGCCACGCGGCACCTAGGGGATGAAGTCACATACAAAGTTTTCAGCAATGCCATGACAGTGGGCCGAGGCGGGATACGCTGATACCAACACCGGTGTAGACACGTCACGTCCCTCGATACACGTGGTCAGCGCCGACCCTCCCATTACAAACGTATTTCAGCATGAGATGTAGCAGGGGTAAGTAATGCGCCGACGGCGAAACAGTCGCAGATTCCTACTGGTCTTTGCCCTCCTGGGGCTGTTGCTCACCACCGCTTGCACCAGCTCCGGCGGCTTTTACACCCCTGGCTCCCATGCAAAGAGCTCGAAGGCGCTAGCTCCCCTTCGGCTTTCGATCGCTGGACCGGCGGCAGGCGCCACCGGTGTTTCGGTAGCCACCGAGTTCCCTATAACCACGAGCGGCACTGTCACTTCGGCTAGCCTCGTCGCTTCCGACGGCACTCGTATTTCGGGCAGCTTCGCACGCGGCGACCGCACGTGGATCCCGGATACCCAGTTGTCGTATCGAACTAAATACCGGCTGGAGGTGAGTGCTGAACAAGGTCGGATATCCAAGGGGCGCACATTGAATTTCACCACAGGTGGCCGTGGCCGTACGGAGAGCAGTGAGTTGTACGCGCCGGATGGCCAGACTGTAGGGGTAGGAATGCCCGTGGTGGTGAAGTTTGGTGTGAGTGTTCCACCATCGCGCCGCGCCGCCGTTGAGCGGCGATTATTCGTCACAGCGCAACCGGCTACCGAAGGAGCGTGGCACTGGTATTCCGGTAGCGAAGTGCATTACCGACCGAAGGAGTACTGGAAGCCTGGGACGAAGGTGTCAGTCCGGCTGGGAACCGGCGGTTTGGAGTTAGCCCATAATCGTTTCGGATACAGCGATCGTTTGGCGAGCTTCACTATTGGCTCGCAGGTCATTACCAAAGTGGACAACGCCTCGCATACAGCCAGCGTATACAAAGATGGGGAGCTGATTAAACAGCTGCCGGTAAGCCTCGGCAAACCCGAAGCGCCTACCTCATCGGGTATTCACGTGGTGTTGGAAAAGTCTGCGGACAAAATCTTTGACTCGGAAACTTTTGGCCTCTCACACGCCGACGGTGGATACAAGCTCAAGGTGTATTGGGATGTTCGCTTTACGTGGGGTGGGGAGTTTGTGCATGCGGCACCGTGGTCAACGGCCGATCAAGGCAAACGCAATGTTTCCCATGGATGCGTGAACCTTTCCACCGAAAATGCCCAGTGGTTTTATGACCTGAGTACCGTAGGTGATCTTGTCGAAGTGGTTGGCACGGAGACCAAGGTTACTCCCGGTGACGGGTGGACAGACTGGAATTTCAACTGGGACGAGTTTAAGGCTGGTGGCGCCCTGAACGGTTCGGCAGCGCCCTGAGCACCGCGGATATTGGTGTGGCTGGTGGGGCTTGAACCCACGACACCCGGGATCACAACCCGGTGCTCTACCAGCTGAGCTACAGCCACCATGTTCTGTTGATTAACGCCGATCAATCAATGATCAACGTGCGTTCTTAGCCATCATAGCGGTTGCTGTGAGGTTAGCGTCGCGGCTATGGCCTTAGCTTCTTCGATGTCTGGACCAGGACCAGGGACGAAGATGGAGTGCCGGTAATAGCTGAGCTCACGCACACTTTCGAGAATGTCTGCAAGCGCGCGGTGTGCTAGCCCCTTTTCAGGTTGAGAAAAGTATACGCGGGGATACCAGCGTCGGCATAACTCTTTCACCGAGGAGACGTCCACCATGCGGTAGTGCAGATGGTTGTCCAGATTGGGCATGTATGTTTTGAGAAATGCTCGATCGGTACCGATCGAGTTACCGCAGAGTGGAGCAACCCCAGCTTGCGGTACGTGCTTGGCCACATAGGCGAGCACTTGCTGTTCGGCCACGGCCAAGCTCACAGCAGAAGCGCGAACCTCCTCGGTAAGGCCCGAGCGCGCATGCATGGTAGCTACCACGGTATCCATGCTGTTCAGCACATCGTTATCGGCGTGGATCACAATGTCGATCCCGTCACCCAGTACGTTCAGCTCGCCATCAGTGACGACCGCGGCCACCTCAATTAGCGCATCGCTGGCAGGGTTAAGCCCGGTCATCTCGCAGTCGATCCACACCAGGCGATCTGTTGGTTTGTCGGTCACTCCGCAACCCTAGGGGTTTTCAAGAAAAACATCCGGTAACTGGCCGGGTAATGACCAGCCGACTTCGGGTGATGCTTGACAGCGTTCTCCCAATGCCTTCCATACGTGATCGAGCGGAGGTATCACGCGGTTATGGAGGTGGCCGCGGGTATCCCGGTGATAACAGGTCTGCACCCTGCCCCGAAAATCCGACAAGGTTCTCAGGAACATAGGTCTGGCGAATATCACCACCACGGCAAGGCAGGCTAATGCCCCAGCCGCTCCTCAACGCGGGTACGCACCGGCTCCCAGGAATCTGCGCGCAGCCGAAGCAACACGTCCTCGGGCGTGGCAGGATTGCCGGCAACCGCCAGGCGGACCGACTCGTGTTCATCCCTGACCAGCCGTGCCAGCAACGCAGGTGCGGTCTTGCGCTTGGCCGCCACCATGTGGCGCACTCGGCAACAAGACCCGTGCTGACAGCGGCACGGGGCTCATCTTGCCGGTGCGCGCGTTCTACATGGACCTCCAGAGCTGGGCGCTGGAGGAACCTGAGCAGTGGGCGCGGTGGGCCGCACCCTGCCCAACCTCGCCAACTGACCTGCGGGGCTTCGACAAGCGTCGCCGCAGCATCAACGAACGAACGGCCGACCGGATCAGGGAGCGGCAGCCACTGCTGCCAACGCTGGTCGCGCATATCGAGGAGCGCTACACCACCGTGCGGGATCTGCTGAAGGCCGCTCGGGAAATCCCGCTGGGCGACGTATTCACCTACTGCGGGTGCTCCTACAAGCGGATGAACGCACGTCCCGACCAGCGCCACCATGACGACCCCTAGTCCCCGTTGGTGCGGGTCTGCGTCCAGGACACCGCAGAGGTCCGGTCTCTCGTCGAGGAGGAGATCGCGTTCTGGGACTGGGCCTATGTGGAGGTCCTAAGGCGCACCGGGGTGCGAGTCGAGGAGTTAGTGGAATTGGCACACACCAGCGTCCACCAGTACCAGCGCCCCAACGGCGAGGTTATCGCGCTGCTGGTCATCGCCCCGTCGAAGACCGACCAGGAGCGCGTCATCCCCATGCCGGCGCAGTTGTTCCACGTCATCGCGATGATCGTCATGCGGCAAACCGCGCACGGCCCGATCCGTCGGTACCCCGCTACGACGGCCATGAGCGGGTGTGGACCGCGCCGATGCCGTTCTTGTTCCAGCGTCAGATCGGCGGCGTCCGCAAGATGACCAGCCCAGCCACCATCCTGAACAACTTGCGGAAGCAGTGTCAGAGCCTTGGCAAGACGAATCCAACATTCCGCGGGCTACATTTCACGCCCCATGATTTCGAAGGCTCCTCGCCACGGATCTGTTCAACAATGGGCTGCCCATCCACATCGGCGCAGCATTGCTGGGACATTTGAATATTCAAACTACCCAAGGATACGTCGCGGTCTTCGAGGAGGACGTGATCAGGCACGTCCAAGACTTCCTAGCCCGCCGACGGGCCATGCGCCCCGAGGATAGAGTACCGCCCGGCCACTGAGAAGGAATGGCAAGAATTCGAGGAGCATTTCGACAAGCGCAAAGTGGAGCTCGGCTCCTGCGGCCGCCCATACGGGACGAGTTGTCAGCACGAGCACGCTTGTTTACGGTGCGCGCAATTGCACGTAAATCCAAAGATGCTACCCCGGCTCGACGAATTGGAGTCCGACTTGGAAGAGCGGAAAGCACGCGCCGCAGCCGAGAGCTGGCTGGGTGAGATCGAGGGGATCGACCGCACCCTTCAGTGCCTGCGCGACAAGCGCGCCGACGCGCTGCGGCTCACCCGCATCACACGCCAGGTCGACCTCGGGGTGCCCGCCATCGGCACAGCCCGATAGCCAAGCTAACCGGATCGCTCCCAGCGCCTAGAGTCACGCCGGGAGCGATCCGACTGCGAGCCAGCGAAGCGCCCTCAACGCGGCATAAGCGTGCGTCGCGATGAACTTCCGATCAGCCTCACGACAGCGCGTTGAACAGCTGCACGTTTCGGGTGCTGCGGTGGAAGGGGTTGACCGTGACCCTGCGTCAGGGTGGGAGTCTTGTCCCATGACGAACAACAGCACTCCCTCGACTCGGCTCGCGCCGCCGATCGGAGGGTTCCAGGAGATCGACGGCCGCCGCGTTTTCGTGCATCGGTCGGGCAGCGGCGGACCAGCCGTTGTCTTCCTGCCGGGCGCCAGCGCGGTCGGCCTGGACTATTTCGGTGTCCAGCAAGGGGTTTCGCAGTTCACCACCGCCGTGGTGTACGACCGAGGCGGCACGGGCTACAGCGATCATCTCCCGCTGCCGCGCACCGCCGCTGCGGTCGCCACGGAACTGCACGAGCTGCTGCGCGCCCAGAACCTCGCCGCCCCGTACGTGCTGGTGGCGCACTCCCTCGGCGGCGCCTACGCGCATCGGTTCGCGCAGCTGTACCCGCAGGATGTGGCCGGGCTGGTCTGGTTGGACGCCTTCCACCGCGATTGGGACGACTTCATGCCTCCCGCGGCGAGTCTGGCCGAAACCGAGCAGATGGCACCTGATCTGGAGCAGCTCGAACAGATGCGCCCTACCCGGCGCGAGATGGGCGCCGAGTTGCTCGCGAGCTACCCGGAGCACGTGCGGCAACCGCTGATCGATGCCAAGGTGAGTGACGAATGGCTCTGCGTTGGCATCGCCGAGTGCGGCGCGTTGGTCGAACTCGCCACCGAACTGCGGGCCGGGCCGAATATTCCCGACGTTCCGGTAGTCGCGCTCACCGTGTTGGGCATCGACCCCGCCCAGCAGGCGCGGACGTTGCAAGAGATGAATGAGGGCAAGACGAGAATGGACGCGGCCCTGGTGAGCGCGGTCTCGCACGGGGAACAGCGCTTCCTCTCCGACACCTTCCACCACCGGCTCTGCTTCGACCGCCCCGATGCCGTGGTCCAGGCTATCCGCGACGTCGTCGACCGAGCTCGCCCCTAGACTCGGCGCGACCACGCCCGAAGATTGAAGGTGAACGGTGCTCACGATCAGCCAGCTCGCGGCGACCGCCGGCGTGACCGTGCGCACCGTTCGCCACTACCACCACGTCGGCCTGTTGCCCGAGCCCGAGCGCGATGCTTCCGGCTACCGCCGTTACAGCGCGCAAGCGGCGGTGGATCTCATCCGGATCAGGACCCTCGCTGATGCCGGTGTTCCGCTGGCCCGTATCGACGCGCTGCTGCATGCACAGCCGACCGAATTCGCCGCTGCCATCGCCGACATCGACGCCGAATTGCAGCGCAAGACCGACCAGCTCACCGAGTACCGCCGCCGGATCGCCGAACTGGCAAGCGGCGAAAGGCTTGTCCTGCCACCCGAGGTGGTCGCCATCCTGAACCGGATGCGCAGTCTCGGGGTCAGCGAACTGAGGGTACGACTCGAGCGCGACTCGTGGATCCTGCTGCAGGCACTGGACCCGCGCGTCATGCCGCAGCGGATACGGGACAAGAACGCCAGTTTCGACGACCCCGAGACGACGCGTCTGTTTCTCGCCTGTGATCAATCAGTCGACTGGGATCCGCAAGATCCACGCCTGGACCGGCTCATCGACGACCTGGACGCATGGGAGGTCAAATACGAACGAGACAGCAGTCAGTCAGAGAACCTGAAGCTGATCTCTTCCCGGATCTCCGAGGCATCACCGGCATGGCAACGCATCCTCGAGGCGCTCGCCCACCGCGCCGAGCGGCGCCGAACCGCCGGGCACCACAGCTGAAGCCAGCACCTAGGTCACGTCCGACAGCAGATGCACGCACATCGGCAGAAGAGGGCGTTGAATTGACCGCTGCGGGGAAACTCTCCATATTTCTTCTGTAGCATGGCCGGTACCAAGTCTGCGGTTTCCCACCATAGTCGATGCGCCTGGACGCTGATGCCCGTGCAGAGCCACGCTCCGTCCGTATGCCAGAAGGTGAGTTCAATCAGGCCGTAGTCGCGACGCATCTGATTCTTCTGAACATCATCGACATAATCAGCACCTATAATCTGATCCCACTCGTATGGCGAAGAGCCGAGCCCAACCCCTTCGATATCTCCTGTGGCCGCGAAATCGACCAAGAAGTCCAGACCGCTCATCCTATTTCCCATGTTTTGAAGCGCGCGATTTGTACCATGCGTCAAGCAGAATATGGCGCTCAACCCTTGACGGCCTTACGAGGTGGTGCACGATAGAAATTTTTGCCAAGTTCTCTTAACTTGGCAAAAACACGCTGCCATTGCGTAGTCATGAAATCAACAGAGGTCCACATTGCTCATAAATAGCCACGCTAGGCTTTTATCGCGCCACGGTAAGTGCGACGGAGTCGAATGAGCGGCTCTTGGGCAGGATTGATGTAATCCACCGTGATGACTTCGGCAATCACCACGTAGTGGTCCCCGGCCTGGATGCGCTGTATGGTTCGGCATTCCAGCGCCACCACGCCCTGCTCCACGATCAGTGCCGCACTGTGAGCGCCGCGATGGTGTGGTTCTTCGGCGAGTAGTAGTCGCGCGCTGGGTCGCCCGGGTGCTGAGCAACGGCCAGCCAGGTGCCGCTGTGTTGCTGAAAGCACTGTCACTGCCCATTCCGGGCTTTGAGCGAGCGCTTCATTGAAGTACGAGGCTTGATCGGTGCAGATCGAAATCAGCGCCGGTTGTAGGGAGACTGAGACCAACGAGCTCGCTGTGGTAACCACGTCGTCGAGCTCGTCCCGCAGCGTCACCAGTGAGATGGCCGCGGGGAGCTGCGCCATGGCATCGACGAACTCATACGGCTGTAACGGAAGTGAACCAGAAGTAGACATTAGTACGAACACTACGTGTCGCATTACTGCTCAGGAGAGGAATCTTCAACCAAACTTTTACGTTATATCAAACGCTAATGGGTAACTGCCCAACAAATGAGGACACATGGCTAGGTTTGTGGACGAGCGTGATGAGCGGATGGCCGATTCGGCCAGTCGTAGCTTTGCCGCGCCCGATCGCGATCTGATAGGCACCTACCTGCATGAGATCAGCCAGACTCCGCTGTTAGATGCCTCAAGCGAAGTCGAACTCTCCAGCGCAATTGAGGCAGGTTTGTACGCCGAGTATTTGCTGGCTGAGGGTAGAAAGCCGGCCTGTGACGCCACCGAGCGAGAGCTGCGAGAACTTGTTAGCGCTGGTCGGCGCGCCAAAGAAGCATTTATTCTGGCAAATCTGCGTCTGGTGGTTTCGATCGCGCGACGGTACGCACGTTCGGCTATGCCCATGTTGGATCTAATCCAGGAGGGTAATTCAGGTGTGGTCCGGGCTGTGGAGAAATTTGACTACCGCAAGGGTTTCAAATTCTCCACCTATGCCACGTGGTGGGTTCGGCAGGCCATCAGCCGGGCAATCGCTCAACAAGCGCGAGTGGTTCGACTCCCGGTGCATCTGGTAGAGGAGATCAATCGGCTGCGCAATATTCGGCGAGATCTCACCCGCGAGCTAGGCCGCGATCCAGAGGTGGGGGAGCTTGCGCAGGCGCTCGGAGCTGAACCTGCGCGAGTGGAGGAGATTACCTCCTACGCTCGAGAGACTGTGAGCTTGGATACCCCAGTCGGCGAGGATGAGGAGACATCTCTGTCTGACCTGGTGGCCGAATCCGATGTGCCATCGCCGGAAGATGAGGTCATCGCTGGGGTGGAGCGTCGCAGGCTCAACCACATGCTGATGCGACTCGATCCTCGAGAAGCCACGATTATTCGCAAACGATTTGGGCTTGATGATGGGCGACAGCGCTCGCTGACCGAGATTGCCTCCGGCCTTGGCCTAAGTCGTGAACGAGTGCGGCAGCTAGAGGTAGCCGCACTGCGTGAACTGCGAGATCGGCTCGATAACAACAGCCCCGCAAAGTCCTTAACTGATAATAAGCCTGCCCGTATACATGCCCATGCTGCATGAGTAGCGCAAAATTCCTGGTGACAGCACGCCGAGGGTAATACGAGTAGTGCCGTTTTCAGGCAGGCTCCGCTCCTGGTTGCGGGACGGTATGGTGAAGGACCGCACACATCCGCGCGCCTGTACTGCGCGCAGTGTTAGAGCGGTGGGAATACCGGAGCGTAGGCGAATGCTACGCGGACTGTACCCATGGCTGCTCACTGTGACGTTGGCTTCTTGAGCCCCATGGGCAGTGGAAACGGCACTGCTGGTGCTCTCGTCCCTCTCGGAGAATCGCTGCGTGAGGTTAGTTGCCGCGAGTGGAGAGCCTAGAAGCTCCAAACCGCCGTTGAGAGTGTAGAGACCCGCGATGAGCACCGCGAGTCCGACGATGACGCCGAACCTGCCGCGCCACGCGTGTGCTGTCCGCTGTGCGGCGTAACCGAACAGGCCAAAACTGGGCTTGTACCCAGTACAAACACCACCATCAGCGCTGCCCCGCGCGGCGCCGATCCGCTGGCAAGCGCCAACGCTTGAACCGACACCGTGACACCGCAGGGCAGCAGCACTGTTGCCGCGCCGAGCAGAGCTGGTGCTGTGGTGTGAGCCCACGTTTGGCTGTCGAGAGCCTGAGCCCAGCTAGTGGGCGGCCGGATCGCGATGCGGCGAAAACCCGGGACATTGAGCTGGGCTAAGCCAAAGCTGATCACGAGTGTTCCAGCCGCAAGTTGCAGCCAGCTGCGGGCCTGAATCGACACCTCCGCGGCGCTCCCCAACGCGCCGAGTGCCGCACCTAGCAGCGTATGGGAGAGAAGTTTGGCGGTAAGAAACGCGCCTACCGGCGCCAGCTCGGCGCGAAGCGGGTCTGACCGACGCAGGAAGTATGAGCTGGGTGCATCGGGCTGCTCGGCTTCGCTCTTCTGGCGGCTGAGCAATCCAGCAAGCAGCCCTCCGTGTACTGCGGTGCAGGAAATTCCGCCGGCGAGTAGCCCGGTGAGCAGGACGGCGACAAAATCCATGGGCCGTCCCCTCGATTGTTCCGACAGACAGGAACATGGTGTAACGCGTAACGAGGCCTACATGTTTAGGCACTGTGGTGTTTCGGGCAACGGGTCTACCGTGCTTGCTGTGAGTACGTGTTCAGCGTAGGGAAGTTATGCTCGAATTGCACTGGGTGGTTGATTGAATTTTCGTCAAATAGTCCGGTTCCAGTGAAGTTCACGTGGCGCTGCCTACGTTGCGTGCGCTCAACTTCCAAGGGTGGCGCGAAGTCTGGTGACTACGCGGAGTACGGCAGTACGGTTCTTCGCCGTGACCATCCACTGTGGCAGACGCTCACCGAGCGTGGCCTGGGGCACATCGCGGTTCTTCGCCGAGATGAACGCCGCCAAAAAATCGAGATGTTCGGAGTTGGCTGCCCACAGTATGTGTCCAGCGCACGGTGCCTGTAGCCACAGCGGCAGTCCGAACACTCGGTCGACGGGGTCATGAGGTTTGAGCTGATTAGTGAATTCGAGCTTGAGTTGGGTGGTCGCCCCGCATCCGGGGCATGCCACATCGCGGGTGGCGCCCGAAATCGATTGCCGATTGCATCGCTGCGACCAAGCCAGGGGCTGGCCGCAGGTGCCACACCGGCCAACGGCTTGAGCTAAAACTTCGCCATGAAACCATTGTGAAGTAGTACCTTCCCAACGCGCGCAACAGCCGCACCAGTAGCCAGGCCGAGCATCAGGGTCCACGTGGGTGTGACCGCACTGCACGCAGACGAAGCGGTTCTCGATTACCATTGCCCGTGCGGCGCACCATGGGCAACGGACCAACACTGGACTACGTGGCACGGCACGCATCGTGAGCGGCGGCTTTTGGGAACTGTTCACCGGGTGATTGTAGTCCCACCTAGGTGGGCAATACGCAGGTTTTCCATATGGGTAAAAGCCACCAAGGCAGTCGTGGCAGGCATGATGGACTAACAAACGGTTGTCTCGTAGCGCTCGTTTAGGGCAGAATCGAAGGAGGTTTGCGTTCCAAGGTCAGTGGAGAACACCCCGGATGCCACTGTGTCGCATTACTTGATGGATTAACGAGGAGAAGTGGATGCCTATGTCTACTATGTCTCGCCCAATTGCTGGTTACGGCTGGATTCCCGATCTTCCCGATCATCGTGATTATCTCTATGCGGCTCCGCCGGAGGTATTGGGCGCGCTGCCGCCCAAAATGGACTTGCGTGCGCAATGCCCGCCGGTGTATGACCAAGGCGCTTTAGGATCGTGTACCGCCAATGCTATCGGCGGGGCGTTGCAGTTCGACCAACGTAAACAGCGTGAGCAAGATTTTGTGCCGTCGCGGTTGTTCATCTACTACTGCGAGCGTGAGGTCGAAAATACGATCGACTCCGATAGCGGCGCGATGCTCCGAGATGGCATCAAGTGTGTGAACCGGGATGGCGCGCCGCCAGAGACCGCGTGGCCCTATGAGATTGGCAAATTCCGCGACAAGCCCTCGCAACAGGCATACGACGATGCGAAACTGCATCAGATACTCGCCTACCAGCGGATTCCTCGTACCCTAGAGCAGATGAAGGGCTGTCTGGCAACCGGCTTTCCCTTTGTCTTTGGTTTCCGGGTTTATGAGAGTTTTGAAAGCCAGGAAGTTGCCCATACGGGCGAAGCCCCTATGCCCGCTTCAACCGAGCAGGCATTGGGCGGGCATGCTGTGCTTGCCGTGGGCTATGACGACGCCGCGCAGCGTTTCTTGGTGCGTAACTCCTGGGGTGCAGGATGGGGTGCGGCCGGCTACTTCATGCTGCCCTACGCTTACCTGATCAACCGGGGGCTCGCCAGCGACTTCTGGTCAGTGCGTTCAGTTGAGTAGCGATCGTGGCTATTTCTCGCGAGCGCCGACTTTCGCCGTTGGCGGCGCAGCCTACTCAATGATTAACTGAAATCGCATGGCCGGAATCCATGACGTTAACGTGATCGATCTCGTAACACACTTCCCGGAATCCGGCGAGTACGCGCTTATCATGATCGAGACCAGGCCTTGGACGGACTCGCCCGAGCAGCTCTTTCAGTTGCGGGAGAAGATCAACAACTACGCCATGTTTGCGATGGACGAGGGAATGATCCGAGCTTATCCACAAGCGGCAGGAAAACCGCTGTGCATTCGGCTTGACTGCCCCAACCCGCCCAGCACTCAAGTTGCCGGGTTGATCGAACACGCTCGCCAGTACCTCGCCGACTACAAGATTAGGTTCGTCGTCAACGTCCTCGGCTAGGGTGATCCGGCGGACAGTTTCTTAGATGCTGCGATTAACCCTACGGAAGTGGTGGTCCCAGGCGGGGCTAGATGGTGGCCAAGCGAGGAGGTGGTGGCAACCTGGACTATACGTCGACACGGCACGTATAACAGCCCATGGCATGATGGTGCTTTCCGTGCTTGGAGATCTCTATGCTGCTCGTGGGCGAGTTTGTTCCTAGCTACACTACTTACCGCCAGGTGGCGCTTGCGCCACTCGGCCGTAAGGTGTGGCTCTTCCGCGTTCTAGGCTTGCTATTTTTTCTCCTAGCATTTCCGCCACTATTCGCTGGTGCATCCTTCACCCGTCCCAGCCTGCCAATACTCTTTTGCGGCATATTTTTTCTCGTCGCTTACGATCTGCTCGTAGCCCTTGGTTGGCGGCAGATGCGCAAAGTAGCCGAACGCCTATGGCGTTATGAGATCAGCGATTCCTCGATCGGCATTCACACCTTGCAGACCGATGTCACTGTGCGCTGGGATGGTATCTCCAAGGCACGTATTAGCCCACACGCATGGGTCTTAAGGCTCGTCGGTACTCGGAAATCCCTCGCGATTCCACGGGCTGCCTTCTCCGCCGAGGATCAAACGCAGGTGGACCAGTTTATTAAGGCTCGCTATCACCGCTAACCCAACCCCCATTCAGTGTCGCAGCCGTACCGAGCCCAGTGCCTTGGCTGCACCAGAGCCGTCACATCGCCGAGATTATTTCGGGGACTGACCTTCTAATGCTGATGCCTATTTCGCCATCAGGCGGCAACCCCTCTTTCTGGAGCAGCTCATCCATCGAGTCTATCCAGGGTGGAAGGGCGGTTTCGACTGATTCACTTTGCGCGAGTAGCGGAGAGTAGTCGATTTGGCAGTTGAGCTTGTCGTCGGCCAGGTCAACTTCGATATATTGCCATTCTGAGTCTCTCGGATCGACGGGTGTCACCGATATGCCCTGGGTGAGAACGGATAAAATGGTGCTCATCACATCGTCAATAGTGGGATGTGTTGCTCGATTAGCGAAAACCCATGTGTGCTTAATATGAGGACCGTAAGACAAGTACTGTCTTAGATTTTCTGTGTCGAGGTCCTGTTGAAGGTCAAAGCTGAGATTCCA
This sequence comes from Acidimicrobiales bacterium, assembly GCA_003243955.1. Lineage (GTDB taxonomy): Bacteria > Actinomycetota > Actinomycetes > Mycobacteriales > QHCE01 > QHCE01. The sequence continues at coordinate 10,819 of QHCE01000028.1, read as the reverse complement.
TTCGGACTTACGCAGACAGACTGTAGGAACTCGAAAGAATTCGGCCGAGTTCTCAGCTGGTTCAGATTCCTCCGTTCGATATGCCCCAATGAGCTGCATACTGGTGCCGCAATTGATCAAGATCGTCAGCCACGGTAAGAACAAGAAGGGCTCCCCGTAGAAGGAGGCGCTCAACATAGTGACGTCGGATAGTTTGGCTAACGCTATCCGTTTGAGGGTCACTGGCATGAGTTTTAGATCGGGCGGCCGCCTCACCTGAAAGCCAGGATATCCAACCGCGACAGGATCGACTGCCTGCTTCTTGGCGTTCACTAAGGTTTCTGCCTAGCCACTTGTTGGTGACAACCCATCGAGATCATAGGTTCGCCAGCCACAGCGGGCCGGCTGTCAGCGAAGCGATGTTGACAGTGATCGGAGCAAAAGTAGTAGGTCTGCCCGTCGCGACGCCCGGTGGCTGGTGCGGCCGCCTTTTCCACCTGCATACCGCAGACAGGGTCTTTGGCGTAACCTGCGCCGCCACCAAAGCGGGTACGGTTGCGGTAGAGCCAGTACAGGGCGGCGAAAGCGACCAGGGCAATGATGTTGAGGATGGTGGTGTAGTTCCATCGCACCCCTTCCATCGCCACCAGCTGCGGCCGGGTAGTAGGCACTAAGCCGGCCGCGCTAAATAGATATTCGGTGGCTAACCCGGCGACGCTCATCACCGTCCAGAACACCGCGAGTAGGCGCAGGGTGAGCCGGGTGCCGTAGTAGCGACGGTAGATGAACAGCAGCGGCAGCGTAATCAGATCGGCGAAGACGAAGGAGACGACCCCACCGAAGCTAATCCCACCGATCCACAGCGCCGCGGCCAGCGGAACATTTCCGATCGAACACACGAACGCCAAGATTGCCAGTAGCGGGCCCAGTAACACGTTCTCCAGGCTCGAGGAAAAGCCGTGGCCGGTGAGGAACAGCGCCTGCCATACCCCGGTCGGCACTAGCATGCTGGCAAACCCGGCGACCAGAAACCCGATGACTAGTTCTTTGCGGAGCATGGTCAGGTCACTGATGGTGTAGCCGGCCGCGTCCGACCAGCCAGCGCGACTGCGGATCCGCTCCCCGAGTGGCCGCTGCTTCTCTTCGCGGGGTGCGCCGTGATGGGCGTGCCCATCCGCCTCGCCCCGCTCGACGTTGAGTCGAGTGCGGGAGTCTTCGATCCACTGACGGGGGATCACCCGGGGGAGTACCACTGCGAGCAGCGTGATCATGATCGCGCCGCCAATGAACTCGGCCAGCGCGAATTGCCATCCGAGCAGCAGCCACAACACGATGCCCAGCTCCACGACTAAATTGGTGGAGGCAAACATGAATACCATTGCTGAGGTGAAGTCAGCGCCGCGGGCGAACAGTGATTTTCCCAAGGCGGCGGCGGCATAGGAGCACGACGAGGACACCATTCCCAGGAACCCCGCCTTGCTTATTGTGGACGGGCGGTGGTCACCCAGGACTCGCTGCATTTGGCCGCGGGAAACAAATGCCTGCACCGCTCCGGAGAGCCCAAACCCGAGGACTAGTGCCCACAAGGTCTCCCAAAACATGGAGAATGCCGCATAAAAGCTATCTCCGATCGGAGTTATCACACCCATAATCCCTACTCCCTCAAGCCCGGTTTGCACGTTGTTGGCAGACTTGGCAGTGAACCGTGCTGCCTCAGCTGTTGGAGGCTCATGACTTAACTAGCCGAGCGATAGCGGCACTGGCTTCGTGAACCTTTGCCTGCGCCAGCTCTCCTCCCTGTGCTGCGGCCTCGGTCACGCAGTGGGCCAGGTGGTCGTCGAGTAGCTTCAAGGCCACGACCTGCAGTGCCCGAGTGGTCGCCGAGACCTGAGTAAGAACGTCGATGCAGTACTTATCGTCCTCGATCATGCCTGCTAGGCCGCGGACTTGCCCCTCTATGCGGGCCAGCCTGGCCAGTAGTGCTTCTTTGTTATCGGTGTAGCCATTCATCATCTACCTCCGATTGCACTATACCATTACCCCTAATGGGTATTAGGAGTGGACGCGCCTGTATGGAGAGTCTCGAGCTGCTATGTGGAGCAGAGGCGCAATTTGGCGAGGCCGGCGCGAAGGGTTTCAGTGACCACGGGCTAAGCAAAGCGCGGTAGTGGAGGCTTAGGCTTCCAGCCCAGGGCTCTTGAAGCGGATGCATCGAGCGGCTGCCCGTAGGAACTACGCCTGTGCCGCGATGGCGGCATTGAGTTCTTGAGAAAATTCAGCAATGTGTGGGTTGCTCAAAGCGCCACGGCGTTGCACTAGCTCACTATTCAATTGCCGAAGTGCCGCTACACAGCGTTGTGAGCGAACGGATCGGCAAAGGTCGATTAAGGTTATGCCCGTTTTTACAGCTTTTTCTAGTTCATTTTGCCAAACATAACTGCGCGCTCGCCATGAGCCCCAAAAAAGAGCATCTCGTGGGAAATCACGTGAAAAATCGCTACCACTCATCACATGAGGTGTTAAAAGCTGATCAGCCTGCTCGAAAAGATGATTAGATTTGCGGGAACTTGTTCGAGCTAAGGCGAGAAGGCTGTGACCACTTTGCGATTCAAACATTCTAGAATCAAACCACGACACGTATTCTGGTCTATTCGCCAGCGCTCCGGGGGTGGTGAGCAACTGACTAGCTTTATCAATCGCTTCACGGCAAGTATAATTATTACCTAGCGCTGCTTGAGACTGAGCATACCGTGACGTCACTAATGCCTGGACCGCCACGCTCGTACCTTTTGCTGCCGTCCTCATAGCTGCTTGGCCCAGCTGAGCGGCATCGTTTGCTTGTCCTCTATGTGCCGCTTGAAAACTTAGATAACCCAAAATATGGGCGCCCAACTCTGAATTTCCCGTGGTGTGGGTTATCTGCAGCCCGGTAAACCAATACCGTTGGGCCAAGCCATAGAGGTGGGCATCGAAGGCCATTAAACCGGCAATCTCGCAGAGGGTGGCCCACAATGTCAACAAGCGCTGCTGCGTGTGTGCATCAACGACTTTACCTGACTTCACATACTCCGCTAGAGTGCGGAAATGCCGGTGTGCCATTCGCAGACTATTACGATTCCCCCCTTCGTGGTCATCAAGGTTTCGCAGTTCTCCAATAGTTACTTCAAGCACATTAACTATGCCCGGAGTGATCGTTATTACATCCGGTACACTGACATTTTTCTGTAATTGGAATGAGCCTATAGGCATCGGGTTATCGACGTATCCGCAAGAAATACTAGTTAATGCTGCACCAGAAATAGCAAGGAATACGCGGCGGTCTACATCCAAAGTTCCCCCTATGTTAACGATCCAGTCGTCAGCGGCACGAAGCACACTCTGATAATTCCACGACATCGGGTAACGATGATCTGCCGGAACCCACGCCGCCGACTCTTTACCAGTTCTCTGCCACAGATCAGCGACAGCGATCTTTCTCCCCGTCGCCTCCGAGAGCACATGAGCTACGACGGTAGGTAACGGATCGTGAGGCACTCGTCCCCTATTGACCCACTCAGAGACCGTGGAACGGCCAATGTAGTCCCTTTTCGTGCACGCATTAACCTCGCGAGCGAGCCGAGTACGTGACCAACCCAAATCTTCCAGAATCCCACCCAGTAACGGATTTTGGCGCGCCTCCCCGTTGCCGTTTTGCGTACCCGTCATCTCTTAAGCCTAACCTGAATACCTCTGTGGTTCACGTGTTTTCGGCATTATGGCCGAGCTCCGGACACCGCTTTTGAAGATGCAGCGAGCGCTTGGCTCGTTGCCTACGGCATCAGTAAGGCCGATTCGGTAGAGAGATTGCGGATTAGGCGCAGCATCTTCCGAGGTTGGTCAACTCCTACCACCCCGATCTGTTGGCCATCTTTGAAATAGTCGACGATCGGCTTCCACGAAGCACTTGATGGCTTGGTGAGGGACAGAGTCTTGGTCGCCAGGGCTGGCATACCGGCTACTTGGATACGCATCCCGTACTGTTCGGACCAGAATCTGGGCAACGGACTATATGGGTGGGCCTGGGAGCGGCCGGTAAGCAGATTTTCCGCCGCCGCTTGTCCCATTTCGGCCGCGTTCAGCCAGTGCTCATACCGGTTAGGTCCGACATCGAACCGTGGGTTGGGCCAACAGGCCACGTCACCGGCGGCAACGACGTCTTCGACCCCCACGACAAAGCAGGTGGGTTCGCACAGTACCCCGTCGGTAATGTCGATCCCCGAACCACGCAGCCATTGAGTACCGGGCACGCTTCCCACCGCCAGAATGACGCAGGATGCCTGGAGGGTCCGTTCATCCGAGAGCCGGATCTCCACATAGTCGGGCGTACAGTGCCAATCTCGAGGTTTGGTTCCAAGAGCTAGATCGGTACCGTTTCGCTGGTGGAGCCCGTTTATCTGGGCTCCGAACTCAGCGCCCAGTGCGTTACCCAAGAGGGTCCTCGACCGCCCAACAATGGTGACTTTGCGATGTAAACTACGCATGCTCGCGGCAACTTCACAGCCGGTGAAACCAGTCCCTATGACCACAACGCGACCCTTACTGGCGGCCAGGGTCGAACGGATGGCTGCAGCTTCGTCGAGGGTACGCAACAAATGAACGCGAGGGTCTCGCAGCGGCGCTCCAGGCAGGAGGCGAGGCCGTAGGCCGGTAGCGATGATCAACCCGTCGTACCGCAGTTTCTCCGCGCCGGGCAGATAAAGGAGGTGTTGCGCTGGATCGAGCCGGTAGACCCGGGTGCCGATTCGCCAGCAGTCGCCTAATTCGACGTATGTTCGAAGCGCCATGTCATGTGAGTCGAGTTTTCCGGTCAGCAGCTGGTCGATCAGACCCGGACGGTGGTAAGGCCGGTGTTGCTCTTCGCCGATGATCAACACTTCACCGTCGAAGTTCAGCTCGCTCAGGCGCTCAGCGGCACGGAGGCCGGCTAATCCGGCACCGACGATGACGATGCGTGGGTGGCGAGCTGTCCAGGTCATACTGGCCGCTCTCCAGACAGATGGATGGCACGCATTGGACAAGCTCGGGCTGCAGCTTTGGCTTGGTCGGTATGCTCGTCGATTACATGACTGACGTAGTGCAGCCTTCCGCCGGGGGTCAGCTCGAACAGATTCGGAGCTTCAGCTTGACATACTCCGTACAGGTGGCAGCGCTGGTTGTCGACACTGATCGTCATGGCTGTTCGAGTCAATACATGGCTATGGGTAATAGCCAATTCCTGCTTATCATGGCTATATGGTTCTTCGGTCAATAGCCCCACGGTAGCCAGGAAGCTGGCGGGAACAAAACGCAGAATAACGATCGCCGCGGTGGGCACCAGCACGGTGAGCCCGGCGAGCCACAACGTGGCTAAATGACCGTTGGCGGCAGCTCCCAACCAGGCATGTACTACGATCGCCGCGACGGCGGGATAGCTGAGCCAATGCACGTGAAGCCAGCGACGATAAACGAAAAGACGTTGCAACGCCGAGGAGATCATGATCGCGATCATGATCTCAAGCCCCACTATTCCTAACGCCCAACGCCACTTTCCACCGTCTGATAGAGGAATAGTGACAGTAGCCAGATGAAAACGAACATTTTTATTGTCAAGAAACAGGAACAGGGCGGCGTGAATTCCGGCTAAGGCAATAGCCAGGACTGCCAGAGTGGCGTGGCTCTTGCGCATGGCGGTACGGCCGGTTATTCGAGAGATCCAGCCGGTTGAGAGGAACACCCCCCAGCACAGGCTCGAGCACGTCGCAACGTAAGCCACCCTCGCTGAAGTCTGAATGACAGTACGAACACTGGGATCATGCAGGGGCTGAGTGGAAGCCAGGGAGACTAGGTGCACCCACAAGGAGCACCTCCAAATCTAGGTACCGGGGCGGCGCAACCGGCAAACCCATCCTCAGGGGGCAAAGTCGTTCTATCTAGTAGCGTATCCGCCCTTGTAGCAGCAAGACGACCATTTAGACGTTTTTGATTTATTTTCTTCGTTTTTCCCCCTATAGCGAACAGCCGGAGAGGTAGCACGGCTGTCGGGTACTACAGTAGGCACATTTGCACGATTACGTTCCCCAGAAGTACGCCACAGAGTCGGGAACACGCTGGCGCCTAACGCGGGTGCCGGTGTGCGCTGCGATCATGGAGCAGCTCGACACCGCCGTCAGCAACGTTGCCGTCGCTGTTGCCTTCTTTGGCGTGGTGGGAGGTTTCTTGTTCGCGTTCGGACTCTACATCCAGATCGGGGAGTAAGACACCCGCCGACATCTATGCTTTGGCCATGGATCTCCAGCTTCGAGTCGCCGCCTCCCAGTCCGACCTTTCCGCCGCCGCCAAGGTGCTAGACGATGTCTTTGGAATGTCCCCTCCGGCCACAATGCTCCGAGTCGGTTTCATGTTCGATCTGCTGCGGTCAGAACAGCTCGTGCTGCTCGCCAGCGACGCAACCGGTGTCATCGGGACCGCGGTGCGCCTACGCGGCAAAACGCATGTCGAGGGTGCGATGCTGGCGGTGCTACCCGCGCACCAGGGTGCCGGCGTCGGACGGGCGCTGTTCCACGGCACCACCGACTGGGCCACCGACAACGGATATGACGAGGTTCGGTGGTGTGTCTCCCCACAAACCTCGGCGCAGTGTCGGCCTTCCTGAGTTGGGGGGCACGTATCGCCGGCTGGATCGATAATGCGTACGGCGTCGACGCCGACCCCTACCACCAGGGGCCGACTCCCCGGTTTCGTTGCGTGTGGCGCCGCGCGGGCTGGGTTGGGGCGGCGAGCACGGTAGAGGTAGCGCACCACGACCATGCTCGGCTTCGGAGGTTACTGCGAGATGGGGCGCAGATTACCCGCCGTCGCGGCGACTTCTACCTGGTTGAGCAGGCCTAGCCCGCTTCAACGAATTCCGTTGTACGGCCGGCGGTCGCGGGCGCCGAAGTCCGGCTCCACCACCTCGGCAGTGTTGTGTTTCAGGACATCGGAATGGGGTGTCTCAAGACATCGGAATAGTTGAAGCCCCGACTGTTTCGGGATGTCCAAAGCCCGCTTGGTCGTCACTGCCGTCGTCGTTGAGGAACGCACCCAGTCCGAGGTCGCCCGTTCCTATGGTGTCTCTCAGGGCTGGATCAGCCGCCTGGTCGCCCGCTATTACCGCGAGGGCAACGCCGCGTTCGAGTCCAGATCCCGGAGGCCGCGGACCTCACCAACGGCACTACCCCAGGCTACGGTCGACCTCATCATTAGGCTGCGGCAGGCCTTGTCGGCTACCGGGCTCGACTCCACGGTGCACCGGGCGACAGTGATGCCTCACGGCGCAGCTGGTGCCACACCTTCCGTGCCCCATAAAGTCCCCGGCCTATAGCTTTGTCCCCATGGACGCGCTTAATCTCCATCAGCAACACCGCGTCGCTCACCCAACGCGCAGAAGCCGTTCGTTTCCTAGCCGCGTAGTAAGTCGACGACGCGATCGGGCAGTCGTGCTCGGTGAGCACCGGCGCAGATCGGCTCGACGCCGAACCTGTCCCGGTGGCCGTCGATGAACTCCACTACCACGGCAGTCGGGGGTCGAGCTCCCGCGCGAAGAAAGACGACGCCGCCAACAAAATCTCGTTGGCCCGCTTAAGCTCCTTGACTTCGGCCTCGAGCTTCTTCAACCGCGCCGCATCATCGGTGCTTGTGCCAGACCGGGCGCCAGCGTCAATGGCGGCCTATTTACACCACCCCCGTAACGTGTCCGGCTTCACCCCAACCCGCTGCCCGATCCGCACCACCGCAGCGTTCAACGACAACTCCGGCTCCTGCTCACGAGCCTCAACGACCAGCCGCTGAGCCCTCTCCCGCAACTCCTGCGGATACTTCCTCAATGTTGGTATGAGCCCACCCTTTCGTGGAATCAAACCCTCCACCAAACCGGGGCGGTTCAGCCGGCAGCTCGAGAGACAGGTCAAACAAAAGGTACGTGCGCGGAGACACGGTCAAGGACGCATATTGTGAGCGTTACCGTCCATACTGCCCATTCTGCATACCAAGCGAGGAATTTTAGGTGGCCATCTCCTACGATCTCGACATGGCAACGCCGTTGCCTGCGGCGCATGTGGCTCGGGAGCTGCACGACGCCGCCCAAAACATCGGGCTGTTCGACGCGTCGGTCACCCTCGAGCAAGTACTCAACGAGGGAGCGGCGACTGAGCTCGGCACCTGGATTCGGGTGTATGAATCTAAGCCACGACCGTGGAACGCGGTGATCACCGATCTTGGGTTCACCCCGGCAGTATCAGTGGTTTTTCGTCTCGACAAGGAGGGCGAGATCTCCGACCAGCAAGATGAAATGATCCGGCTGGTATCCAGCGTGCTGGACCGGGTCCCTGGCGACGCGGTGTTGCATAAGGACCTCGAACAAGTCTGGCTGCTGCGCCGCAGCGGCGACCTGAACGTGAGCGAGCAGGCGGATCTGTGGCCCCCACACCGCTTGTCTGCATTGTCTCACCACTACCGTCGCGCCACGCTCGCCTTCTCTTAAGGCTTTCTCCCTCCCAGGGTTCCTGTTCCAGGCTGAAATGGGTTCAGGCCGCCCTACGACGTGGCCGAAGACGCCTCCAACCCGGCTGACTCCACATCGCCGAATACCACGGATACCACGAACTACGCGGCCATATCCGATGCGCGGCGCCACGCCGCCGTCGGCCAACTGCGGGTCGGACAACCTGGCATTTGGGTGGGGCCTGATCGAGTACGTGGTCAGCCGCTGTTTTCCCTGCATTGTCTGGCACGAGATTCGCGACGAACTGCTTGGCGTCGCAGATCTCGTGACCGAGGTCCCACAGTTTGAGGAGATTGACGGTTTCGAGTGTCAAGCGCGGGTAAGCTCCAAGCCATCCTCACCCGCACCGGAAAAGGCCTACATTCGCAATCACCCCGACACGAAGCTTGATGCCGACTTTCTCAACATCCAAGGGACGATGGCCAATGGCAAGAAAGGGGTGGGCGGCTGGACCTGGACGCGCAACAAGCGTTATGTTGATGATGCAATCGCCCGTGGTGATGACATTCGCTTAGTAACGAGTCCAGATACACCACTTTATCAAGGCGGAAACACCTACCAGAGGGAACTGAAGTATTTGCGCGACAAGGGGTACGCATGGGAACAAGCTGGAGATCATTGGATACCCGTTCGGACAAGGCCATGACCGAAAATTGCCTCGAGCGGTAGACCCATGGGAACGAAGGCCTGGTCGAGCGTGTTGAAGTCGTTCTACCCGGAGGTGGAGTCGCGGTTCGGCTTCTTAGTTGATGAGTTTGGCTTCGCCGGGCCGCGCCGCCAGGACCATATAATCCGCAGCGTCTCGTATATGACCACCGGTTTCGGTTATGAGGTATCCCTCGAACCACGCGAGGGAAAGATTCTCACCAACGCTTGGACAGCCTACGAGGAGCGGTATCTCACCGCAGAGCTCGACCTGCTGGTCGAGGCAGCCGGTCTCGCCCCCCGCCAAAGGGTCTCCCTTGGGGCACAATCGGTTTTCGGACTGAGGAAGTCCATCGCCAGCCAAGCTCATTGGGTACACCTCATCCATCCACGCCTGGTCGAATCAACGAGCGGCTTGGAGCTCATCCGAACCGCCGCGCGATGGGCCGGGAGCGGGTCGGTCCTCCAAGAAGACAGCGACAGGCCTGGGTGGCGGTGACGGGTAAAGACTCCGCTACCGCTACCGCAACCGCCCGCCGTGAGCGACCATGAGTACCTGATGGATTACATCGAGGCGCCTGAACAGTACGAGCCACAAGCTGATGCATCGCTCGAAGATCAACCAGGAAGAAGATTGACACGCGGCTTGCCTTCCTCGAAGCTTGCCACAATGAACGTGTCCTCTGTTCCAATCGGGGGCTCGATCGGGGGATCTGCGAGATGCCGGACATCAATATATCCGATGCACCCGCCACTGAGATCCACGAACATACCATATGACCGGTTAGCCAGCACTCGTCCTGTGACGACATCACCTACCTTGTGCGTGTCCACAAAAGCTCGGAAACCGGCCCTTTGAGCCTCCTGCTCAGCGTCGCGATCTGCCGTCATACCCAGGATCTCTTTCCATACCTGTTGGCGCCGGCCAATCGCGAGATGTTCGACAAGTTCATCCGCTTAGTCGGAGCCGCATTCGTCAATGGGCTAGGATTCCAATGGACGAACAAGCCGATCGGGTACGACGACGGCAAAGCGTACATCGCTGTCGAAATGCTGAGCATTGACACTCAACTCTCCATTCCGAGCCTCGTGACCGCTGCGGCGAAGCGTCGTACCGGTGACGAATGGGCGTTTGTTTTTCGGAACATGCGGGAGCGTCTGGACGGAGCGAGTTCATAGGTATCCGCAGAAAACGTAGCTAAATAACTAATTCGATCGAGTGAATCTCGTGTCGTGTCGTTTCAATCAACACTCGTGGTAGACCTCAGTGCTGACCGACCGGTTGGTGTGGCCAGGCCGGAACGCCACCGCGTCGATTTTCCTGGGAGACGCTCGGTGCCATGGGACGTCGTCAGGGCGTCCCGAGATGCGCTGCGTGATGGCGATCAGTAAGGTGGGATCGAGAGCCGTCACTGGCGGATGGCAAACGCTGCTCTGTAGCGATCGATCCAACTTACCGGCTGAACTGGACCACTCGCGTGCGATCAATGAAGGTCCTCTCGTTCGCGGAGACACGGTCAAAGCCGCACATGTGAGCGTTACCGTCCATACTGCCTATTCTGCGCGGCCTGTTGGAGCGCCAACTTTATGGCATCGTTGATCAGTGCCCCCGGCAGTGTTGTGGTTCAGGACATAGGA
>QHCE01000071.1 GCA_003243955.1 Acidimicrobiales bacterium | reverse complement strand
CATCGCCGTCCTCGGCAGTACCAGTTTTACCACCCACTTCTACGCCGTCGAGGCGAGCGGCACGTCCGGTGCCTTTTTCTACGACGCTACGCATCATAGTTTGCAGATCTCGGGCGCTACTGGTGGTCATCGGGCGACTGAACTCTCGCGGGCGCGTCTTGTCTAGTACGGCGAAGTCTGGTGCCTGAACCTCGCTTACCAGGTATGGCCGCATCAGCGAACCGCTGTTGGCCACCGCGGAGGCGATCATTGCGCCTTGTAACGGCGTCATCCGAACATCACGCTGTCCGATACCGGACTGTGCGAGCTTAGGCGGATCGTCCATATTGCCTAGCTGAGATGTTGAAACCTTCGTCGGGCATTCCAGGCTGCTTGATTCAAAGCCGAAGTCGCGCGCTTGTTCGCGCAATCGCTTCTCGCCGACTTTTACCGCCAACTGGGCATAGGCGGTGTTACAGGATACGGTGAGCGCTTGTTGCATAGTTATTTCATCGCCACCACAGCTGCTGCCGTTATAGTTCTGAATCTGTGCTGTGGTCTGTTCAGGAGTGTAACTGCGCTGAGAAGGTATTCGAGTCTGCGAGTCATCGCCCCCGCGCATCGCCGCGGCTGAGACCACCACTTTGAAGGTGGAGCCCGGGGGATAACTCTGGTTGATTGCCCGATTGAGCATGGGATTATCTGGATCAGCTGTGAGCTTATTCCACGTGTCGGACCGGGTGCTTGAGTTGTGGCTGGCGAGAGGGTTGGGATCGTATGTGGGGCCAGAGACCATGGCGAGCACTTCTCCGGTGCGTGGATCCAGCGCAACCGCAGCGCCTTTACGACCGTGCATCGCGGTGAAGGTGGCCTGCTGTACGGCTGGGTTCACCGTGAGTACGACGTTGCCGCCTTTAGGTTTACGGCCAGTAACCAGATCGGATAGCTGTCGAACGAATAGACGGTCATCGTGGCCGGACAACAGCGAGTCTTCCGACTGCTCCACCCCGGAGTCACCATATTCGGGTGACTTGAACCCGGTGACGTGAGCATATAGCGGCCCCGATGGATACTGTCGCTGATACTTCAAAAGGTCTTTAGTCTCTTGCACTGATGCCACCGCCGAGCCGTCCACTACGATCGCTCCACGTTGGCGTGAGTATTCCTCAAGGAGCACCCGCTGGTTGAGCGGGTTCCCACGAAGGTCGTCGCCTTGAACAAACTGCACCCAGGTCAGGTTTCCCAGCAGCAGCGCAAACAGCAGCAGCATGGCAATGGACAGCCGCCGAAGAGGGGCGTTCATCGGGAAATCACCTCTGTGAGGGCGTGCCGTAGCTGGAGCACCGCGGGTCGTTGACCGGGCGGTTTACGCGCGGAGTCAGATAGCCGAATCAACAGCGCGATAAGGCACCAGTTGGCGACCAAAGATGAACCACCGTAGGACAGCAGAGGCGTAGTCAGGCCGGTAAGCGGGATCAGTTTGCTGACCCCTCCGACGATCACGAATACCTGTAGCACAAGCGAGAACGAGAGGCCAGCACCGAGAAGTTTGCCGAACGAATCGCGTACATCTAGTGAGCTTCGTATGCCTCGCTGCGCAATAATGAGATACAGCATCAGCACCCCGGCCAAGCCGAATAAACCCACCTCTTCGCCTACTGTAGCGACAATGAAGTCGCTGGAGGCGTATTGATTCAACGACTCAGGGTTACCCGCACCAGGCCCAGTCCCAAACAGCCCCCCAGTGCCCAGACCAAACAGTGACTGCACGATCTGAAAACCACTGGCGTTGGGGTCGTGGAACGGGTGCAGCCAAATGTCTACTCGCAGGTGCACACGCGAGAAAGCTGTCCAGGCAAGAACCGCTCCAGCACCGAATAGACCCAAGCCAATTAATAGCCAGCTCGTGCGCTCGGTTGCTACATACAGCATGGAGATGAAGATGCCGAAGTACATCAGCGAAGTACCTAAGTCGCTTTCAAATACCAGCACCAGCAGGCTTACCGCCCAAGCCGCAACCACAGGACCAAGGTCTCGCCCACGAGGGAAGTCGATCCCCATAAAACGCTTACTCGCCAGCGATAGCACGTCTCGTTTTGCGACCAGATAGGAGGCAAAAAATACTAATAAAGCCAGTTTGGCAAATTCACCGGGCTGAACCGACAGACCACCAAGCCGAACCCAAATCTTGGCACCGTTGACTTCACTGATGCTGCTGGGGAGCATCGCGGGCAGCATCACTAACGCAACGCCGAGAAAGCCTGCTGTGTAGGAAAACCTCGCCAGGGTGCGATGGTCGCGCACGACCCATAGCACAGCGATAAACGCCGCTGTCGCACAGAACAACCACAGCAGTTGCCGAAACCCTTGGCCGGTAAATATGGAGAAGTCGGTGCGTCGGTTTCCGGTGACGCTTCCGAGCGACAGCCGCCAAATGAAGGTGATGCCGATGGTGTTAATCAGCGCGGCGCAGGGCAGAATGACAGGGTCGGCATACGGCGCGAAGAAACGTACCGCGATGTGTAAAACCAAGAAGGCGGCGCCGATACTCAGTGGCAAGTACACTACGTCCAGCGTGATGTTTGCGTGGAGTGCGACTACCACGGCCGCGGCCAGTACCGTTGCCACTCCTATAACACCAAGCAATAGCAGCAGCTCAGTGTTACGGTGTCGCGGCCGATCGCGTGCAGCTCCTTGGCTTGCCACCGCGAGTGCGGCTGTGCTCACTTGGGCATCCGGTTGCTATCGCCGGTCTCGCGGCAATTCACCGAGGGTTTAGCCTGTGGAATGAGCGCTTCTTGGGGTGGGCTGGAGGCATGGAAGCCGTTTTGGGTCGGTGTGGCACTAGGTTTTGGCGCGTGTCCCACGTCCCGGAGGAGATCGCAGGGCGGTAGCAAATGGTCACCAAGTCGATCGACAATGTCACGCGCTTGAGTTTTACTGTCAGCTGTGACGATTTTTTCCACGTCGTGCCGTTGCACTTGGGGTAGATCGGCTAGCTTCAACGGCGTGCGTTCCACTACCGATGAGAGCTCAATTCCCAGGATAGATCCCGAAACTCCACGGTAGATAGCAACGTGGCGTTCGTCTCCGGTACCGCTCGGTCCCGTGGGGCCGACGTAATACTGCTGCTGCGTGTAGTACCACCCAGCGTACCCAAAACTGAGCACTATGAGCACGATGATGGCCAGCAGCACCGCGATCCTGGTGAGGCTGCGTTGCCGGCTCGGTCCGTCAGGTGCGCTGCCGGGCTCGCATGGCCGGCCAGGTGCGCTGCCGGGCTCGCATGTGTTGCTCGATGTTTGCTCGAGTGTCGGCGCTGCTTCACCACTACCTGGAGCCGACACCTGCGGATCGGGCTTGGCGGCGCCGGTGTCACTTGTCTCGGCGGTGTCACTTACGGCATCTTCGCCTATCGCACGAGCGGCAAGCTCGTTGCGAGCCAACGCCGCGCGACCGGCCGCGCTGTCGGCGGTTGCGGAGTTGGTTTGACCCCGGTCGTGAGCCGCGGCGCCAGCCACGATCGGCTCACTACTGCCCATAGGGGTAGTCACAATATCGGCAACGATGCAGGTCACGTTGTCTGGCCCGCCACTGCGAAGCGCGAGATCGATCAGCCGGTCAGTTGCTTTGGCGGGATCGCCGATCGCGAGTGCGTCAGCGATTGTCTGAGTCGAAACCACGCCACATAGGCCATCGCTGCACAAGAGATAGCGGTCTCCAGCCAGGGCCTCCCGGATGGAAAACTCTGGCTCCACTTCGCGGCCGTCAAGAGCGCGCGTGAGTAACGAGCGCTGCGGATGGATGGTAGCTTCATCTGCGGTGATACGGCCTTCATCCACCAGCATTTGGACGTAGGTGTCATCACGTGTGATCTGATTCAACTCGTTGTCACGCCACACATAGGCACGTGAATCCCCAACGTGGCCAACCGCGATGCGGGTACCGGAGAACAACAGCGCCGTAAGCGTTGTACCCATACCCTCGAGGGCGCTGTTAGATTCCACGGCTTCGTGTAGCTGCTGGTTTGCCGTGCTTACCGAAGCTCGAAATTGCGCTATCAGGTCGCTGGAAGAGGCGTCGGTGTCGAGTGACTCCAAAGCCGCGATGACGATGTTGCTGGCAACTTCACCCGCCGCCATGCCACCCATGCCATCGGCGACCGCCAGTAGACGAGGGCCGGCATATAGGGAGTCCTCGTTCGCCTCGCGGATCAGGCCTCGGTCTGAACGCGCGGCATAATGAAGAGTTAAGCTCATGAACGCAACTCAAAGACTGTCCGGCCGATGCGAATCGGCGCGCCAATAGATACACATGCAGGTTCGGTTACCTTAGCGCCATCTAAGTACGTCCCGTTGGTGGAACCCAGATCTTCTAACAGCCATTGGCCGGCTCGAGGCGCAAGTTGAGCATGGCGAGTAGAAGCGTAGTCGTCACTAAGCACCACAGTAGAATCCTCAGCTCGACCAAATGTGATGACGTTTTCTTTCAACGGTATTCGAGTACCCGCTAAGGCCCCCTCCACAATGACTAGCTGGCTAGGAGTTTTACCGCGCTTTGCTTTGGCTGGTTTTCCGCTGCTGGGGAATTTAACACCGCGGGGTACCGCGACTAGAGAGCTCTGCCGGGCACCAAAAATATCTCGACGCATGACTCCCACAACCGCAAAAACAAACACCCAGAGCAGTATTAAAAAGCCAAACCGCGCAGCAGCTAGGACGATAGCGTCAGGCATTCATCAGCCGTCCAGCCGGAACGTCAATGTGGTAGTGCCTAGCTGGACCACGTCGCCGTGTTGCAGCGTGGCAGCGTTCACTCGGGCGCCATTGACGCTTGTGCCATTGGTCGAGCCCAAATCGGTCAGCACGACGCGTCCGCCGTCAAATTCCAACCGCGCATGCTGTCGAGAGATCCCTACATCGGTAAGCCGGACCTGTGAGCTCTCGCCACGTCCAATCACAGTTGATCCGACAGCAACCGCGAACTGGCGACCGTCGGCAGCAATGAGTCGTGCTTGCCGGTTGCCCGCACCTGTGGGAGAGGAAATAGGCGAATTGTAGCCCTCGCCGTATGGTGCGGCATTGGCATATGGGTCCGTTGGCGCGGCACCTGTTCCAGAGACGGGCGCCCCGTATCCGCCGTACCCCTGGGGTCCGCCGCTGGTGGGTGCTTGTTGGGCATCGCCATAGCCCTGCTGCCAATCGCCGCCATCGTCTACACCGCCGGTGTAAACCTCGGCTGCGATGCGGAACATGCCGGTGTCGAGCCCTTCACCGCGCTCGATCTCGACAATGACATCGCCGTACACCATCCAGCCCTGTTCCCCGATGAACTCGGCCTGGGTCTGTGCGAGTTCTTGCGCGAGCGGCGCCGCGTATTGTGCGAGCCGATCGTGATCGGCGGGGCTTAAGTCAATGATGTACCGGTTCGGTACAAGGGTGCGGCCTCCGCCCAGTAAAGATTTATGAGCGTCAGCCTCCCGCTGCATTGCGCTGGCAATCTCCACCGGGTGCACCACGCCCTTGAAGACCCTCGCGAATGCCCCTTCGACAAGGTTCTCCAACCTCTTTTCAAAGCGCTGCAGAACACCCACGGCTCCTCCTGTCATCGGCTACGCCCGATCGTATCGGTGTTATCAGCAATGATGCACTGTTTATAGGTCATATCGATAGGGGACTGGTGATCGACTACCCCAATCGGTGTGACTGTTACGTCAAGCTCTTATCTAGCCAGGTTGCACAGTATCGGCCATGCTAGGCTTCCTCGCTGTCAGGGCAAGTGGCGGAATGGCAGACGCGCACGGTTCAGGTCCGTGTGTCCGAAAGGACGTGGGGGTTCAACTCCCCCCTTGCCCACCGAGGTTGCATTCCGTTCGCCGGCGTGTTGATCGCGTTTCGTCCAATGAATCAGAGCCTTCGATGTCTACGACAGGCTTCGCCAGCTCAAGGCCACCTGCTCGAAGGTAGGCAGGCGGCACAGGAATAATCTTTATTTATGTCTTCGCAGTTTCCGCATAGTCCTACGAGTGGTGCCGTGACGTCTGAAGAGGCCGTTTTCTCGGCTGACGTGGCACCTGCGCCGCGCGATCTAGAGCACGAGTTGGCCGAGTGTGTTCGATCTGCCGCGCGCGCCGCCTACTCCATCGACCTGGATGACGCGCTGATTCGCCCCTCAGTAGCTGGCCGCGGCGGAGATTACCAATGCAATGTCGCAATGAGCTTGGCTAAGCGGTTGGGGTGCCCTCCCCGGGAGGTCGCCGAGCAGCTGTGCCGCCACCTAGACATCGACCACATCACCGAACCGCCCACTATTGGCGGTCCAGGTTTCATTAACTTCACGTTTCGCTCCGACTGGTTGAGCGCATATACGAGCGGGCTCGCGGCCGATGAACGCATCGGGGTGCCACTAGCGGCTGATCCTCGCCGGATCGTGTTGGACCTATCCGGCCCCAATGTAGCCAAGGAAATGCACGTCGGCCACCTGCGCAGCACGATTATCGGTAGTGCGCTGGTGCGGGTGCTGCGCTTCGTTGGACACGAGGTGACGCCGCAGAACCATCTCGGCGACTGGGGTACACCATTTGGCATGCTGCTTGAGTACACCCAGGAACTAGGCTGGAGCGTTGACAATCCTGCGCCGCAGAACCATTCCATCTCCGACCTGAACACGTTCTACCAGCAAGCAAGAGCGCGATTTGATGCCGATCCGGCGTTTGCGGATCGGGCCCGGCAGCGCGTGGTCGAGCTACAAGGTGGCGACGAGGCCACCTTGGCGCTGTGGCGGGCATTCATCACAGAATCGCAACGACACTTCTCTCAGGTATATGAGCTGCTAGGAGCAGATCTCACGCCCGCTGATGCCCGCGGAGAGAGTTTCTATAATCCGGCTCTCCCCGAGGTTGCCGCCGAGCTTTACCGGCGCGGCTTGGCTGTGATCAGCGACGGGGCCTTATGTGCGTTTCCGCCGGGTTTTGTGAACCCTGAGGGTGAGCCGCTGCCGTTGATGGTGCGCAAGAGTGACGGTGGTTATACCTATGACACGACTGACCTTGCCGCGGTTCGGTATCGGGTTGAAGAGTTTAAAGCCAACCAGCTCATTTATGTAGTCGGGTCCGAGCAGCGACTGCATTTCGCCATGGTTTTTGCGGTTGCACGCGAAGCCGGGTGGCTCCCTGAAGATATAGCCGCCGAGCACGTCGGCTTTGGCATGCTGCTGGGCGAGGACGGCAAGCGTTTTCGTACGCGCTCCGGTGAATCGGTGAAGCTGATCGATCTGGTCAGCGAGGCTGTAGATCGGGCAGCAGAAGTCATTGCGCAGCGCAGCGACCTTCCGGTCGCGCAGCAGGCGCAAGTCGCGCGCCAGGTGGGTGCGGGCGCAGTGAAATATGCCGACCTCGCTAGCGATCGGGAGCGCGACTACGTGTTCTCCTGGCAGCGGATGTTGGCGATGGAAGGCAACACGTCAGTGTATTTGCAGTACGCCAACGCCAGGGCTCGCTCCCTGCTCGGTCGTGCTGCCGAGGAATCAGAAACTCAGCTGCGGGACGCGCTAGCCGCGCCGATCACGATCAGTGAGCTTGCCGAGCGCGCACTGGCGCTGAGCGTGGCCCGGTTCGCTCCGGCAGTGTCGTCGACCGCTGCCACGCTGCAGCCGCATCGACTCTGTGGACAGCTATATGAGATTGCCACTTCGTTCTCGAAGTTTTATGAAAGCTGTCCGATTCACAGCTGTGCCGATGCCCGAGTCCGCGCATCACGGCTGCGTCTTACCGAACTGACCTCGCGGACGTTGACCCAGGGCCTGTGGTTGCTGGGCATAAAAGCGCCCGAGCGACTATAAAAAAGCTCGGTAGCATAGAAAACACACTTTTAGCTACTGATGTGAAACGAAGTTCAGTCTCATGCCGATAAACCACTGAATCGCCACGAGATGAAGGCCTTACACACTCATGTCTGATAAGACTACTAATTCAGCTGGGCAGCCGACTCCTTCCGCTGCTCATGTAGCGCCGTCCGACTTCGCGGCGGCATCAAGCGGCGGCGAAGCTTCGGATTCGCGGCCCGCGTTCATCGCCGGCGAGCCAGCAGCAATGCCGCAGGTTACCGCGGAGGTGATCGCCGTGCGGCTAAACGCCTCGCCGCCCATTAAGGAAGATGCGCAACGGCGGACCGACGAGACCGACCAACGTCTTCGGTTAGCCCGTAACCTCGATCACATCGAGGAGATTTCGGCGCAGTTGAACGAGATTCATGACCTTATCGAGCCACAGGATTCACTGTTTCACTTTAAGGGTCAGACTAAGCAGCGCCCGCCAGTAACCGATGCTGCTCTTGCCGGGGCGGCCTCGGCTGCTCCCCTGCCGAGCAGGTCGACTGGGGCTACCGAAACGGTGGAGCTATCAATCCAGTTGGATGCTGCGGCTAGTTACGTGACCGCTGCGTCCCGAAGCGGTTGGGTACGCCGCCGCCTGGCCCCAATCGCTATAGCCGCGGCGGTGTTGGCCATTCCGGCACTGGTTGTGGCTGGGGTGCAGCCGTGGCGTGTCGATGGCACGGAAAGTGGGGCTGGCGGCCCAGGCGATGGCTCAGTCAGCGTTGGATGGCAGCCGGAGCTTTCATCGCCCGGTAGCAACCCGAACCCCAGTACTCCCGCTACTTCCAGCGGTAGCAGTGGAGCCATGACTGTCTCGGCTCTCGCAAGCGATATACCCGATTCTTTACCAGTACCGGTGGCCGCAAAACCGCCGGTCACGTCTCCCAAGGCCAGCCCGGCCAGCCCGCTCGCAGTCAGCGCCAACCTAGTAACCTCATCACCCACCGTTGGTAGTCAAACGGAGTTCCGGGTGAACTTTACCGATGGGTCGGGTAAATTCGGCGCCTTAAACTATACGTCCACAGACGGCGGTTCTGGTGGCCGTGTCAGCCAGGCACGCGGTTGTAGCGGTATAGCTCCACCTCTAAACGATTCCCGCGTAATCGCTTACACTTTTACTCAGTCTGGGAGGCAAACGATTACCTTCACGCTGAGCACCTACACTTGCGACGGTAAAAGCGAAACCCAAACAGTGTCAGTCACCGTGAATGTCGCGCCTGCACCGTCCGCCTCGCCTCTGAGCTCGCAGCCACCGAGCTCGCCGTCAGCCGCACCGTCTCCCTCGCCGTCTCCAGGGAAAGAACATTCGCATCATTCAAGTAGTTGACAAGCTAATCCCTGCTTACTATACGAAAGAAAGGGATTGAAAGGGCAATAGTGTGCCTGAGCTACCAGAGGTCCAGGCGTTGGCGTCCTATCTTCAGGATCGCGCCGTAGGTCACCGCATCGAGAGCGTGGTGTTTACTGCGATTTCGGCGCTCAAGACGGTCACGATTGCCCCCACCGAGTTGTTCGGTGGACAGATTTCCGCGGTTGCCCGGCACGGTAAGTTTCTGGACATAAGTGTGATGCCGGTGGCTGGGGAAGATCCATCTGGCGTCGAGCCGAGGCGTCCACTACATCTAGTCATCCATTTGGCCCGCGCCGGCTGGCTGCGCTATCGCGAACAGCTGCCCGGTTTAGTGCCGCGGCGGGGCAAAGGACCACTCGCGATGCAGTTGCGATGCAGCGATGGTTCGGGCTTTGAGCTCACCGAGGCAGGAACCAAGAAAGGGCTGGCTGTCTACATTGTGCATGAAGCTGCCGAGGTGTCCGGTGTTGCGCGGCTCGGTCCTGATGCGCTAGCCGTTTCGCCGGCCGACTTTGCCACCCGTATCCGATCGCACCGCGCGCAACTCAAGGGTGTGCTGACAGATCAGCGAATCATTTGCGGGATGGGAAACGCCTATTCAGATGAGGTGCTGCACACCGCCAAGCTGTCGCCGTTTGCCATGGGTGCGCGATTGAATGATTCGCAGCTGCAACAACTGTATGCCGCGATGCGCGATGTATTGGAAGACGCGCTGCTTCGCAGCGTGGGTATGCAAGCGGCCGAACTCAAAAAAGAAAAGCATTCCGGGTTACGCGTACATGGTCGTACTGATCTGCCGTGCCCGGTATGCCAGGACACCATTCGAGAGGTGTCATTTGCTGATTCATCCCTGCAGTACTGCCCTGGATGTCAGACCGGCGGGAAGCTACTCGCGGATCGACGGCTCTCGCGCCTGCTGAAATAATAATGTCTATTGGACTAGTCGTCGTGGAGCCAACAGCCGGAAACTGTTAATCGCAGCGATAATTATTTTTCATGCCGCCACACCAGCTGGACCCAGTCATCAAACCGAGACTCTTCGGTATATCCAGCTTTGCCAAACGCCCGTAGCGAAACCTCGTTGGAAGCGCGAACCTTCGCGATGATCTGGGCGCGCTTTTCATTGTTTAGTAACCAGCGGTGACCGGCTTTAATGCTGGCCACTCCGCGCCCACGACCCCGGGTCTCGGGCGCCAGATTGAGACTGATCTCCCAGGTCTGATCGCTGACCCGGTCGAAGCGGACCACCCCCATCCGCTGCTCGGCTAACTGGGCTAGGAGAAGATGCCGGTCCGGATCAGCCAACACGATAGCGAACCATTTCTGGTGATCATCCCAGGTTATTTCTTCGGTTGCGACCGAAACCGCACGGGTTACGGGGTCATTGCGCCAGGCGAAGATCATGGCTGAATCGAGTTCTGTCGCTGGTCTAACCTGTAGTTCCTCCGCGCTACTTTTCATAGCAGCTCCACAACGGCGCAGGCTACGCGAGCAGCACCGAGCCCATCCACGGTTTGCCAGGCGCGCTCGCCGTAGGCATTCAGCGCGGTGGGTGTAGTCAGCTCCTGAGGGTGTGGAAGCGAGTCGGCGCTCGCCACTTCGTTAATCGTTCCCAGGCCGATCGCGACGCCGGTCTGCACGGCGGCCTGGTAGTGCTCGTGCTGGTTGTCTGCGACCACTACCAGTGCCATGGGAACCCCCAGACAGCACAACTCCCAAACTGTGGAACCGGCGGTGGTAATCACCAAATCAGCCCAGTTCATCAGCTCGGCGACCGCGGGAGTTTGGGGGATCGGCGTGACCGTTGAGTCGGTAGGGATGGCAAGCTCATCGAGCATCGATTGCGTGTGATCGGGAGATGCTATTATCCGAATGTCCACCGGTATGACTGTGTCGAGCGTTCGCTGCATCAGCGGCGTTGCGGCCCCAGCAGAGTCAGTTCCACCACAGATGACCAGCACTCTTTGGGCTCGTCCGTCCCAACTGCGCTGCCGATAGGTTACGGAACGGCCCGCTAGGAGTTCTGGCCGAACGAGCGCGTAAGCCGGGCCAAGTAAGGCCGTGGCGTTTTTCCAAGCCGAGTAGTCGTAGCCGTGTGCGGACAGATTCTGATTCACTATCAGTTGTGCTGGCAGCGGGCGCGTCGCTTTGTCGTCAATGACGACAAGAGGCACCTTCAGGGGCAAGACATCGGCGGCCTGGATCGTGTAGGAGTCGACAACCACAGCAACCCAGCTGCGCCGCTGAGCTATCCGGGTGAGCTTGGAAACGTCATCACATTGCACCGCGTTGATGCCATAACTGGTTGCTAACTGTTTTGTCCACGGCACGGACTCAGAGTCAGCGGCGATGGTGACGTCAGCACCCCTGGATACTAGCGCCGCGCCTAAAGCGGTGCACCTGACGAAGTGACCCGCCCCGGAAGTCTTCCCCAAGTCGCAGTAGATACCGATACGCGGCGGCATAGCCTCGGAGGCAGTGGTCATGGGGTTGGTCGGCTCAGCCTTCCTCGAGAGCTTTTTGCTGCACCTTCGCGTTAAGCGCGCGTAGTTCTGGCCTGGACTGCAGCAGCGCAACTAACTCCCGCCAGCTAGGCGGCCGATCTCCGATCGCATCGGCGATTGCGCTAATCAGTTCGGCATCGGACGGCGTATCAATAGTGATGCGTAAATCGCTGCAATCCGGTGAAAAAACCAGGCCAGCTACCCGGTAGAGGTGCGGGTTGGTGTAAATAGCCGAGGTGACGTGTACTCGGTGGACGCCTTTGGCCACATGATGGATAATGCGCAGGGTTTGCGCGGAGACCACTTCCACATCCAGCCCGTGCGGCAACGAACGAGTTAGCACAGTGGATAGGTAGTCCACGGAGTCACTAACGGCTTGAAACGCCGATACCGCTTGGGCGATCACACCCGGATCGACCATAGGGCAGTCAGCGGTTAGTCGCACTACCGTTTCAGCTGGATAGGTGTCCAGCGCTGTGACGAATCGGTCGAGCACGTCGTCTTCGCTACCGCGGATGCACGCGAGTCCTTCTTCGGCACAAAACTTGACGATGACGTCGTCTGCGGGTTGTTCTGTGGTTGCCACCACTACGTGGTCGCAGACCCCGGAGAGCTGGGCAGCCCGGGCGACCCACGACAGCACCGGGCGCCCCGCTAGGGGAAGCAGCACCTTTTGGGGTAGCCGCGTTGAGTCCATGCGGGCTTGGATAATAGCGGTCACGCTCATATTCGTAGCCCCTCGAGTGGCGCGATACGGTCAGACGGCAACATGTGCGCAAGGATACAGTTTCGACACTACGTGTATTTCGCAAGCCTGCGGAGCACCTAAGAAAGGTTCGTCTTCATGGTTTCGTGGCAGGACGCTTCGATACTCATCACCGGAGGTACTGGTTCATTTGGCAAGGCGTTGATACAACGTCTACTTGCTGATGGTCAGGTTCGCCGTATCGCTGTGCTCTCCCGTGATGAGCTCAAGCAGTACGAGCTGCGGCAGCAGTTTAACGATGACGCACGGCTGCGTTGGTTCATCGGTGATGTTAGAGATGTTGAACGGCTACGCCGTGCTTTCCACGGGGTGGAATATGTGGTTCATGCCGCAGCGCTCAAGCAGGTGGATACTGCAGAGTACAACCCCTATGAGTACGTCAAGACCAATGTTCTCGGCTCGCAGAATGTGATTGACGCCGCGATTGACGCTGGGGTGAAGCGCGTTGTCGCGCTCTCGACCGATAAGGCCAGTAGTCCGATCAACCTTTATGGCTCCACCAAGCTGTGTGCCGACAAGTTGTTCATCGCCGGGAACCACTATGCCTCCGGTACCGCGACCCGATTCTCGGTGGTGAGGTACGGGAATGTAGTGGGGAGCCGAGGATCGGTAGTTCCGTTTTTTAAGCGTCTGGTGGCGGAGGGGTCTAGCACGATACCGATCACCGATGAGCGGATGACTCGATTTTGGATCACACTCCCCCAAGCGGTGCAATTCGTACTGGACTGCTTTGGTCGCATGCGCGGCGGCGAGCTGTATGTCCCTCGGATCCCCAGCATGCGGATTACTGATTTAGCCGCGGCGTTGGCGCCAGGAATAGATACCAAGGTTGTCGGGATCAGGCCGGGTGAGAAGCTGCATGAGGAAATGATTAGCGAGGGAGACGCTCACCGTACTCGTCGGTTTGCCGATCACTATGTAGTTAAGCCGGTGCTAGCTGCTTGGACTGACTCCAATGGGGACTCTGGCGAAGAGGTATCCGACGGCTTCATATACCGTTCGGACCTCAACGATCAATGGTTGAACGCTTCAATGCTTCAAACGATGATCGAGCAGAGCGTCTAGCCGGCCAATTGGCTCATGAACGGAAAACGGAAACCCTCAATGAACGCCTCGTGGCTGCCGTATGGCCGGCAGTGGATTGACGACAGCGACATCGAAGCAGTCACCGCAGTGCTCCGCGGGGACTGGCTCACCACTGGTCCGGCGGTTGCTGAGTTCGAGGCCGCTATCCAGGCCGCGGTGGGCGCCCCGGCGGTGTCGGTCACTTCAGGGACGGCTGCGCTGCATGCGGCGTACGCCGGTTTGGGCCTTGGCCCTGGAGACGAGGTCATTACCACACCGATGACATTCATTGCGACTGCCTCGGCAGCGGCGATGACTGGCGCCCGGATTAAATTTGCCGATATCAGCCCAGACACCGCCAACATTGATCCAGCGGCGGTCGAGCCGCTGCTGAGCTCTCGCACTGCGGTCATCGCCGGTGTGGATTACGCCGGACATCCGATGGATGTTGATGCACTACGAGTGCTGACCGAGCGGGTCGGAGCGGTGCTGTTGGAAGACGCCGCGCACTCCATCGGCGGGAGCTATCAGGGCCGTCCGGTGGGAAGCTTAGCTGACATCACTACGTTCTCGTTTTTTCCGAGCAAGAATCTGACGAGCGCCGAAGGCGGTGCGGTTGTGGCAACTCAACCGGACTTGCTCGCTGAAATTCGGCGGTTTGCCAGAATTGGTCGAAACCTCAACCGCGACGAACTTCGCCACTCCGACGAGGGCGAGTGGTGGTATGAGATGTCGTCGTTTGGGCTGAACTACCGCTTGCCCGATGTGTTGTGTGCGCTGGGAATCAGCCAGCTCAAGCGACTATCAACATTTGTGGAGCGCCGTCGAGAGCTGGTGGCCGCGTACAACGAACTACTCTCCGGTCTACCTGACTTGACGCTACCTACCCAGCGAGACGGCGTAAGCCCGGCGTGGCATTTGTATGCGGTGCGGGTTCGCAACGGCCGCCGACGCGAAGCCTTTGAGAAGCTTCGGGCAGCCGGAATTGGAGTTCAGGTCAACTACATTCCGGTGTACTGGCATCCGGTATTCGCCGACTCTGGCTACCGGCGAGGCATGTGTCCGGTGGCGGAGAAGTTCTACGCTGAGCAACTGAGCTTGCCACTATATCCGGCGATGAGTGAGGCCGACCAACTTCGCGTGGTGGAAGCGCTTACCACGGTGCTGGTTTGATGGCTATCCGACGGCGGTGCGCATCTACGATCACCCAGCGGAGCGCTGTGGGTGAGTAGCGCCGCGCAACCTACCCCGATGTCGCCGGCCGATAGTGCCGCAAGTCGCACGCTGCTAGGCAAAGGAAGTGTGTATACGCTGGCTACCGCCGCGCAACTAGCCGGTGCGGTACTGGTGCAGCCGGCGCTGAGTCGGCTACTTCCCAAGGAGGAGTACGGCCGCGTTGCCCTAGCGATTGTGGTAACGAATCTGCTGGGCTTGTTGTTCACCGCGGGGCTTCCGGCGGTGGTTACCCGTGAATACTTCCGTTCCGGTGGCGTAGCCGCGGCACGGGCCTTGTCGGGAGCTGCCGCAGCTATCGCGGTGGTGCTCGGCGCTGCGGCGATTGCGACCGGCCCGCTGTGGGGGGCGCCGCTGCGTGGTTTTGACGCCGCATTGTTGTTGGGTGCGGCCACCGCTATCACGTTTTCGGTGATTACCACTGGCCAAGCGATGCTGCGCGCCAAGGGTCAAGCTGGCCGGTTCGTTCTTGTGGTCTTGCTCAATGTGGTCGGTGGCCAATTAGCGGGTCTGGCTGCTATTGCTCTGCTGGAGTCCACTGCGGCCAGCTATTTGGTGGGGGTGGCCGCAGGATCACTAGTCGGAGCGGTGCTGTCGTTGTATTGGACTCGACCGACCCTTCCAAGAGATGCGAGCAGCAAGCAGATGCGAGAGTGGTTTGCGATTGCGCTTCCCACGGTTCCGCACACCGCGGCGTTGTATTTGATGACCGCAGGCGATCGTTTTGTAGTGCAGATTCAGCGCGGAGCCGACTTCGTCGCGGGATATTCGCTGGCATATCTGGTAGGAGCGCTGGGAATTACTCTGGTGGCCGCGGCGAACAACGCCTGGGCCCCCCTGATCTATGGCGCGTCGAACGAGCGCCGTTGGAAGATTTTGGCGTCGACCACTAAAGACATGGTGCAGCTAGGCGCACTGTTGGCTGGAGGCTTGGCGCTTGCCGCCCCATTTGCCCTGTGGATCATGGCTGATCCACAGAAGTACGACATCGCCGAGTTGACGCCTGTCGTAGCGCTTACCGCGTTGGCCACGGTGCCGTACGTGCTGTATTTGGCCAGTGCGCATGTGCTGTTTTGGACCGGAAAAACTACGGCATTGTTATGGGTAACCCCGTTGGCCGCGGTGGTGAACCTGGCTGTGAAAGCACTTGTGCTGCCATGGGGCGGTTTCGTCGGAGCGGCCGGGGTCACGGTGTTGGCATATGTCCTGCTTGCGCTGCTGATCGGCGGTGTGCGCCGAAAGCTAGCTGAGGTGATCTGGTCTGGCCGGGGCTTAGCTATCGCAATAGCGGTTGTTTCGTGCGTGCTTGGCGCTGTACTGCCGTTGAATCTGTTCGGCCATATCGTTCGCGGCCTCGGAATAGTGCTGCTATTACTTACTGGTGTTTTGATCATCCGGCGGCTTTTATCCTCAAGAAAGGTCGTCCAAGCCACTTAACCGTTTCCCTTGTCTACAGCAGCTGGCTCCCGCTGGGAATGAACCGGTGTATCCAGCGCGTTATTTCTCCGACAATCGCGAAGTCTCCGGTGCCAAGTTGGCGGACTAATCGTTGTCTTGAAATAGCCCTGGCGTATTCGGGTAGCGCAAAGCTCGCTCTCGGTAGCCCGGTTTCGATTCCTACGGGGATGTGATGTGGAAGCTGGCGGTCCCTTGTGGTGAGTGGGACGGCGAGCACATGGTTGATCGGCAGCTGATTGTAGGCGTGGTCGGCAGAGACGATGATGACCGGACGTCGCCCGGCCTGTTCATTGGCAATTACCGGATCCAGGTTTGCTAGCCAGATGGTGCCATGCATTACTGGTACTCCGGCCAGTCATCGGCTGCGGCCGGCCCGCCAGCAATGTACTCGCGGTAGCCCTCGGGATCTCGTCGTCGATACGAACCCAGAGCATGCCACATTTCGTCGACCCGAGCGCGATCTTCTAATTCGCGGATAGCCCGATCGAGCACAATCGACATAGGCACATGTTCAGCTTCGGCCAGCAGCGCAATGCGATCGCGAAGCTGGTGAGGAACCTTGATCGAGGTGCTAGTCATAAGCGTAAGTATACTGAAAGTGGAGAAATGCGCTACCTAAGGGTTCTGGCTTCATCCGGCTCTTGAGGGAAAGTTTGTTCTAACGAGCTATAGCATTGGCTAGTGAGCACCATCGAAGCGCTGATCCCGGCGGCCGGGCGGGCCGACGCCGCTGGCTTGCGCGAGGTCGACGCCGATGAACTCGCGCTATACGTGATTGACTCGACGCACCCATGGTGGCGTCGCAGACCTTGCGTGACCGCGCTTACCGGAAGAGTCCCGGCAGCGCGCGCGCCAAATTTGATGGCCCGCATCCGCGATCCCGATGACGTGGCCGAGGTGCGCGTAGTGCTGCTGGACATCCTCGAGGATCGAGAGGAGCTCTTGCCATGGTTGCGGCAAAAAGATCGAGATACCGAGAAATACGGAATGCCCGAGGCGATCCTGAAGGCCCGTGGCGCGCTCGGCGATCGTACGGCCGCACGCGAGTTGGCGACGCTTGCCAACAATCCCTGGTCGCATCGCCGCGCGATCGGTGAGGCTGGGTTGAACGCGCTCTCCGCGCGATACGGGATAGAGGAGATAATCGCCGACCTCGGCGATGCGCGACCCGAGGATCGCGCATTTCGGGTGCGGATGCGGCATCGCCTCGGCGGCGATGTGACCGATGCGCTTGCTGATCCCGACGTGGGCGTTGCGCATCTAGCCCACTCGCTCGTCAGCAACGGGGGAAGGCTCCATACGTATTGTGAACAAGCACCGACGATCGATGCGAAGCTGTGGACCGCGTGTGCACTATACCGCCTCAGTAACAACCTTCCCGAGATTTGCGCGATCTACGATTCGCTTGGGCGACCTCGGGTTGAGATCAACGGTCTCGATGATGAAATCCGCGGAGCTATCCTGAGTGCATACGCGGCTGGCTGCGAAGTGCGCACCGATCCACGCTGGCGGGTCGAAGCGATCTGCGCAGAGCTTCCACTGCAGCCCGACGAGCACGACCAGCTCCGGCACGCAACAACCGTGCTCGCGTCGGCGAATCTCGTACCGAAGACGCCGGTCTCGTGCGGGGAAGTGTATCGCCAGGGCGATGGTACATATCACGTGATCGAGCACGAGGGTGGCGCTATCTGGGTTAGCACTCTAGGGCGATTCGTCACCGGAGACGATGCGAACGTTGCCGCGCGGGACGCGCTGGAAATGGCTGGCTTCCGCTGGATCGATCAGACGCTTGGTGCGATCAGCGTCACTGGTCTCTGTGTCTATTACTTTGGCAACCGGGAACCGCTCGACGTACGTACTCTGCTCTTCTACTGGCAGGACTAAGGATGACGCAATGGTAAAGCAGGCACAGGTACTTCCGGTGATCACGACACGTCGACAACTTCATGATCACCGAGCCTGTACCTGCTTCAACCAGAAGCAGCCCTCTAACTCAGCTGTATGGCCTGAGCGGTCTCGAAGCGCTGCGATACATCTGCCCAGTTCGTGACGCTCCACCACGCCTTCACGTAGTCAGCCTTCACGTTCTGGTACTGCAAATAAAAGGCGTGCTCCCACATGTCCAGCATCAGTAGCGGGTAGCCGCCGATCGCAAGGTTACTCTGGTGGTCATACAGCTGTTCGATGATCAAGTTCTTGCCCAGTGGCTCCCAAGCCAAGACGGCCCAGCCGGAGCCCTGAATGCCGAGTGCCGCAGCACCGAAGTGCGCGCGGAAAGCGTCAAATGAGCCGAAGTGTTCCTCGATCGCCGCGGCAAGTTCCCCTGCTGGCTTATCGCCGCCGTTGGGGGACATGTTCTGCCAAAACACGGAGTGGTTTACGTGGCCGGCCAGATTGAACGCCAGATTCTTCTGAAATAGATTCACCGAGCCCAGTTGTTCTTTCTCGCGAGCTTGTGCCAGCTGCTCCAGCGCTGTGTTAGCTCCCGCTACATATGCTTGGTGGTGCTTGGCATGGTGCAGTTCCATGATCTTGCCGGAGATGTGTGGTTCTAGCGCTCCGTAGTCATAACCCAGATCAGGAAGTGTGTACGTGGTCACCGAGAACTCCATTCTGTTGTGTTTGAGTTTTACACCGCCGCGTTCTGCACGCTAGGGCCGTGGGGATCATTGCGACCGTGGAAAGCAGCCCTGTTGCGTAGCGTCCAACGAGCCGGGTTGGCTGTTGAACGAGTCGCGCGACCCATTCTAGGCCTACGCGGCGCATCCAGATTGGTGCCCGCTTTTCGTCGCCCACAATATGGGAAAACCATCCTCCGCAGGTGAGCACCAGGGAGCCTTGAAGCTGCTCAAGGTGTCGGTCCACCCAAAACGCCTCGGTAGGCATGCCCATTCCAACAACCAGTACATCCCAGTCCAGCTGATTCAATTGGGCAAGTACGTCCGACCAATCATCGTGGTAACCGTGCTCGGTGTATACCACGTCGACTTCGTTCCGCTGATTCATGAACTTCCCAGCTCGCACGGCTAGGCCATCTCCTCCGCCAATCAAAGCGACCTTCACGGGACGCTGGAGCTGTGCGGCAAACGCGGCCAGCAGCTCCCACCCGATATCTGTCGTTGGGTGGCGGTGTAAGCCGCTGGCACCGGCTATGCGGGCAAGCGCTGCTACTGAGATGCCGTCAGGCACCACCAAGTCGGCGCGGCGTAGCGCCGCGCAGAAATCGCTATCCCCGCGCAGGTTGAGCCCGGCCACATGCAGCGAGAACATAATGATCGGCCGAGTTGATTTTTGCTCAGAATTCAGCTGTTGGACGAGTGCGGATACCAGCTGAGCCCCAGAAGCGTCGGTGAGCTCAAAAGGTCCTAGGGTGATGCGATCAAAGCCCATGCGATCAGGCTTAGCGTCGAGCGAGCTGGATCGAGCCATATCTGCACGGTACGGTACGGCGTGCCGGGTGCGCACCGCGCGGATCGTCTCTTCGGCGTAGGCTTAGCGCCATCGAGCGCAGTTTCCGCGAACAAGCCGCAAGTAATGTGCCTAACCCATAAAGCAGACAGTTGGCAAGGAACGCGATTGTGAGCACTAAGGCACCGGAGCACACGGATCAGCCGGCGTGTGACTCTGAGGCCGGCTCTAGTTCACACATTCAGGTCCACGAGACCACAGGAGTTCCGCGTTCATTGCGTCAAAGCACGCCGGCTCACCGCCGATGCTGGCTGAACATCTATCGGCCCTTTTTGCTATTGCTGGATGCCGCTGCTTGTGCCCTGGCCGGCTACACCTCGATCCAACTGTGGCCAAGAAAAGCCCAATCGGGTTTCTTTGATCAGGACGCCTTGCACTGGGCTGCTTTGGCCTGTCTACCACTAGCCTGGGTCATATTGCTCTGGATGCATGGTGCATATGAAGGGCGCTATCTAGGCCTGGGTGCCGATGAGTTCAAGCGGGTCTTCAAAGCCGTAACCACCTACACCGCATTGATCTGTTTTTTAGCTTTCACGCTCAAAGCCGAGCTATCTCGACTTGCCGTCGCTACGGTCCTGCCGCTGACGCTAATACTGACAGTGCTAGTCCGATTTGGGGCCCGAAAAGCGCTACATCGACTACGTAAGCGGGGTCGCGGGCTGCAGCGGCTCATGCTGCTGGGCACGTTGGGTGAGACGCTGTCGGTGTATCGCATCACCACCCGTAACCCCTATGCGGGGTTGCAGCCTGTCGGTATATGTCTGACCGAAGCCACTCGCGAGCAACCGGAGCTTCCTATCCCGGTGAGTTTGGGCGATCCCGGTAACCGTGCTGACGTTATTGATCGCGCCAACATGCTTGGCGCTGACGGTATTGCGGTTTGCGGCAGTCGGGGCATGGATTCTGACGCGTTACGGCGGCTGGCGTGGCAGCTGGAAGGCAGCGGTATCGATCTAGTGGTCGCCCCGTCACTGACCAACATTGCCGGTCCTAGAGTACATATCCGGCCAGTCGAAGGTCTCCCACTGCTGCATGTGGAAGAGCCGACGATCTCCGGTGTCGGTTGGTTCGTTAAAGGCGTCATCGACCGCGCGGTGGCGTTACTGGGACTACTGTTACTGCTGCCAGTGCTGGCGTTGGTGGCTGCTTTGGTCAAGTTCACCAGTCCCGGAACAGTGTTCTTTCGACAAGAACGAGTGGGCTTGGGCGGCGAAATGATTCGAGTGTGGAAGTTTCGCACTATGTATATCGATGCCGAGCAGCGATTGGCCAATTTGCTGGGGCGTAATGAAACCGACGGTCTGTTGTTTAAAATGCGGGATGACCCGCGGATTACCCCGCTAGGTCGTTGGATGCGTCGGCTTTCGGTGGATGAGCTTCCACAACTGCTCAATGTATTGATTGGCGAGATGTCGCTAGTGGGGCCGCGTCCGCTTGCGGCGCGGGATCAAGATTTTCTCGGCGACGTGCGACGCCGGCTGCTGGTGCGTCCTGGCATTACCGGTTTGTGGCAGGTGTCGGGAAGATCCAATCTAAACTGGGAGGACGCGGTCCGACTAGACTTGTATTACGTTGACAACTGGTCGTTGATGTTCGATGCCATGATTCTGTGGAAGACCTTGTTCGCCGTGCTTAAACGGGATGGCGCCTTCTAATTCGGGACAACCTCCGCCTAGAGTTGTAGATAGGTTTTTTCGAACCCTTGGATAGACCGGGTGTTCGGTGTTCGCGCGCATTCTTGAGGTGAACAGTCATGTCAACATCTCCTCCACGTCAGGTAGGGGGGCGTCCGCGCTCGAATGGTAACCCTCGCCTTCCCTCCAACCAATCCTCCTCAATCCGTTCTTCAGCAACGACTTCCAAGCCTCCCAGCACCGAGTCGCGGCCATCTCGTAAAGGCGTGCGGTGGGGGCGGATTTTTCTCATCCTGATTGGCTTTATGGCAATACTGGGCTTCAGCGGCCTGGCATGCGGGCTGTATTTCGCTGACTCGCTAGACAAGCGGCTGCATCGAACCGACGCTTTCGACCAAATCACTGGGGGCCGCCCGACAAAGCTGGTAAACGGCGCAATGAATGTCTTGATAATTGGTTCGGATTCTAGGGCTCCAGGAGAAGACCCTGGAGTGAACGGCGACCGTTCGGATTCACTGATGATCGCACACTTGGACCGGAACCACGGTAAGGCGTATCTGGTCTCCATTCCGCGTGATCTATGGGTCAGCGTTCCGCGCGATTCGGCTGGCAATGGTGGTCAAAAAGCTAAGATCAACGCCGCTAGCGCTTGGGGCGGCATCCCGCTCACAGTCCGTACCGTTGAGCTTTTAACTGACGTGCGCATAGATCACATCGTCAAAATCGACTTCGGCGGCTTCAAGCGCATGACCGATGCGCTGGGTGGCGTAGACGTGGCCGTGAAGCAGACTGTGACGGATCCTCGCAGTAAGCGAACCTTCACTCAGGGGATGAACCACCTCGATGGCGCTGCCGCGCTGGATTACGTACGGCAGCGGTACGGCCTGCCCCGCGGCGATTTTGACCGAATCGTGCGGCAGCACATTTTTTTGCGGGCTCTCCTGCAAAAGGCCACAGACACGGGCACGCTCACGAGTCCTGGTAAAATGAAATCGTTTTTAGAAGCTACCGCAGATACGGTTACGGTAGACCGAAAGTTTTCGCTTCCCGATACTGCGGTGCAACTGAGGAAGATTCGTTCCGATGATGTTTCGTTTATCACCATGCCAGTCAGCGGTAGCCAGAACATAGATGGGCAGAGCGTGGTGATATCTGACCGCGTAGCCGCGGGTAAGTTGTTTGGTTCGGTAGCTCAAGACGACGTAGCTGGCTGGTTGCGGAACAACCCGGCAAGTAGCGCTGCGATTGGGAACTAGTACCTACCGGCGAGGCAGACACGACAAATCCATGGGCAATAGATTCGGAGGCGTTCGATATTTCAGGGGCATACCGAGTCCAAGGTTCGGAGTCGCAACAATTCCGGCACGCCAAAACTAGGGACAAAAAAAACAAGAAGCTCAAATCACCTCTTTGGGCTCGGTTGTGCGTAATTTTTGGCGTCGTCTTAATGTTGCTATCGTCGATAGCTTACGGTGGACACCTGTTCTTGGAGCAGCGGTATGAAAAAAACATCAAGCGTGCGGATCTGCTAGGGACGAACCGCATCAGCGGAAAAAAAGCGAGTTTCCCGCTGAACTTCCTTATCATTGGCACGGATAAACGCACTCCGGAGGACTACGATCCCAAGGACCCCAGTAGTCGTGTTAGCTCTGTCAACGGTGAGCGCGCCGACACGATCATTTTTGTCCACATACCCAAGGATAAAAAGAACGCCTACGTAATTTCTATTCCACGTGATACGGACGTGCTCATTCCGCCGATGGGCGACTATAAAGGTGGCAAAGACAAAATCAATGCCGCATATGCTTTTGGTGGAGACCGACTGGGCGCGCCGCTGCTAGTAGCTACCGTGAATAATCTGCTGGGCGTATCCATCGACTATCCCGTGATCGTCAGCTTCAAAGCTGTCCGCGAGCTCACCGAAGCCGTCGGCGGTGTAGACGTGGTGGTCGACAAGCGGGTTAAAGACCCGCGTAGCCAAGTTGTGTTTGAGCAGGGTCCACAGCACCTGGATGGGAAAAAGGCTGAGGCGTATGTTCGGCAGCGTTATGGGTTACCTCGCGGCGATTTCGACCGTCAAGAACGGCAGCGACAGTTCTTGTTCGCACTGATGAATCGGATCACCCAAACAAATGTGATCACTGATCCAAGGAAGCTAGATAAGCTGCTGATTACTGCCACAAATAATCTGACGGTAGATAAAAGTATGCCCGTACAAGATTTAGTGTTCAATCTTAAGAGCCTCCGTCCCTCGGACGCGACTTTTACGGGTCTCCAAATGCTTCCTGGCCGAAACATTGACGGAGTCTCCTACGAATTCGCGGACATGGTTGCCGCTAAAGAGCTCGGTGCCGCTATCAGTAGCGATACGCTGCCGGCCTACCTGGCTCAGCACCCCCCTGGTGACGTTAATCACGGCAGCTAAAGTTTGGTGTGGCCATGACGGAACGTCCGCTGGTTATCGCCCATCGCGGTGCTTCAGCGTTGGCGCCAGAACATACCTTAGCGGCGTACCAGCAGGCCCTGGAAGATGGTGCCGACGGTTGGGAATGTGACGTACGAATGACCCAAGATGGGCATTTGGTGTGTGTTCACGACCGACGCGTTCACCGGGTATCTAACGGGCGAGGCTCGGTGGCTCGGCGTGAGCTTGAGGAGCTCCAGCGGCTGGATTTCGTATCTTGGAAAGCTGGCTGGTCCCCTCCAGCTCAGCCGGGAGTAAACGATGGGGTGTTAACGCTCCGTCGTTTACTAGAGTTCTTTGTCGATTGTGACACCCCGCTGCGCCTTTTAATTGAGACGAAGCATCCCAGTAGGTTTCGTGGCGAGGTGGAACGCGCCTTGGTCGCGTTATTACAGCATTTCGATCTACATCATCCCTCGGATACCCAAACCTCCTCGGTGATGGTGATGTCAAAATCTCCGCAGGCGATACGGCGAGTCAGGCTCTTGGCGCCTAGTCTGTCTACGGTGCAGCTCTTCGTTGCCATACCGCCGCGAGAACATTTTCACTCGACTGCTACAGGTACCGCAGCAGTGCCGATAGTCGGCCCCTGGCTGGGTGCACTGCGTCACCGACCTGAGTACGTTGCCCGTGCTCACCAAGCTGGAAAAAAAGTGTTCGTGTGGACTGTGGATAAACCGACCGACGTGGCGCAGCTGGCAGCGCTGGGAGTAGATGCCGTGATTACTAATCACCCTCGTCAGGTACGTGAGCAGTTAGACCGCTTGGCGAACGCTTAGGCGTCGCGCTGGATTGGACAGGACATGCATCTAGGTCCACCCCGGCCGCTACCCAGCTCGCTGCCGCGAATCGCGATGACCTCAATTCCGACGGTTTCCAGTTTTCGAATCGTCTTGGTGTTGCGTTCGTAGGCAACCACTGTGCCCGGCGTTAAGCACAAGGTATTGTTTCCGTCGTCCCATTGCTCGCGCTCGGCGACAATGCGATCGCCCCCTGTGTCGATCACGCGCAGCGCATCGATCTTCAACGCCTGCGCTGCCGCTTGCAGTAGCGGTGCGACCTCGCCGATCTGTATCTGTGCATCACCATCGTCCGTCGATTGGTTGAGTCGCACCGGGTAGGCGATAAGGCCTTGCATGGTGTGCCCATTGGTGACGAGAGTTTCCCTGTCGACCATCGTGGCCAACGTGTCTAAATGCATGGTCGCTCTGCTTACCGGAATGGGAACAGCCAAGACGGTATGGCAAAGCTTGGCCCGCAGCACCCGAGCAGCTAACCTCTCGGCGCCCGCGGCGGTGCTGCGCTCTCCCACACCGATAGCGATGACCCCTTTACCCAACAGCACGACGTCACCGCCCTCCAACAACTCCAGCTGAGGTTGATACAGCTGTGTCGTAGCCGAGAATCGAGGATGGTAGCGGTAGATGGCCTGCAACAAGCTGGCCTCCCGTTGGCGAGCGCGCATCGCGAAGCTGCTGATACCTACGTGATTACGTAACCAGAAGCTGGAGTCTCGTGTGAACAGCAGATTTGGCAGTGGATCGATTATGAAGTCGGCAGGGCTCATCAGTTTGTGGACCAAACTCAGGCTGGGTGGCAGCTCGTCGGACGCGAGGCCGGCAACAAGTGTGTCTACTAGTTTGACCGGATCGAGTCCTTCAAGGTGGCTGACCAGTACGGTCCGTAGCGCGTGGCCGAGTCGACGCTGACTAATTACGGGTGCTGTGGCTAGCGCGCGGGCTTCGATGTTGTCGAAAACCTGCTCTAGTAGCTCAGCAAGGTAAACTACCTCCACTCCTCGGTCGCGCAGCACTTCAGCGAACCTGTCGTGTTCTTCCTGGGCGCGAGCTACCCACGGAAGCCCATCAAAAAGCAGACTCGAGTTGTTACTCGGGGTGAGCCGGCCTAGTTCTGCACCGGGTCGGTGCAGTAGCACCGTGCGCAAGCTGCCCACCTCGTTATCGGCTCCGAGTGGCTGAGGATGTTCATGCACGTCGTGGAGCTGCGCACCCGAGTTAATCTGCATCACGGAGGGCAGCTTACGCAGCCTCAGACTGCCATGGTTATACTTGGCTAGGTTGCCGCGGCGGTTAGCTGCGGTAGCCACAAGATAAGTCACTTCGGCGAATAGCCAAGTTCACCTCACCTTTGTCTTTAGCGAGACGTTGTGGTGTGTGGTGTTGTTT
>QHCE01000032.1 GCA_003243955.1 Acidimicrobiales bacterium | reverse complement strand
TCATGGTGCTGGGCGGCTGGGCGCCACGGGCTAGCGCGTTCAGCGAAAGCAGCAAACCCGCGCCGAAAGTCCCCTCCCGACTTATACCCGTGTTTCCTATACCCGCGCCGGTGATCATAGCTGCGCCGAACAACGGTAGCGCTACCAGCAGAAACACCGGCGCCGCCGTGATAGGCGCGATCGTGGTGGTGAAAACCGCGACCGCCAGCAGCGCCGGGCCTATCGCAGTTTCCAGACCAGCGCCGGCAGGTTTCGAGCGCCAATTCAGCAGCGCCCATCCAATGCACACCAGTACCACGCCACAGAGCATGCGGAGCCCGGCGTGGGCAACATCGGCGCCGATTCCGCTGGTCTTGCCGATCGGTCCCCATGCCGCTAACAGCGTCCAGACAGTCAGCGGGATGCCAGAGAGGCTGAGGATGATGCTGGCGCCGACGGTCGCGCCGACGCGCCCTCGTACAGGTACGAGCACCGCGAAGCAGGCACACACCAGACCTACGGCGGCGCTGGCCGTTACCGTCAACGACTCCTCGCCGTAGAGCTTCTGCAGCAGAGCTACGGTGTCAGACCAGAGCAGTAGTGCTGCGAACGCCGCTGAGACGCCGCTCCACACGTCATTATTGGTGACTACCCCAGATATAGTTATCAGTAACGCAAAGCCCGCGGTGAGACCAGCAGCAGCAAGCACGGAGCCGGTGTAGGCATCGGCTGCCATCACGCTGAGCGCTGAAACGGTTCCCAACGAGGTTGCGGCAACGGCACCGGCGACGATAATCGCTCTGGTGGTGCGGTGAAGTTTGATCAGTGTGCCCAGTGGGGTGAGCGCGCCCAAATCTGCTGCCACAACCACAAGGCTGCCCGTGCTCAAAGCCAGCAGAACGCTGAAGGCCGAAGTATTGCTAGCGATGTTGGTGGCGATTCCCAGCGCGAACAGCGGGGGCACCGTATGCGCCACGATGGCCGCGACCATCGAGGTAGCGCGTAGTGGCACGAGTATGCGGTAGAGCAGCGCGATCAAGCACACCAGTGCACCTACCGCCGCGCTGTAGGTGAAAGCGTTGATTGCCGTGCCGGACAGTGTTTCGTGTAGTACCGCTTGCCAAGCGGCGTATCCGTCGAGCAGCAGTAGCGCAAAGCCCAGTACGGCGAGTGTTTCCGACGTGGCGCGCAGGCCGCGTCGCTCGATCAGTACGGGAACAGCGAGCATGATCAGCGATGCCGCGCTCAGGATTGTGGCGCGCCCAGCCAGGCCGAACTGGCCCCAAGCAAACACGGTAAACGCTACGGCGGCGGATGTGAGCAGAATACCGCTCAGGATCAGCAGTGTGTTCTGAATGACCTTGGGTGAAGTCTCCGGCTGTCCTGGTTCGAGCCGTTGCCCTGGCTCGAACTGTTCTCCTGATCGAAACCGCGGTACCGGCGGCACGCTGTCGCTGATGTACGGGTAGGCGCTGCTGGGCTGCCCGATCGGGGTCGCGGGCGGTGTGGATGAGGGCGTTATTGAGGGCGCTGTAGTTTCGGCTGTTGGCAGCTCAGTCTGACCGGCATACAACGCCTCGAGCACAGTGACGCGTTGCGCGAGCAGTTCTCGATACCGCTGGGTGACTTGCGCGGACGTCGCGCCAAAATAGGCTTGTGTGCTGTTGGCCGGGTAACACATTGCCGCTCCAACTCCGTGGAGCTCCTCGTCAATGTGCCGAAGGTGGGCCGCCAACTCGCCGATGAGCGGTAGCCCGCAGCTTGGACAGTGGGAGATGCTGACCGGACGGAGGCTGTGGCATCCAGGGCATGGTGCCATGCGTGGCTCGGGCGTCGCGCTGCTTGCCGTGTCACTACCAGCTGCGTTGCTATCCGCCGCGCTACTATCCGTCATGCCCACTCCTCTAACCTAAGAACTCCTGGAAACACAGCGGTTCATGGAGATGATCGTGCAAACCTCGTCAAATGCTATACATCACCTCGCGCCTGAGTATCTCCAACTACGCGAGGCGCTGCGCGAGACGGTGGCACATGGCATCACGCCGCACGCGGCAGATGTGGATGCCAATAGCCGGTTTCCCACCGAGGCGTATCAGATACTGGTTGCGTCGGGTTTCCACGCGCCCCACATTCCCACCGAATACGGCGGGGTTGGGGCCGATGAAATTGCCACCAACCTCGTGGTCGAAGAAGTCGCTCGGGGCTGTGCCTCCAGCTCGTTGATTCCCGCGGTCAACGCGTTGGGATCACTTCCGGTGCTGTTAGCCGGCTCCGCGGAGCTCAAACAGGAAGTGCTAACTCCCCTTGCCAGCGGCAAAGTCATGTTTTCCTACGCGCTTTCGGAGCGAGAGTCCGGTTCGGATGCCAGCGCGATGCGGGCCCGGGCGGATCGCGACGGTGACAGCTGGGTGCTACGCGGTACGAAGGCGTGGGTCACCAATGCAGGTATGTCTACCTACTACACGGTGATGGCCAAGACTGATCCCGACGCCGGAGCACATGGGGTTTCGGCGTTCGTCGTGCATCGAGATGATCCGGGATTCTCGGTGGGGGAGCCTGAGCACAAGATGGGAATCAAAGGCTCTCCCACATGTGAGATCTATCTACAAGATTGCCGCATCCCAGCGCATCGCATCATTGGTGAACCAGGTACGGGTTTCTCGACCGCTCTGCGCTCCTTGGACCACACTCGCTTGACCATTGGGGCGCAGGCGGTGGGCATTGCGCAAGGCGCGCTGGATGCCGCGATCGCGTATATCGGGCAGCGTCGACAATTCGGGAAAATGATTGCGGAGTTTGAGGGGGTGCAGTTCATGATCGCGGAGATGGCAATGCGGGTAGAGGCGGCTCGGACCTTGGTGTACGCGGGTGCGACTAAGGCAATACAAGGCGCCCCTGATCTGCGTTTCGCCTCCGCCGCGGCTAAATGCTTTGCCTCCGATGTGGCCATGTCGGTGACCACCGACGCGGTACAACTGTTCGGCGGTGCCGGCTACACGCAAGATTTCCCGGTGGAACGCATGATGCGGGACGCCAAAATCACCCAGATCTATGAAGGCACGAACCAGATCCAGCGCCTGGTGATGGCCCGATATTTGTTGAAGTAGTGGCCAGCGGTGACGATGCTGCCGAAGATGCTAAGTGTCGTCGGTTTCATCGTCTTCGAGTTCGAGCGGGCACCCCGATAGGGAACAGGGCTGAGGCACGGTCGGTGAAGGTGCAACACGGCCGGGAAAGACTCGATAAACACCACTAACTACAGCCTCTTAAAAGGCAGACAACTTCGTCTGTGAAATGCTGTGCATATGAGACGTAGATGGCTGGTGATAGCGGCCGCTGCTGGGCTCCTATTTGGCCTGATAGCGGGGATCGGCGCGGTGGTGGTTTGGCGTGAGATCGTCGATCACCTAACGCCAGAGAAAACTGCGGAAGTCTGTAACGTGGACTCGACGGCGTCGGGATTTCAGGGCTGGTGTGTGCAACGACGGTACCGGCCCGAAGGTCTGTTCACGCACCAAGTGGCGCAGGTGTGGATCGTGGGTCGACAGGATGGTGCCGATATACCTCGTTTCAGTTATGTTCCCTTGCCAACGGCAGCGGTGGACGGCCGTTTCGACGTGAAGTTTGAGGAAGATCGGATCGAGTTGACACTTAAAGACGGTGTTCGACTGTTTATACCCAAGGGCTACTACCGTCTGAACTGAGTGGACAGCCCTCGGCAGTCCGGCTGCGCCCAAGTGTGGATCAGCGAAGCGACAGCCCAGCAATGCGAGTGAACTGGACCTTGCGTAGATGACCGGATCTATATCTATGCAGTACCCATCGCGGCGATCTGGTGCTGACCTTGTAGCTCTCGCCATTCGGAGAAGCCACCAACAACAGACAGTATCAAACTTGAACAGGGTTCAGTTTGTCGTTAATGGTGGAGAACGTTCACCTTTTGAAGTTGTATGCCTCGGAGTGGGTACCGATCGCTTCCCAAACGATGTGGGTCTCACCGGGGACAATCTGTCCACCATAGCGGAACAGGGCACGGCCGTCCTTAGCCCAGCTCAACGACCAAATCTCGGTGTTGGCGAGCTTGTGTATGCGCAGTTGAGAACTAAAACCCCCGCCTGTTTTGAGGTTGGTGACGAACACCGCAAGAGCGCGACGAAACGCCGCTTGCTGACTTGCATCGAGTTTTTCCCACTGTCGCCGAAACGCGGCTAAGCTCTCGTAGGTCGGCATCAGGAGTTCTCGAGCGATGCCAAGAACTCTTCCTCCGAGTGGTAAACGGTGCTGTTGCCCGCAACGCGGTCCGCCTCCGCCTCCGCGACGCGCTCCTGCCAACTGGAGGTCCAAAACCACGCCTGGTCCGCCGGGATGGACAGCGCCGCAGTAAGCACAATACGACCATCTTCCTCGGTGACGATGAACTCGTCGCCCTCTTCCAGGTGCATTCGCTCGGTGACTTCACGCGGGATCGTCAGAATGTTCTTCTTGCGAAGGACAGTCTTGTTCATTCGCTCTTTGGTATGCACAAGCTGCTCCTTGGACGACTTTCTTCCTAGCTTAGCAGTCGTCCGGTTATGCAGTGCGAGACGCGACCGGATCGCCACGATCTGGCGCTGACCTTGTCATTGGTAACCAACTCGACGGGCCAATTCCAAGATGAGGGTCAGCGCATTAACGGTATGAGAGCATGAGCAGCAGCCCATGCTCTGGAGGTAGCTATGCACAGTAGGAAGAAGTCACTGCGATCGCGGCAAAAGTAGCCAGGGGTGAGATCGATGAAGGTGCAGCCGCCGTCGAATTAGCTAAGGTCGCGGCGGGGGGCTAACTTTACTCGGGGCGCGAAGCGTGATCGCCGCGGAGCTACCCGCGCAGCAGGTGGACGTTGTTAAGTCGCAAGAAAAAGCTGCTCTTATAGAGCGCTACACGCAGCCAGCCGGTCAAGTCGCCTCTGGTGAACGGACGCTTGAAGACGTCGCCGCAGAGCTCGGTAGAGACCCTGCTAGTGCCGCAGGCGCACTTCCTACTACGACCAATCTCTCCAGGGTCTGGCAGCGGAGTTAGCCCCAGACCGTGGTGTAAAGCGCCTGGTGGCAGTCACCCTAAGCAACCTCACGAGCGCCGACGACATCGAGGCGACCGACCCGGATGGAGCTGCGAAGCTAAGGGGGCTCACGGGAATCCTTGCGACTCAAGCCTTACTTGAAACAGATCTTCCGGTCACAGAGCTCCCTCGTGCGGAGTAAGAAGGCCAGCAGCCGAGTCGTGAACAAGGTTCCAGACTACCGGACGTGTCGGGGAACGAGGTGCCTGGAAGGGTGCCATTTCGGCGCACCACACCGAGGAAAAAGAGGTAAAATTCCGGCTCGCGGCGCCGCTAACGCCATACTCACCGCTTTCGCATAATCGAGGTAGCGATTCGACGGGGTGACGATCACTTGACAGAGAGACACTTGGAAGGAGGCGGCTGTGGGCTATTGGAAGAGCCGCCACCACGGCAATACTGTACTACGATTGGCACGACAGTGCCCCCAATGGGAGTAGGGACCATGGATACGTTCATAGAGGTGGAGTACGAAGCGGTGGGACACGCGCTCACCCATGAAGATGGTGAACGTCTGATGGACGCCTTGCTTGACTTGGAGCTTCTGAACGAGGATATGCTCGACTGCGGCACGGCAACTAACACTGCTAACAGCATCTTGACGGCGACGCTGACGATTCGGGCTACCGATGAGTCGGAGGCCATCAAACGGGCACTGCCGATCGTCCGCGCGGCGATCCATTCCATAGGGCGCGCAACACCTGAATGGCCCAGCGCGGACGACATAGACACCCTGTTCCAGCGTCGAGAGACCCGTTTCGTAGCCGCCTAGCTTCAAGCACGCGAACATCCACACCATTGGCTACGGACTCCGGACACCGCTGTGCCCGGACGGTCACAGCTCGAGCAGTGCTTGTTCGAGTACTTCGGTGAGTGCGGGATGCACGTAGAGGACGTCGTGGGCGAGCTGGTCGACGGTTTGGCCGAGCATCATTGCTTGTAGCAGCGGTTGCAGCAGGGTCGCGGCCGCAGGGCCGATGATGTGCGCGCCCAGCAGCGTACGTCGATGCGGGTCGGCGAGGAGCTTGACGAAGCTGGTCGTATCCTCCAGCGCCCACCCGTAGGCGGTGTCGGCGTAGTCGCGCACGGCTACCACGTGGTCAACACCTGTTCGGCGCGCTTCGGACTCGGTAAGCCCGACACTGGCGATTTGCGGGTCGGAGAACACCGCGTGCGGGACGAGTGTGTGTGACAGGCGATGCAGGTCATCCGGATGAGCAAGGTTGTGACGCACCACTCGCGCCTCGGCGTTGGCCATGTGTTTGAGCTGGAAATGATTAGCGACATCACCGAAAGCCCACACGCCAGGGGCCGAGGTTTGGTATGCGTCGTCGGTCACGAGGTGGCCATGCTCATCGACCTCGAGGCCTCCGGCGCTTACCTCGAGTAGGTCGGTGTTCGGGCGGCGGCCGGTTGCCACGAGCAGGGTGGCCGCCTCAAGCGTCTCGAGCCACCCGTCACGCTCGACGGTGACTGATACACCTGTCACGGTAGGCGCTACAGCGGTCACCGTGGTGTCCAGGCGAACATCGAAGCGATGCTGCGCAAGCTCGGTGAAACGAGCCGACACCTGTTCATCTTCGGTCGCCAGTAGCCGGGGTCCGCGCTGCACAATGGTTACCTCGGTGCCGAACGCGCCAAAGACGTGGCCTAGCTCGGCGGCGATGAACCCGCCGCCGATGATGATCAGTGAGGCGGGCACCTCGTCAATCCGCATGATGGTGTCTGATGTGTGGAACGCCACCGTGTCAAGCCCCGGTATGGGTGGCACCACCGGCCGCGCGCCCGCGGCAACGACGATCTGCTTCGCGGTCAGTTGCTCCCCACCAACCTCGAGCACTCGGGGAGCAACGAAACGCGCCTGGGCGGTGTAGACGTCGATTCCGTTGTGCCGCCGGTATTCGATAGCACTGTGGTGCAGGGGATCGATGCGCCCGAACACCCGATCGCGGATTGCGGGCCAGTCGACCCGATCTAGGCTCGCGTGCACCCCGAGCCGCTGCGCCTGCACTACCGCACGGGCCGCGTCGGCGGCCACGACCAACATCTTGGATGGGATGCAGCCGCGATTGAGGCAGGTCCCGCCGAACCGATCAGGCTCGATGATCGCCGTTGACATATGCGCCAGCTCGGGACCGAGCAGCATGTTGCCGCTCCCCGCACCAATCACGATCAGGTCGTAGGTCTGCATGCCGCTCCAGTAGTTGCGTTGATAGGGGGTGTCCGTTCGTCGACCGCCGCTGTGCCGATGTCACTTGAGTGTCCGGCCACACGGCAGCCCGCGATTGTCAGCGACCCCGTTACCTCAGGTGCCGATGGCTACGCCGTACTGGCGAGGCCGATCAGGTGGCCCTCGGGATCTGTGAAGTGGCCGATCACGAGGGGTCTTCCGAGGGTTTGGTCGGGGCCCATCCGGCGTGTTCCCCCGAGGCTCTCAGCCTTTTGGAGCGCGGCTTCTACGTCGGGAACGCCGACGTAGAAGATGACGTGGCTATCGTAGCCCGTGCCTCCGCCGACGCCGCCCGGGATCCCGACTCCGTCGCTGGTTGTGTTGGGCTCCACGAATCCGTAGTTGCCCGGCTGAGAGACTGCCGCTGAAACCGGGCCGCTTGTATCGAACTCCCACCCGAACAGGTCGCTGTAGTAGCTACGAAGCCTTACTGGATCGTTCCCAATGATCTCGAAGTGCACAACTGCTTGCGCCATGGTCAATCCTTTCCGGCCGATAACCCGGCGTCGATTCTGCTTGACCATC
The DNA here is from genome assembly GCA_003243955.1 of Acidimicrobiales bacterium. Taxonomy (GTDB): domain Bacteria; phylum Actinomycetota; class Actinomycetes; order Mycobacteriales; family QHCE01; genus QHCE01. The sequence continues at coordinate 6,341 of QHCE01000032.1, read as the reverse complement.
ACGGACCCGTTCGTCGGGGTCCGACCTGGCTGGATATCGCCCACTGTACTGAGATTAGTTGTTAAAAGCAATCTCTTAGTTGTATATTAGCACCGATACAGGAAGGAGGCGGTCATGCCAACGAGCCGTAGCTACGGGGACGCCTGCGGAATAGCCCGCGCTCTCGACGTTGTCGGGGAGCGGTGGGCCTTGCTCGTTGTGCGCGAACTGCTACTCGGACCGCAACGTTTCGCTGACCTGCGCCACGCCCTGGTTGGGGCAAGCTCGAACGTGGTCGCCGACCGGCTTCGCGAGCTCGAAGGCCGCGGCGTGATCCGCCGCCGCAAACTGGCGCCCCCGGCCAGTTCGTGGGTGTACGAACTGACCGAATGGGGGCGGGAGTTGGAACCGATAGTGCTTGCTCTGGGTAGCTGGGGTATGCGCGCCCCACTCCCGCCGGCGCCGATCACGCTCAGCGCTACCTCCGTCCTGCTTTTTCTGCGGGCCTCTGCACACCCTGACCCCAAGGCGTCCTCAACCATCTATCGCCTCAAGCTGGACGACCACGTATGGACCATCCGAACAGCGGCCGATCAGGTGCATGTCCAGCCCGGCGAGCCCACCAATGCCGACGCTTCACTCCGTACCGACCCAAAAACGTTCAACGTCTTGCTCGATGACCCGGCCGCACTCGACGCTGCCATGTCCGACGGGAGCGCCGTCGTCGCAGGCGACCTTTCGGCTCTTCGCCGGCTCTTGAAGGCAGTCGCCTCCTCTTCCGCCACCGTGTAGCCACATCGCGAGGAGAGCTCGTTGGATGCGCAACCTTAGGCATCGGTCAGCCCGTCTCCTCGGGTATGCGTTCGGCCTGTGCGATCGCATACGCCGCGTTGACCAGGCCGACATGACTGAATGCCTGGGGGAAGTTGCCGATCAGCTCACCGGTCTCGGGATCTACTTCCTCGCTCAGCAATCCGACGTCGTTAACGTAGGCGGTAACCCGCTCGAACACGCCGCGGGCGGTCTCGGGCTCACCGGCCAGCGCCAGGCATTCGGCCAGCCAGTAGGTGCACAGCACGAACGTGCTCTCGGCGCCGGAGAGCCCGTCCTCGTGGCGGTAGCGGTATATGAGACCGCATGGTGCGGCGAGCTCCTTCGCGATGACGTCGATCGTGGACCGCATCCGCGGATCGCTCGCTGGCAGGAAACCCACGATAGCGAGCATCAGCGCCGACGCATCCAAGTTTTCGCCGGAGAGTACCTGCGTGTAGGAGCCCACGTGGTCGTTCCACCCGTGCTCGAGGATCGCGGTTTTGATCTGCGCGCGGACCTGAGTCCACTCCGACACACGGTCGGTGGCTCGGATCTGCTCGGCGAGCAGGATCGCGCGGTCCAGCGCCACCCAGCACATCAGTTTCGAGTACAGGTAGTGCTGTGGCGCTCCGCGGGATTCCCAGATGCCTTGGTCCGGTTCAGTCCAACGCTGGGCCGCGACGTCGGCGACCCCGCTCAGGAACGTGCACGTGATGTCGTCGAGCTCACCGAGCTCGTCTCGCAGCCGGTACACCGCGTCAAGCAGTTCGCCGAAGATGTCGAGCTGCTGCTGATTCCATGCGCCGTTCCCCACGCGAACTGGCTGGCTGTCGCGCCAGCCGCGCAGGTGCGGCAGCTCACGCTCGGACAGGTCATGCTCACCCCCGATGCCGTACATAATCTGCAGTCCGGTCTCACGCTGCATGCTCGTTCCGGCGGCACCGACGATCCAGGACAAGAAGCGCCCAGCCTCATCTGGACAGGCCGCGATCCACAGCGCGTTCAGGGTGAGGCTGGCGTCCCGGATCCACCCGTAGCGGTAGTCCCAGTTCCGGCTACCGCCGATCTGCTCCGGCAGCGAGGTAGTCGGCGCGGCGATGATCGCCCCGGTGGGTTGATAGGTCAGGCCCTGCAAGACCCGGCCACTGTGATGGACCAGCTGCGCCCACGGGCCATCGTAGGACTGGTGGAGCGCTGACCACGAGCGCCACCCTTTGTGAGTGCCGGCCAATCTTTTCTTGATCTCCTTGGGCCGCCACGGTCGAGGGTGCGGTTGCGAGCTGGCGCTGTACTGCACCGCGAATGCCACCCGGTCACCGGCTCGCAACTCCAGTTCCCAGTGAGCGGTGGAGACATCAATCGCCGTCGGTTGGGGTCCGCTCACCGTCAGGACTGAACTCCCACCTTGCGCGAGCACCCCGCCGGCGATCCGCTGCAGGCGTGGGTGGACGAGGCCGTACTCCGGTCGCGGGGCGAACTCAACGTCGAGCGTCATTGCCCCGGCCGGCACTTCGATCACCCGGACGAGCACGTGCGGAGCGTTACGCCCGATCGCGTGACCCCGCTCATGGGCGTCGAAGACGAGAGCATCGGTGAGCCTCGCCGACCCGGTGGGCGTCCCCATCCGGGTTTCTAGAATCAGGGACTCCGGCAGGTAGCTTTGCGTGATCTCGTACTTGCCCCGGGGACGGATAGACCAGTGCCCCGCGTCGTCGTCCAGCAGGGCTCCGAACAGTGACGGCGAGTCGAACCGGGGAAGGCACAACCAGTCGACTGACCCGTCCCCACTGATCAGAGCGGCCGAATGGCAGTCCGAAAGCATCGCGTAGTCGCCGATCGGGCGGCTACTCACGAGCCGAACACCCCGGCCGGCCATGGGTTCGCGGAACCGTGACGCTGCATGGTCGGCCCCGCGGCCGCCAGCATCCGGCCGAGCAACCCCGCTCCGACATGTACCCGCAGGCTCGGGAAGACCCGCCCGAACGGGTCGTCTGCGAGCCGACCCTCGCGCCCTCGGACACCGGTGATCGCCCCGACGAACCGGAAGTCATCCCGCAGCAGAGTAGACAGGACGTCAGCGGGCCGACCCAACAGGACGGCCCGGATCGCGTGAGATACCGCCGGGTCGTCGAAGGGAAGCCACGTCCCCTCTGGCGCGAGTACTAGAGAGACGCTCGCCTCCTCTCCGTTAGGGTCGATCGCTCGGGCATCAATCTTCATCGCCTCTGTCGGGTGGGCGCCGGGTTCCCAGGCCGCGAGCACACCGAGGCAGTCACCGTTGGGCCGGTGGACCGCTGCCGCTGCTGCGGCGTCTGCGGGCCGCTCGGCGCGGAGCGCGAACCAGCACCAGCTCTCGGAGCGTTCGGTCGCAGCCACTGCTCAAGCCCCGACCCTGGCCACGACGCGGTGATATCGGGTAGCGCCCTCTGAGGCGCTTGACCGCTGCTCGGCGTTCATCTCATGTGTCATTATCGTGGTGGTCCATCGCTTCTCGGTCGCGAAGGTGTCGGTGTAGCCCGACCGTAACATAGGGCTCCGCCCGCGATGCCCGGTCTCGAAGCGGGAAGCAATCAACGGGTAAAGGGCTAGCTGGATCGCCGGTCGCACCGGCCCGCCAGGTTCCTACGCCCCGGTCATGCTCATCACGTCGAGTGCGGTGTCGAGCTGGGCCTGCGTGAGTCGGCCGTCGCGAACATGGCCGCGTTCAGTGACGACCTGTCGGATCGTCTTGCGCTCCTTGAGTGACTGCTTTGCGATGCTGGCCGCTTCCTCATAACCGAGATAGCGGTTCAGTGGCGTCACGATGGACGGCGAGGACTCGGCGTACTCCCGGCAGCGCTCGACGTTCGCGGTGATCCCGGCGATGCAGCGGTCGGCGAAGAGTCGGCTCACGTTGGCCAGCAGCCGGATCGATTCCAGCAGGTTGCGGGCCATCATCGGCAGCATCACATTGAGCTCGAAGTTCCCCGCCGCGCCGCCGAAGGCTACGGCCGCGTCGTTTCCGATCACTTGCGCGACGACCTGAGTAACCGCCTCAGGGAGCACTGGGTTCACTTTGCCGGGCATGATCGAGGATCCGGGTTGCAGATCAGGTAGTGCGATCTCCGCTAGCCCGGCGCGCGGCCCGGAACCCATCCAGCGCAGGTCGTTAGCGATCTTGTTCAACCCCACCGCGAGAGTGCGTAGCTGCCCGGAGGCTTCGACCAGTCCGTCGCGGGCGCCCTGGGCTTCGAAGTGATTGCTGGCCTCGGTGAGCGGCAATCCGGTGCGCCGGACCAGCTCAGCGATGGTGCGTTCGGCGAAGCCGGCTGGGGTGTTGATGCCGGTGCCCACCGCGGTACCGCCCAGCGGCAGCTGCGCCAGCCGAGGCAGCGTGGATTCCAGCCGGGCGATCCCGAGCTCTATTTGCGCGGCATAGCCGCCGAATTCTTGTCCTAGCGTCACCGGTGTGGCATCCATCAAGTGGGTGCGGCCGGCTTTCACGACCGTTGCGAACTCGGTCGCTTTGCCGCGTAGCGCTCCGGCAAGCTGGCGCAGCGCGGGGATCAGGTCGTGCGTCACGGCTGCAGTAGCGGCGATGTGAATCGAGGAGGGGAATACGTCGTTGGAGGACTGCGAGGCATTGACGTGGTCGTTCGGATGTACCGCGCTACCGGAGTTCTCGCCCGCAAGGGTGGCGATGACCTCGTTGGCGTTCATGTTGCTGGATGTGCCTGAGCCGGTTTGGAATACGTCGATGGGGAAGTGGTCGTCCCACTCGCCGCGCGCCACCTGCTCGGCGGCGTCCACGATGGCTTTCGCGACCGCCCGATTCAGCACGCCCAGCTCAGCGTTTACCGTCGCCGTGGCCGCTTTGATCTGCGCTAGGGCGTGAATGTGGGCCGGCTCCAGCGATGTTCCCGAGATGGGGAAGTTTTCGCACGCCCGTTGGGTCTGCGCCCGCCATTTCGCATGCGCGGGCACCCGAACCTCGCCCATGGTGTCGCGCTCAATGCGGTATTCGGTTTCAGCCATGTCACTATTTGTCACGCTGCTATCTATCACACCGCTATGGTGCCAAATGCCGCAGCCGGTGTCTGCCTGGCGCCCCGCGATCTAAGTCACACTCATCTAGACGGTGAGGTAATGTTCAAATGCTTCCCGTGCCAGCTGTGAAACAGTTTTACCTTCTGACTCTGCACGGGTAGCGGCGGCTCGTTTCATCGCGTTGGTGAGACGAAACGTCACTTGCGGTGACGCGCCAGTACGTTCACCGAGCGCGGGCCGTCCGGCTTTCATCTGTGCTTCCCACGCAGCGGCAGCGAGCTCTTCGCCAGCGAATTCTTCGCGGGTTTGCTCAACGAGCGCAGCTATTTCTTCACGGGTCATAGTGGGCTTCCTCATGTCGGTTCTCCTGTCGGGTAAGCGGTGACTCCGTGACGGTGGTCGCCTATCTCTAGATAGATGACAGTCATATAGCCGCCATAGCCTGAGCTGTAACCGGTAACCACTCGCCTGTACGGTGCAGCGGGATCGATGGGGAGCATGGTGGCATGCGGGTCACTGGCGGCTTCGTTAGCCCACATGGCTACAAAGTTTGTCGCGCGCGGTCCATAACGCTGGTCACGCGTAGCCAAGTGCCATATGCCCTTGGTATCCCATTTAATCTCCACACCTAATTATGCATACCAGTTCTGCATAACACAATAGAGCGCGTTGACTATGTAAAACGTTCTGGTTGTTCCATTCAGCGACGGCGACTCGAATAGCCACCAAACCTTCGAGCGAAGCAGAACTACTGGTGGGATTTGGCAACCCAGCAAGAGCTTCATTCACATGGTGCAGCTCTGGAGTAAATTGGCCTTCATAGACGGCGCAGCCTGGCGGTCAACATTGGTCTGCTCCCCTTCACCTATCTGCTAAACGATGTGGCCCAGTTATGTGAGCATTTAACATGGTGAGGATGATTTCGGGTTTAGCCGTTATCCTAGGGCTAACGTAGGTCGTCTTAGCTAGATGAGCGGCAGGCGCGATGCGGTGGTATGACTACGTGACCGAGCTCCGGGACGAGGCAGCCGGGGTACCAGTCGCTGAGCGTGGCGCCTTTTGGGCCCGCGTTGCCTCGTCCGCCCTCGGCTATGAGGACAGTGGGTACACCGGCGACTGGGCCCAACGAGGAGTGGAAGCCACCACCGGCGCGGTTGACCGGTCGCGGTTTAACGTTGTGCTGGCGGCTATTGACAATGTTTCCACTGACGCGCAGGTGGCCACCGATTTCCTCGCCGCGCTTGGCGAGCATGAGCAGTGGCTCACCGACCGGCTACCTGATGAGCTCTCCTCGGATATCGCTACTCGTGCTCTCAACCACCTCGATTTTGATTCCGAAGCCAGAAAAAAAGTCGCCAGCTGGGCGTTGAATCGCATACCCGACCCGTCCATGCGACAGGACGCGGTGATGCGAGCGCTCAATCCGCAACAGGGGGCGCAGTTCTTGGGCCTGTTTGCTCTGGTGCGGCAGCTGGAATTGGTCGATACCCGACGGGTAGAAGGTCTAGATGATCTATTCCAAG
>QHCE01000035.1 GCA_003243955.1 Acidimicrobiales bacterium | reverse complement strand
GCGAACCGCTACCCGGTACAGGAGGCGCTCTACAGCCGTGCTGCGACGCCGGATTGGCTAGAGAGAGCTACACCCCGTGAAACCGCCGAGACATGGCTTAGTGCTCAACATTGGGGGCAGATAAGGCCAGATGGCTTCGGCAAGTATGCCAAAGCCATGTCGATTAATTTCGAGGCGAAATACGAGCTGGACCTTGATTGGGTCAGTGACGATTTGGGGTCCTTTTACCTCGCTGCTGAGCTTGCTGAAGCTCGGGTAATCCGCTATCGCGAAAATCCGAGCGACTACAGGTCTCAAGACCCGGCTGTTATTGCGTTTCTGAAAAAAAACGGCTTAAACACTGCCGCCCTAGAGGCGCGCGCGAAAGCTGACCGCCTCAATGGCGTGAATCCGACCAAACCGGCGGCAGCTGGCCAGGGGAAAAGTGCGCGCTGGTGGCGAGCACTACGCCAAAACCAACGCGGAACCGAACGAGGCGAATAGAGGTTTCAGTCCAAGCCGCTCAGCTGCAAAAGCGCCTCGGGCGGCTCAACCATTGGCAACGGCGGAAGCAGTACGTGTGAGGTATTCGAGCAGCCACGAAATGGCCCATCGGGTGCGCTGAGTCGATCCATGCAAGGGTCTGCATGGTCACGCCACCAAACGGACGCTCCAGTTCCAGCGTCTAGGCGCAGGGCCTCAAACGCCTTCCATAAAGACTCAAGGCGACTCACGGCCTCGGTGTGCTCCCACCAATGCGCACACCACCTGAAATCACGGTCCTGATCAGTGACACGGCGGGCGTAAACGGCGTTGAGGAAGTCACGCACGAAGGCGTACACGTTCGAGAAATGATTCTTAGGCTCAGCTGGTGTGGTCTTGTTGGGGTGGGCGTCCGCGATGGGTTGGTGTCGGTCAACTTCACCGTCACTTGGCTCCAGTAGATCATCGTCTAAGTCAGCTGTCATTGTTCGGTGTCCACCTGCCAAGCAGAAACGTTATGTGTTGCGGTCGGTTCCGCAGGCCGCAACTTATCGGGTGCGGGTGAGCTGGCCGAGCTACTTGTACCAGATGGCGCGGGACCGGTCGGGTCGAACGCATTGATGCTCGCCTGCACCTGGGCGCGCTGGGGCCCGCGGAACCACGGCACAGGTTCCATCAGTAGCGCAGGAGTGCCCGAAGGGAACACCACAGCACGGTCAGGGGGCAGCTCGCGTAGCTCTGAGACAGTGAGAATCGTCCGTTCTTGGATCGAGCGAGACCGTGTGCGAGAGCCCTTGTGTAACGACTCTGAGGTCATCACCTGATCGTATTGCCCGATCAGGTCGGACAGGCGGCGCAGGAAGCGGTCATCATCGACACCGCCACCGTAAATTTTGATGTTCGCGGCCGACCACAGTTTTTCCATGCCACCACGACCCCACACTTCCTCGCCCTGAGCCCAGTTCTGCAAGATGGTGTTGATGATGATGCCGCGTGAGCCAAAGTGGGAATAGTAGGAGTCGAGGTTCTTAAAACGGCAGATGTTCGCGGCCTCATCAAGGACACACAACATCGGTACCGGCATACGGCCACCGCGTGAGGCGGTGGCGTACTCCTCGGCGGCCTCGACCACTGCGACGGTGAGCGCGGCGATGAGAGGGCCGGCGCTTCCTGCGCCCTCCCGGCTGAGCAGGTAAAGGGTTTGCCGATTGCGCACAAAGGCCGCGGGTGAGAACTCGGATATGTGTGCCATCGGCTGAGTGACCCACTGGACAATGCTGCGGCTACGGAGCCATCCCATTAGGGAACGAGCGGACCCGTAGACGCCCTCGCGTTGCTTGTCTGGCAGATGGCTGAGGGCATAGAGACTTTCGGCTTGCAGGATGTACCGGGCTCCCTCAAGGATGCGGATGGCGGCCTCATCGCTGGGGCGGGTCAACCATGAGTAGATCTGAATGATCGGGTCACCGTGCTCAGCTGCCGCCAGAAGCAGTAGACCAATGAGGTTTTCTGCTTCCGAGTCAAAGTAGGCGTCTGTCCTGGCCCCCGGTGTGCGGGCGGATGCCGCGAACTGCGCCGCCAGCTTCTCGGCTTTTGTTTCATCTGTGACGTAGCTAAGAGGGTTCCACCAGCATTGGCCTTGGGGCTCGCGGGCCACACCTTGGGGGTCGAAAACCGAGACCTGGCCCAGGGCGCTGCGCGAACGTCTGGTGGCGTCAAGCACGTCACGTTTGTTTGAGGTAACAACGCACGGACCAGGTGCGCCAAGAGTCTGCGGAATAGCGTACGCAGTCGTCTTACTGGTGCGCGGTCCAGCGATGAGGACCAGCATGTCCTCCCAAGAGCTAAATAGAGGCCGGCCGGTTAGGACGGCCTTGCCGAGCGGCACGCCCGCCGAGTGGCCCTCGATGCCAAGCCGCTTGGCTTTCGCTTTAGCTCCTTGCTCGCTGAGATGTTCAAGGTCGGCGGCGCGGGCCATATGGGGTGTGGCTCGATCGGCTGCCTTGCGGTGACGGTGGCTGTGGTTAACACCCCATGCCGCCGCAGTAACACAGCCCAAGACAACGACACAGACCACTACGGCAACCAGCGTTGCCGTAGTGGTCCAGATGGTGGTTCCTTGCCAGAGCCCGGCTACAAGGGCGACCGGGTTGTTTTTTGGGGATGGGGTGTTATCGATACGTGCGGCCACGTGCATTGCCACCCACGGGCCGCCAAGCACTACGAGGACGAGGCCGGTAAAACCGAACCCGAGGATTGCCTCACCGTTTCTGGTCGAGGCCGACTGTCGCCGGGACCGCACCATTGACCGCCCCCTAAACGATTTGCTCGGCCAGCCAGCGCGCGTTGGTGTCGTGCATATCGAGCTCGGCTTGAGTGAGTTTGACTTGCGTCTGGATGCCTGCTCGATCACCCAGCTTGATGAGCACCTTGCCGCACCCTGGCGGCGGCGCAGGGCGCCGCTTACCTGTGCGGAGGTCGGTAACCATCTTTTGTCGCCATCCGGGCGGGGTGTTCCAGCGTGCCACGGTGTCAATCTCAACGTCGCTCATCGGCTTCACTTTGCTGAGCGACTGTAGATCGTCAATGGATAGTCCTGCCGCGACAACGATCCCGGCCCGCTCAGTGAAGCCGCGCGCCTTCATAGCGTCTGCCCGAGAGGTCATCGACTCCTGATCCTTGGGCGTGTGAGCGATATAGATGTTACCGACTCCTTCGGCGCGATTTAGTCGCGTGATCCCATCCATTTTGTCCACGAGCCCGGCGCCCTCGATGCGCAGCGGCCGCCACATTTCGTCCATGACCACCAAAAAGTTCCGCTGAGCTGCAAGTCCTGCATCAGAGAGCGCGTTGGCCGCCTCAACTGAGGCGAAGCCTTCTGACCAGGTGGCCAACATGATGGCAGCCATAACGTCATCGCTCTGCTTGGCCACCGCTGACACATCGACGCATACGCCAGGGGCATCGGTGCGGATACGCTCGGAGGTTTGCCCACCAAACGTTCGGCCAAGTGGCCCTTCTAGTAGGGCCTCTAGCGAGCGTGACAACGGTTTAGTGGTTTGGCGGTACTCGTCAACATCATCGGCCAGCGTGGCGCGCAGCAGCTCTTGTGTGGGCTCTCGTAGCAGCGCCGCCAGGTCGTTTAACAGTGGTGGCTCTCCGCGTTGCCGGCGGTGTTTTTCGTCGAGTGTGCGGACTGCACGTGAGATTAGAGCCTGTTCCCAATCGTCCATACGGGCGCGGCGCATGATCTGAATCAGGGAAGAAATCATCGTTGTGGTGCGCTGTAGAGCTTGCTCTAACAAGCGTGCGCCCGCCTCGCCGCCGATGCGGTCTGATGCTTGAAGCATTGCCCCTTGATCGAGAACATTGAGCCGTTGACCTTCACCGAAGCGCATGACTTGGCCGCCGAGCGCCCGGATAACGTCGGGGTAGTCCGGTTTCAGATCACCCAGAATGAGCGGGCGGACGCCTTGAAAGGCCAGCCCGAGTATCTGGCGGACGGTGAATGCTGATTTCCCCAGTCCCGGATTGCCGTAGATCATCATCGAGGGATTAGCTGAGTACCCGGCGCGGAACCAGTTGATGGGATCGCAGCAGATAGTGGAGCCGTATTCGAGGTCTTGCCCGACTGGAACGCCGACCATCGGTCGGGCCGCGCCGCCGCTAAAGGGCCAGAGACCGCAGACCTGCACGCTTGTGGCGCGAAACGACGGCGGTGTGGGTATTAGGGTCCAAGTCCCGCCGCCTGCGCCGCGAAAACCTCGCGAACCCAGAAGGTTCATCACATCAATTCCCTCACCTTGGTAGGGATAGTTGTGTGTTCCCATGGCACAAATCCAACAGGCAGCGTCGCGGCGAAGGCAGATGATTGCGTGCCGTAGCAGCGTCGCAGCCGCAACGGGATCGACCCGGCGAGGGATTCGATGGTGGCGGCGGCCTGGCCCAGGTCATCGCCGTTGCCCACTGTTGCGGTGATCATCAGCGCGAACCGCACAAGCGCCGCGCCGTAGGCGACTTCTTGGCGAGCCTGCTCGGCCGATTTCATCGAAACCTCTGCCAAAGCGGTGATCCGCTTTTTCGTCGTTTTCGCGTTGAACATCGCAGTATTTGCGTCGGTCTCGCTGACCTTCGTGGACTGCTCTGGCGAGTGCGGCCGATAGATGAGGGCCACCCGTTTACGTACGAAGTCGTTATGCGGCCTCAGGAGATTGGACATGGCCAGCTCGGTGATAGCGGCGCGCGGCAGGGCTATCATTTCCCAGGTAACAGACCGGCCAGAATCGTGAACTAGATGATCCCAGAACGCTTGTTCGGCTACAGGTCCAGCATCCTTCCATGCCACATTGGCGTCGCCGGTGTCTAGTCCGGCTAATTCGGCGGCCTCAATGAAGCGAGCGGCGCCCGGATCGTAGGCCGCCCGAATGACTTTGGGTAGATCGTTGGGGCCGAGCATCTCTACCGCGCCGCCGCCGGAAAGCTGGACCTGACCCAAAATCGAGGGCACTTTGCGGGCTAGCTCAGTCAAAATAGCTTCCTCTTGACCGCGCTTGTTGAGGTCGCGGCCGCGAAAAACCATCTCGATATAGGTGACGTTTTCGCTGGAGGCGGCCGGATAGGTGGCCAAACACTCCTCCATGACCTCGCGGGTGATAGTGGGGGCTTCATCCGAACGGGACGAGTGCACTAGCGCCGCCAAGCGCCCGCCGGGATCGGGTGCAGTGTCAGTGATGGCCTTGCCGCAGATGAGTGCGTGCTCTTGTCCCATCGAGGCCAACACACCGCCCCAATTGCTGACCCATATATCTATGCGGTGTTGGTCTTGTAGTGCTGGACCTTCGGCTGTGCAGCGCGCAACAACCGTATAGAGGCCGCCCTTGCGGGGGTTTTGGATCACGGCGAACTCGTTGCCGAACGCATCCGTTTTACTGAGAAGCGTTGTCTTACCCAGCATGCCAGGAAGCCGCACTTCATGGTCCTTGTTGCGACTAAACATTCCGCTCCTCCACTGATGCTCACGTTTGTTCACTTGGTGCCAATAAGCAATGCGTGTTCCACACCACCTGCCCGCCGGTGTGCCAAAGGCAGTGAACAGCGCTAGGGCTACCAGGGCTGTGCTTGCGCCGCCTTTCCACCCGCCCAGCAAAAGTGCGAACATCGTGACGATGAGGCCGCCCATGATGATGAGTGTGCCTAACATGCCGGTGTTACCCAGGCCGGGTGATCGCATGGCAATCCAATTGCCGTAGGTCGGTCGAGCCGGTGTAGGTATCGCCGTACTCATTAAGTTTCCTCTCCAACAGCCCCGCTGGCGCCGTCTCTGGCTGCTTTGCTGGCGTTCAAGCTGGTGTTGACCGCTTGATTGACGTCTTGCCAACCGGCGCGGGTGCTACCTGAGGGTGCGGGCCTGGCTGTAGCTGGCTCTGAGAGCCCGCCGCCGGCCTGGGAGGCACCGGGACCGGGAGAACCCCCGTCGCTATCTGATGGGCTGTTGCCTGAAGGGTGCAGCGGGTCACTAGAGGGCGTATTTCCACCCTGGCCGTTGGGGTTACTTCCACCGCCACCAGGTGCAGGAGGCCCACTTCCCCCCGGGGGTGACCCGATAGCGCCTCCTGCGGTAGCAGCTCCGCCTCCGCCGAATCCGGCACCGCTTCCAGCGGCAGCTCCGCCTGTAGCCAGGACGGCGCCGGTAGCTATAGCGCCGCCCACGAGGGCGCCAGCCATCGCGCCCCCATTTCCGCTACTCATCGCCGCCGTAGCGGGCACTAAGAACCTCATCAGTGCTGGGAGGGAGAACACGGCCAAGATCATGATGGCCACACCGCTGAGTTGGGTGGTCAGGGAGTTGTGGCCTTGAACCATTTTGAAACTACCGGCGTACAGCAGCGCGGCAACAGGCTTGTAGAGCACGAAGGCGATTGTCCAGGCGATTGCTTTTTGATAGCCCTGTTTCCCTGTCGCGGTGTTGGTGGTAGCCGATAGCAACGGCAGCGTGCCGGCCAGAAAAACCAGCATGCCATTGCGGACGAGCATGAGGAAGAACTGGATGATCTGGGTCACGACGACAATGACGGCAAGGATCAGCAGCACGCCGGAGTTGGAGACAGCCTCAAGAATCAGGGTTTGGGAGAAGTCGAGGTCGCTTTCTTTGAGTATCCATTTGGTGAATGCGTCACCGGCTGCGATACCGGCACTGATGAGTGTGGCGGATGCGAAGGTGACCACGACTAGCCGCATTAAGGTCTCAGCAAGCTCGCGGCCGTGCTGCCACTGTTGAGTAGTGACGATCCGATAGGAGGCGATGAGGATCGAGGCAAAAGCCGCCGCCAACGTCAGGTACCACAGATGGCCGCTGATCCAACCACTTACTGATCCTGGAGAGGAAACGTCAGGATCGGGGGTGTTGAGCCAGGCGGTCATCAAATTTTTGATGCACCATTGGGCGGCGGCTTTGAATGCTCCGGCAAGAGAGTCCAGAATGCTGGCGTTGACTGCTCCCACACCGGCTTTCAGCCCATCGGTGAACAGCTAACAGGGTCGGAGAGCCCGCACGCCATCAGGGCCCCCAGGGCAGGTAACGAGATGGCGGTCCTGTGATGCAGCCTTGCGGAGTTTGCCCGTTGGCGGCAAGGCGCAGCTTCCAGTCACCAGTTGCACCACCATCCCAGGCAACCTCAATTGAACAGGTGAATGCTGACTGTGTGGTGTGCAGGTAAAAGGTGACGGTGGCTTCATCGTTGCTGTAGCGGTCGATCACAAAACCCTTGGGGATGACCGGAGAATCGGAAATTTTCTGCTTCCCCTTGGCCAGCAGCACGTTTTGTCCGATTCCCGGCATAGTGCCGGTCTTCACTGCGTCGGTGAAGTCATCCGCCAAACCCTCGACCTGCATGGAAATGGTGTAGCCCGCTAGGACCGCTCCCATCGGGGTGCGGCTGTAGCACGACCACGCCCCGGAGCCAGCATGCTTACCGGGGCCGTATTGATCGCTAAGCGGTAAATACCAACCGTTTTTGACGTTGGGCCATTCAATATTAGGGACATCGGAGTCAATCTTGGGGACTGTGGTCGTGCCGCCGCTAAGACCACAGGCCGAGTCATACGTCGAGTCTGAGGGCGGGCGCGCGGTAGAGGTTCGGGTATTCACCGGCGGCGCTGTCTTGGATGCCGGTCGCGGCTTTGCGTCATCGCGGCCGCCAGACCCTAGGATCACCCACATCAAACACCCTATGACGGCAAGGAGGACCAGCGCCGCCATCCAGGTACGCCGCTGAGCCAGAAAAGGCCGCTCACCGGCGGAGTCTTTGTAGACCATCAGCATTTCCTCCTATCGCCGTCGCCCCGTCTTAGAACATGAAAAACCGGACCACAGCCGAGGCGGAACCGGCCAAGACGCACCCGGCGGCAACAGCGGCAAGACCGCCCGCTGAATCGCCGAGCTCACCGCGACGGTGAGCGATAACCATTCGGCCCGCAACGATCAAGACACCCGCAACGCAAGCAGCGATCACTATCGTCAACCCAAAGCCCAACATCGTGTTGATCTTGTTCTGGACCTCGGGCGGAGCTTGAGGTTTGGGGTCAGGCACCTGCGAGGAGACCAAGCCAGCCAGAGCGACCGGCAGCATGTACAGCTTCGCCAGCAACATCGTTTACTCCTCCTTGGAGATGATCGCGGCGATAGTCGCCGCGAGTTTCCGACTGGCCCCGATAGACACACCGGGAGATTCACGCCATTCCTCTACCCAGGGGAACGGCACAACCTCGGTTAAGCCCGATAACTCGTGCAACCGAGAGCGTAGAGAGCGTGGCAGGCGACCCGGTGCGTCGGCCACAGCAACCAAAGCCGCCAGGCGCACCCCCGCGGGCACAACACCTGAAGCCCACTCGTGCAGGAAATGACCGGCATTATCGAGACCCGACGCCGAGGTGCGGGTCACTAGGACGACGATCGGGGGCCAGCCCAAAGACGGATCAGGCCAGGTTTCGCGAAGCGCTACACCTTGACCCGTGGAAAGGCGCAGAGATGACGCACCCGTCCCGCCGTGTGCGCCAAGCCAAATGAATGAGGCCGAGCCTGTATAGCGCGCAAAAGTGGGCGGGTGAGGAGTTCGGCTCAATCGTGGGCCGGCGACGATACTCGGTGACATAGCCACAGCGGGCATAATCGGCTGAATCGGTGACGGGGCAACCGGGGGTACCGACCAGGGTGAAAGTTGGCCATGGTCCTCATCCAAGTGCCGCTCCACCATGTTCCCCTATGTTCTCCGTCGCATTGTGTCTCGCTGTGTCGGCACTGGCATTGTATCGTATGAAACCGGCGGTGAGAAGCCCGCGAGTGTCCGTCGCTCATATTGTTAGTGCTCTTACTCTATTCTAATCGTTTTGAAGTGGTCTACGATGGTGGGCGAGGAAACGAATTCACGGGCGACGGCCATCGAAACTGTGCAGAACCCAAAAAAACTGACTCGTAAAGGTCTCAACTGAGGAGGAGTTCCCGTGGGCGCCACTAGGGTTGGCTTTAATGTCACCGCTCACCGCCGACGAATATGCCGCGCTGCCCGAAGTCCTCACCCCCGAGGACGTGGCGGCGATGCTTGGCACGTCTGCGGTCGTAGTCAGGAGATGGGCGGCGCAGAACCGCATTCCAGGCGTGCAGATCGGGCGCATGTGGCGATTCAGCAAGCGGCGAATCGAGGAACACATCCGGGGCAATGCTGCCTGAACGCCAGTTCGGCAACAGGTAGCGTGCGATGACCGGCAGCTGGACTCCACCCCAGGATGACCCCACAGCCGCCGATTTGGCGGCGCTGCCTGAGATTCTTACCCCACCCCAGGCCGCCTGGATGATGAGATTGACGCTGGGGCGTCTTGATAGCGCGGCCAAACGAGGCGATCTTCCCTCACGTGCCGTCGGCCGCCGGCGCCTCTACAGCAAGGCCGCGTTGCTCAATATGGTTGCAGGGGGCGCCGACGGGTGATTGGAGAGACGAAGGGTAACGGAGTAATCCTTGGGATCGCCGCGATAAGCGCTGCCGTGGTCTTTCTTCCGCTGTTCGTCATACTGGCTACCACCGGCATCGACACGTCGCCGATAAGCGGTGGAGGCGTCCTTAACCCCAGCGGTATTCCGGCCGCCTACGTCAAGTTTGTGGAAAATGCCGGAAAGCGGTGCGCAGAGATATCTGCGCCGGTCATCGCCGCCCAGATCAAAGCCGAATCAAATTGGAACCCACACGCCCAAACGTCTGTAGGTGCACAAGGGCTAGCTCAATTCATGCCGGGAACTTGGGCAACTTGGGGCAAGGATTACAACCACGACGGATCAACCTCGCCGTTAGACCCTGCCGACGCGATCGGTAGTCAAGCCGACTTCATGTGCTACCTGGCGGGCTACATGAAAGAGAAGCTGGGAACAGGCGTTGTCAAAGGCGACCTACTCAGCCTGACACTCGCGGCATATAACGCCGGACCCAGCAAAGTCATCAACTACGGCGGAGTACCACCGCTTGCTGAGACGCAGAGCTACATCAAAAAAATTCTGGCCGACATAGAGAATTACAGCCAGCCTGCAACAGGCGGTAAGGCGACCATTGCAACACAAAGTTCCATCGCCGACCAGGCCAAGCTGTGGCTCGGCTATCCATATGTGTGGGGCGGCGGCGGCACAAGCGGCCCAAGTGGACGCGGCAGCGATGGCCGCGGGCCGGGCTTTGACTGCTCAGGGCTCATCCAGTATGCCGTCTACCACGCAACCGGCATCACGCTACCGCGCGTAGCTGACGCCCAAATCCGCGATTCCCGAGGCACGCTCATCTCCCGCGATTGGTCTCAGATGCAAACTGGAGACATTATCGGCTTCTCAAATTCAGGCGGAGGCAACTACCAACACATCGGCATCTACGCCGGAAACGGGAAGCTTCTTGACGCCCCGACCACAGGCCAAAACGTCGAGCTCACCGACCTGAAGAACAGCTCGTATTTCCGCCCGATGGTGTGGCAAATAAGGAGGTTTAGCAAATGAAAGCAACCAGGCCAGGAGCCGCCACCGCAGCAGCTCTGACCGTTCTGCTCGTCGCGAGCTGCGGCGGACCACCACATAAAGCCACAACTTCCAGACCACCGCCGGCGATCAGCGCAACACCTGTTCCCAAGGACTCCGGAGCCGAACCTGTGCCCGCTGGCACACCTGGCCAGCCGCGAGGCGGCAACCCGAGCTGGCCGGACAACGCCAACGATCTAGACGCTGTGACCGACGCAGTGCTGGTGACGCTTAGCCGCTGGGACACCCGGATCGACAACAGCCGAAATGACGCGGCAAGACGAGCTTTGCCCTATCTCGGCGGGCAGTACGCCAAGGCCGTCCGCGAACCAACATCAGGCGGTGGCGGAGCCGACTGGCTTGACCTTGTCAAACACGACGGATACACCACGGCCACCGTTGAACGGGCGAACCAGGACGGCGCACCAGCTGACACTGATAAGGCGGCCTCACGCGTACGAATCGTCACCGTGACACCACACGGTGCAAACGGCTGGACCGGAACAGTCACCACAAGTACCTACTTCGTCACCCTGGGCCGCAGCGTGACCGGCTCGCCGTGGCAAGTCATCGGCGTCACCACCGCATAGGAGAACAGATCATGAACGAAACCAATACCACTCCGGCGTACCCCACCGTTATCGTGCAGATCACTAACGCCGGCGTACTTGTGAACGGCGAAACGATCAACGTGCCAGCAGGCACTCCGCCGCAGGTAGCCGCCGTGCGCTATATCGCACACACGGTGGCCAAGCCACTTAATCGGCCGGTGCGCGTAGTTGCAAACGACCCTCAAGGCCAAACGCGGCTAGTGGTTCATCCCGATGGCCACGGTTCCAACGTCGAGCAGCTCAATGGCTCTGATCCGGCCGCTAAGGCCTCGGTGAGCGGCCCACCACCGACCCAAGCGGGGCCGTTGGTCGAAAGGATCATCGGGCACCAGGGCGCTCCCGGTGGCGTGCCGATAATGAGCCCATGGACGGATGCGTTGATACCAGCAGCACTCACCGCGCCGGCAAGGCCACAGCAAGCAGAACCGGTGGCGCGCTATAGCGCGCCACCGCGCGCGGTCCGCTCATTTCTTGCCGATCCAAACCTCACCACTCCCGCCTTGACGGGCTTCGCCGCAGTCCTAGCGAAGCTAGGTATCAAGACTGGTCCCGATGAGGAGGAATTATCCCGGCGAGCTGAAGAACGCGCTGTTTCGCAGCACTGGCCAGGGCCGCGTACTGTGGCGGTGCTCAACGGGAAAGGCGGCGCGGGTAAAACCCCCGCAGCGGTACTACTGAGTGCATTGTTTGCCCGCGGTGGCGGTTCGGGTGTTCTGGCATGGGACAACAATGTGACTCGGGGAACCCTTGGGTGGCGTACAGAAAAGGGGCCACATGATGCGACCATCCTGGATCTGTTGCCGTACACCGAAAGGCTGTTAGAGCCTGGCGCTAGAGCAGCAGACCTAGATGGTCATGTCCATCACCAACCCGGTGACAGGTTCGACGTTCTCCGATCAAATCCGCTGCTGCTGTCCACTGAACAGAAGCTAACGCCTGACCAGCTTGACGCCGTGCATGCAGTCGTCACGAAGTATTACCGGATTGTGGTGATGGACTCTGGCAACGATGAGGGTGACGCCTTGTGGCTGCGGATGGTTGACCACGCAAATCAAATCGTCGTACCCACCACCACGCGAGCCGATCACGCTGAGGCAGCCCGGCTTCTCCTAGACGCCTTACGAACCCGAGACGGGCACTCAGCCGGCCTCGCCGACGGCGCAGTCGTCATCGTCAGCCAAGCAGACAAAGACGAGGCAGACGCCGGTGCGATAGCCGAAGGCTTCCGTGACCTAGCCCGCGCCGTGGTTACCGTCCCCTACGACCCAGCTATGCGGGCACAATGGCTCCGATACGAAGGACTAGCACGGCAGACGAAACGCGCGTACTTGCGGGCAGCCGCCAAAGTCGCCGCAGGATTCTAAGCCACCGCAGGGTTTTAAAAGACAGGGCCGACACCGTGGGGCTCGGCCCCACACCCCGGCCCGATCTCAGAGGGTGTTTTGAAACTT
>QHCE01000059.1 GCA_003243955.1 Acidimicrobiales bacterium | reverse complement strand
TGGAATAGATCATCTAGTCGCTCCGACAACGGGCGGTCACCCCAGTCGATCGCCATCTGGACATTGGCCGGGAACACGGCGAGAAACAACGTCGCGGCGCCGTAACCACCGAGCTTGCGGGTACGTGGCACCGCGAGCGCCGCCGCGACCGAAAGTTCGGCTGCTCCGCTCAGATATGTCCAAAGCCGAGCTGACCCGGGCAGTGCTCGCGGCACTATCTCATCGAAAAACCCGGGTGAGGTGAAGTGCAGCACCCCGGTGACGCTGAGAAAGCCGGCCAGCACACCGGCACTGACTTTGTAGCACTTCATACCTCAAGGCTACGCCCTGGGCGAGGGAGCTAAAACCGGCCGACGGATTGGGTAGAGCCAATGATCACACTAGGGAGGAAGCCTGAAGCCACTCAGCCAGATTGGCGTGTACGCCGTAAGCTCAGGCAATAGAGTCCTTGGGTGGGAGGGAAAAGCGTTGAATGCTTACGACGTAGCCCAAGCAGCAAGCGACGCCACGGAGCTGCTGCGCCGCGGCGAACCGCTTTCGGCCGCGTGGCGGCACGCTGTCCTTCAACTGCTCGATGTCTACGAGTCACGGTTGCGTAATGCGGGGCGCGAAACCGCCGTGGCCCTGTTCACAGAGGAGCCCCCGTCGACCGAGGACCCTCGCGTTGACGCCGCGCTTGCGGCACTCGCCGAGCATCTCGCGCGACGTGACGATTGGCCAGTACCCGTCTGGGCGCGACAGGCGCACCGTTTCACCGACGATTGGTGGTTTGTGACAGAGCTACGCGGAATGCATCCATGGTCGTTGCGTGAGTCGCCGCTATCGTTTCGTCGACGGGGTATCTTCATCGCCGCCAACGGGCTGGAGCGAGTGTGAACCCACCTATAGCTCTTGACCGAGACAGTATTGCGTCCCTGCTCCACGACCTCTCTGAAGAGCTGAAATGCCGAGGAGCGCAAGCAGATATCTTCCTTGTTGGTGGTGCCGCTATGGCACTCGCCTATGACGCGCGACGAGCTACTCGCGACCTTGACGCGGTCTTCGCTCCGGCAGCCATTGTAGGAAAAGCTGCGGCAGCCATAGCGCAACAGCATGGTTTGGAAGAAGACTGGCTGAACGATGCCGTCAAGGGCTTCCTACCAGGAGAAGATCCGGATCCTCGGCTGTTTTTCGAGTCGCCGTTCCTCCGCGTCTCCGTCGCTTCTCCGCGCTATTTGCTGGCTATGAAACTGCGTGCCTCACGAGTCGACATCGACGTCGACGACATTCGGTTACTGCTGCGCTTATGTGGCTTTACTACCGTCGAGGAGGGTCTTGACCTACTTGAGCGCTCCTACCCCTCTATGTTGATCGAGCCCAAGATTCAATATCTATTGGCTGAGATCATTGAATCCATGCATCCCGAGGATATAGACGTCGACCGTCCCTGATCGCCCTAAAACCTTATGGGCCGTTAGCTTTTCGACAACTTGGCACAAATTGTCTATAGCTTTCGACAACTTGGCACAAGTTGTCCTAGAGCGGTTCGCTCACCTGGCCTGCCGATGAGGTGGACGCCTGGGCGTAGTGGCGTTTGGGGATGCGCCCGGCCCGCCGCGCTAGCCGCCCGGCGACCGTTGCCCACCGCATAGCCTCCGCCATGGCTACTGGGTCGGCAGCCCGAGTAACAGCTGTTGCCAGCAGCACCGCCGAACAACCCAGCTCCATTGCCAGCGCGGCGTCGGAGGCGGTGCCGATTCCGGCATCTAGAATCACCGGTACCTCCGCCTGCTCGACGATCAGCTCGATATTATGGGGGTTTCGGATACCCAGACCACTACCTATGGGCGCGCCCAGCGGCATCACCGCGGCGCAGCCGAGCCCCTGCAACCGGGCGGCGAGAATGGGATCATCGTTGGTGTAGGGCAGCACGGTGAAACCATCATCGATCAGGATTTCAGCGGCATCGAGCAGTTCCACCGGATCGGGGAGCAGTGTTCGCTCATCGCCGATCACTTCGAGCTTCACCCATGACGTGCCGAGGGCCTCCCGTGCCAGTTGGGCGGTGAGCACCGCCTCTGAGCTTGTAAAACATCCGGCGGTGTTGGGTAGCACCTGCGCGCCGGAGTCGCGGATTACATCCAGCAGCGACCCTTGCGTGTGAGGGTCTACTCGGCGTAGCGCCACCGTGGCCAGTTCGGTCCCGGAAGCTTTCAATGCCTGCCGCAGGGCGTCGAGACTTGCCGTGCCGCCAGTTCCCATGATGAGCCGGGAGGAGAACGAACGATCAGCAATGATCAGGGGGTCGGAGGGCAGCATAGGCAGCATGATCAGCCTCCCGGGGCCGCGGTGAGCACCTCGACCCGATCCCCAGGCCGCAGCTCGGTGGTTGCCCATGTGCTGCGCGGGACCACTGTGGCGTTGACCGCGACCGCTATACCCGCGGTGTCGGTCAGCACGTCGCTTACCAACCCGGCCACGGATGTCTGTTCGGCCAGCTCGCGCGGAAGCCCATTGAAGGTTATCTGCACGGCTGGCTCACGCTCCCCTAGTGTCGATGCTCTTTGCGACGTTTTCAGGGAAAACGTCGTCAACTTGGCCACCTTTGCGACGTTTTCAGGGAAAACGTCGCAAAGCGGTGGGCGGAAAACGGCGCCAACTCACTCGGGAGCACGCCAGTAGTGAGCAGATTAGCCACTCCGGCCGCGGTGATGTCGGCCAGTAACGCACCGTTGCGGTAATGCCCAGTTGCCCAATACAAACCACGTGGGCCGTGCGGGCCAACTATGGGAGCGTTATCCGGTGAACCAGGACGCAGCCCGGTGGATATCTCGACCAGTTCGAGCTCGGTGATGCCGGGAATCAACAACCGGGCATCACGCACCAGGGTATAGATCGCCTCTAGGGTGACGCGTAGATCGAACCCTTGTTCTTCGCAGGTGGCTCCGAGGATCAGCTCGCCATCGCTTCGCGGCACCAAGTACACGGGTGCACCGTGTACCAGTCCACGCACGGTATGACGGAGAAACGGCGTTCCCGCAGGCGCTTTTAGCCGGAGTAGTTGTCCTTTCACTGGCCGGACCGGCGGTCGTGCGGCCAGCGGGACTCCGGCGATACTCGCTGACCAGCATCCGGCCGCGATCACCACTTTCGGTGCATCTACTGTTTCGCCTCCATCCAGCCGCACACCGTGCACCTGATCAGCGTCGCAGTGCAGCTCTTGCACCCGGCTGCTCACGATGGTGACTCCGGCGCTTTCGGCAGCTACGCGCAGCGCGGCAAGTAGCTTCCGGGGATCGACGTGGTGGTCGGATTCCACCGCCGCGCCGCCACGTACCGACGGCGCCAGCAGCGGCTCAGCTTCCCGGCACTCTCGGCCGCGAAGTCGTTGGAGCTGCACGCCTTGAGTGCTCGCGTAGTCGAAGAGTTCACCAAGCGCGCGATGATCGTCGTTATCGAGCCCCACGTTGATGGTGCCGCAGCGCCGATAGCCAACGTCGATGCCGCTGGCCTCGCGCAGCTGTGCGACGAACTCGGGGTAGCGCTGCGCGGCCCGCATGCCCAGCTGGAGTAGCTTCTGCTCGCCGTAGTGCAGTTCACTGATCGGGGCGAGCATCCCGGCAGCTGTGCGTGAGGCCGCGCGTTCAGGTTGGTCGTCGATAAGTGTGACGCTGACGCCGCGCTGAGCAGTGCGCCAGGCGATGGCTAGGCCGATCAGCCCGGCGCCGACGATGGCGACTTCGGTCACGGATGCGCCGCCTGCGCCACTGATGTCACTCCAGAGCAGAACTCAACGTAGTCGATGGGCGCATCGATGCTGGGGTGCTCACCGCAGACTGGGCACGCTGGATCGCGTGGCACGGTGTACTCAGAAAAACTCATGGCCAGAGCGTCTATTCGGAGTAGGCGCCCGGCTAGCGATGTGCCTTGTCGCAGGATCAGCTTGATGGCTTCGGTAGCTTGAATGGTGCCGACGATGCCCGGCAGCACCCCGAGTACGCCGGCCTGGGTGCACGATGGCGCGTTCTCCGGGCTTGGGGGAGCGGGGTAGCGACAGCGGTAGCACGCGGTCTGGCCCGGTAGCACCACGGTGGCTTCGCCGGTGAAGCGATGCACGCTGCCATCCACCAGGGGGGTACCGCTGAGCACAGCAACGTCGCTGGCGAGGTAGCGGGTGGCGAAGTTGTCGCAGCCATTGATTACCAGGTCATAAGCGTTAAACAGGTCGGCGCAGTTAACGGCGGTGAGCGGCTCATCGTGCAGCTGCACAACTACTTCACTGTTGAGCGCGTTGAGTGCAACCCTGGCCGAAGCGGTTTTTCGCATGCCCACTCGCGCTTGGGTGTGCAGTAGCTGTCGCTGTAGGTTGCTGGCTTCCACGGTGTCAAAGTCGATGAGCCCTAACGTTCCGACGCCGGCGGCCGCTAGATATAACGCGGCGGGGCTACCCAGACCACCTGCGCCGACGATCAGCACCTTCGCGTCCAGCAGGGCGCACTGCCCGCTAGTGCCCACCTCGGGTAGCAGTAAATGTCGTGCGTAGCGGTCGCGCTGCGCTGCCGTGAGATCGTCATTAGCCGCCACGGGAAACCCTTGCTGCGTCCACGCGGTGAGGCCGCCGGTCATGGTTGCCACATTGGTGTAGCCCATGTCGTGCAGTGTCTTGGCGGCAAGTAGCGAACGAGTGCCGGCAGCGCAATACAAGGTGAGTGGTGTCGTCCGGTCCGGCACGTAGGTTTTGATGCTGGCCTCTAGAAGCCCGCGGCTCAGGTGGAGTGCGTCTGGTAGGTGGCCCGAGTCAAATTCATGCAGCTCGCGAACGTCGATACGGCGTCGTTCGGTGTTTGGCTGACACCGTACTTGGCTGGGGCTAAGCGTTGGGGCAATCTGACCGGCTTCGGTGAGTGAAGCAGCTACTGTAGTAGTCATTACCGCATAGTATCTGGCGATGTGCAGACCGTCGGGGCTTATAAAGGCCGAGGTTGGCCTTCTTAGACAGGGCGTAGAGACTTAAGTCCAAGAATGGAGTCATAATATGAGCCGCACAAGATCAGCGGTGCTGACTGCTGCGCTGCTGGTGACAGCCTTGCTTGCCGCCGGTTGTGGGGTCAGCTCTAGGGACAGTGCTGATAAGGTTCAGGGTGTGCAGCAGCTGAACTTCACTGCTCAGACACTGGACGGCCAGAAGTTTGCGGGGAAGAGCCTGCTGGGTAAACCGGCGGTGCTGTGGTTTTGGGCGCCGTGGTGCCCGAAGTGTGCGCAGGAAGCGCCCGGTGTGGCCAGGGTATCAAAGCAGAACCAGAACGCGGTGCGATTTGTGGGTGTGCCGGCGCAAGATAGCGTGCCGGCGATGAAACGTTTCGTGCAGCAGCATGAGCTGGGCTCCTTTGACCAGCTAGCTGATACCGATGCATCGGTGTGGCGGCGTTTTGGGGTGACGGCCCAGCCGGCCTTCGCTTTTGTGCGCCCCGATGGGCAGGTAGCGGTAGTCAAAGAAGAGCTCTCCGAGGCGCAACTGCGCGAGCGGGTCCAGCAGCTTATCGCCAGGTGACGATGCTCGACGCCCTGCTGGTTGCTGTAGGCGCCGGCATGCTGGCTGCCGTGAACCCGTGCGGCTTTGCGATGTTGCCGGCCTATCTTTCCCTTGTAGTCTCCGATCAGCAGGGATCGCGTGCTCGCTCGGTGGGTCGTGCTCTAGCCGCCGGCGCGGTGATGACTGCGGGTTTCATGGTGGTGTTTGGGGTTTTCGGCCTCGTGGTAGCCCCAATTGCGGCGTCTGTGCAGAGCTATTTGCCTGCCATAACGGTGCTGATCGGGCTGGTGCTTATTGCGATGGGTGGGTTGCTGCTAGCGGGCAGGCAGTTCACGTTGCTGCTGCCAAAACCTATTCGCGGCGCCCCAAACCGACGAATTGCCTCAATGTTCGGTTACGGCATCGCTTACGCGGTGGCGTCGCTGTCGTGCACCATCGGGCCTTTCTTGGCGGTGTCGGTGACCGTACTGCGTAGCGGAAAGGTCGTCGAAGGTATCGCCGCTTTTGTGGTGTACGCGGTCGGCATGGGGCTCGTGGTAACCGTCTTAGCGCTGGGAGCGCTGCTGACCAGCAACGTGGTAGCCAGCCGAGCGCGGCGTCTGCTGCCCTACGTGTCTCGGATCGGTGGCGGTTTACTGCTGGCGGTTGGTGCCTATGTGGCCTACTACGGGTGGTACGAGCTGCGGCTTTATCACGGTGGCGGGAGCGCGGCCGATCCGGTGATTGACGCCGCTGGAGTGGCGCAGGGGAAGTTGGTGGAGTTTGTGGATTGGGTGGGGCCGGGGCCGTTTGTGGTGGCGCTTGGGCTGCTGGCCGCGATCGGTGTTTTCTGGCAGCATTGCCATGCGCGGGTGCGTCGTTGACGTAAGGCCGACCAACCACGATCGTCGTCGAGAAGCTCCTCGACTCCGAGCCCGGTGTAACCTATCCGCGATGTGTGACCGGGCGGCGAGCCTGCCACCGGAGGACTGCGGCGGAGTGCCTGGTTACTACGAGCTGCTAGAAGCGCTTTCCGATCCGGGCCATGAGCAACACGCGGAACTCACCGAATGGGTTGGTGGCAGTTTTGACCCGGAACTATGCGACATTGACCAAACTAACACTGGTCTCGTCCAGCAGGGTAGATAGTCAGCTTACAAGAAGTTCATTTGCCCGCAGCTGAGCTGCCGCTACCCAGAACGTCGAGAATTCGATCCAGCTTTACATCGGTCCCAACCAGTTTTTCGCCTATCTGGCCTAACCTAGTGTCGATCCCGTTGAGCTTGCCGTCCATTTGGCCCAAACGCTGGTCGATCCCGTCGAGCCGAGTGTCTGCTCTGTCGAGCCGGGTGTCCATTCTGTCGAATCTGAGGTCCATTTTGTCGAGCCGAGTGTCTACTCGGTCGAGCCTGTGGTCCATCGTGCTCAGCAAGCCATAAATCTCTTTTACGTCGTTGTCCAGCTGCCGCACCTTGCGCTCAACGTTGGTGGGGCTCGTCATGGGAGCAGCCTACGACGGCTTGGCCACACTGTCTTCTCCCATCGCCGAGAACTGTGGATCGCGCACCAAGTTGTAGATCAAGGGGTTGGAGCACCACCCTCTCTAGCCCAATTCCGACGAATCGGGCTAGGTTGAGCAGTATCAGTGCAGTTTTACGCGCGAAGTTCGCTAAGGTTAACTGCAATCGAAGGGGTGCGAAATGGTTGCGGTGGTCCTGCCAGTTGGGCATTACTTGGGCCAGTTCTTTACTTCTGAGCAAGCGCAGGAGCCGGAAAGCCACGAGGTACGGCTCGGGGATGAGGTTTTTGAACTCAGCCCGAACGAGTATGCGGTGTGGGGTCTGGCACACGGGGATCTAGAGACGCTGCAAAAGACCAAACGCAGCCGGCCAGTTATCGAATCTGAAGCTCGAGAGCTTGGGGTTGCTGATCCGACTACAGCGTTTAATGATCTGATGTCGCAAGGCGTACTTACTCAGGTAATGCCGGTCGGCTCAGCGCTGCGGCGGTTCGCTGAGCAATACCTCGTGGCGCCGTTGTCGTTAGGTTTGGGTAACACCGCCGAGCAACTCGGGACGTTGCTGGTTGGTCACCCAGAGCAGCCTCGGGTCGGCATTGGATATGAGGTATATCGGGTGTGGTCATTCGCCGGGCACTACCCGTCGCTGTGGGACGCGTGCGTCAACTTGGCCGAGCCCACCGCGGACGGCCAAACAAGCACTGACCCCAGTTTTTTGCTAAATACCTTTTTTGATGTTCTTCCCGCTCTGCTTTCGGTAAGCTGCGTATATATCGATCGGAGGCGGCCATGACAGCACCAGCTCAGCCTTGGAGTCCTGCCTTAGGGCGTCTCGGAGCGGACGCAGCCGCAAGGACAGCGGCAGTGCGAAACAGAACGAACCCGCAACCTGCTGCCTTACCTAGCGTGGCCCCTAATGGGCCGGCTCGACCGGTGGTGGGCGTAGGCAACGGCCCCCGCAGCCGCGCAGTAGGAAGCACTGCGGTTAAGAGGGGTGCCTTAGCTGCCGGTGGCGTGACACTTTTGATGACAGCTGGTGCCGGACCGCTGGCCCTTGCCGGTGTTGCTGCTGGAGCCGTTATCGGTATCGCCGCCCTGGTGCTCAAAGCTCGGGAGGCTCTAGGGCGACGGCGGGAAGATCAGGCTCGTCGGGTGGCGAATGGCCCGAAACGGCATGGAGTGGCGGGAGCGCTACGTCGATCAGGGCTGCTAGATAGTAGGAATCTGCTGGCCGGCGCCGCTGCCACCGCCGGGTTAGCCCTTGCCGGTGTTGCAGCTGTTTTCGCAATCCCGATCGGTCTAGCCGCGGTTGGCGTCGCCGCGATGGTGCGTAACAGACAGCGCAACCGGGTGCAACGCGGTGTAGGCGTACCCGACAGAGCGGCCCGTCCTGCGACACAGCAGCGTGTGGAGCCACGATCGGCTGCAACAGCCGCGAACACGGGAGTTCAAACGTCTGCGAATGGGGCATTGCCCAGCTTCAGGGCTGCGATCACCCGGGCTATCACCGAGACTGCTCAAGCTAGGCTTCGAGCTCGTGGGTTCGGTGCCGGACAAGACCAGCCAGCGCCGCAGCAAACCACCCAGGCGAAAGTCGCGCAAGCTTCTACACGGCACAGAAAGCAGGTTGGCAATCCTGCCCTCTCGGTCGCTGAGATACGACAGCAGCTTAAAGCCGAAGCCACCCGGGTTGAGGCGACAGGCAATGGTTCTTCGGCAGCGCCGGTCATCGACCTCGCGGCCGAGCGTGCCTTGCGGCGACCAGGCTCGGCCGAATCTGTCCGGCAGGGGCCAGAAACCTCGACGTCAGCCAGCCCGCCAGCCTTTAGGAGTCAGGCTCGTCTTGGGCTCAACCGCCCCGGGCGCGGCAACAGCGGAGCTACCCCTCAGCCGGTCGGTAGTTCACGTAGGGCCAGTCGCCGGGCATCGTAGCAGCCTAGTCAGATCGGTGCTGGCGTGGCGATGATGGCGGCGGCACGTAGTCTGGTGCTGCCCGGGTGGGCATTCCGGTCGAGCATCTGTTGCAGCGCCTGGCGGTGGAGTTCGTGAACCCAGGGAATCTCGGGTCGATAGCCAGGCGGAATGTGGGGGTCGCCGCTAGTCACTCGCTCGAACTGCTCGAGCATGCTGGCGTGATGTTTGCGGCGCATGTGCTCAAACTCCAGATGGGCTTCGCCTAGCTCTTGTCCGCCGAAGTGGGCGCGCGGTAAACCCAGTGCCTGTGCTCCCGACTGAGACTCTGGCGCGTTGACGTGCCACCATTCAGAAGGGTAACCGGCAAACCCGGCAGCGGCCAAAGCGTTGTGCTGCAGTCGCCGATTATTTCTGGGCTCCGAATCCTCCGGGCTCAGCGATTGCGGCTCTTCGTAATAACGCAAAGCGGCCTCTGGGCCGCCCCAGTCGAATGGGGTGCCATAGTCCAGCAGCTCCCCACCATCCCGCATGATCAGCATTCTTTCCATCTCCAGCAGGTACGCCTTCTTGGCTGGCGTGTCCGGTTCGGCGTATGGATTCTGCGCCCGTCGGGAGAAAAGTGACCAATCAGTTTCGTACGGAAGCTCCGCCAGCTCTCGGTCTATTTCTTCGATCCTGGCCTCGTCTTCTGATGAAAGCCGAACCACAGCCAAGTCCACCGATCCGCCTGTGTTGTGCGGCGACGGGCGCGTGGGATTGCCCGACGGAATCGCGGTGTACTTCTGTGTTTGCTCGCTGAGCACGTCGTCGCTGAGTTCCGGTCTAGATTCGCGCAGCGACTCTAGGTAATGGTCATACAGTGCGCGCTGCACTTGGAGCGAGCGGTAAGCGTCGTAGACCACAAACCGATGCCCGGGAGGGAGCAAGCTTTGGGCTACCAGCAGCCTGTCGGCCACACTTCTTCTCGCGAAGATGGTGATGAACGCGCCGTCGAGCTCGTTGCCCTTGTCCGCTCGGTAGGGAGAGTCGATACGTTCGCCGAAATATATCGAGTTGGTGAACAGGGTGGGGTAGCCGGTAAACGGTCCGATGGGGACCAGCCGATCGTTGTTTTCTACGATCGGAATATCTTTCCAGCCACTGACCTCGAGATGAGGAATAGAGGTGAAGAGATCACCTGGCGGCGTCATGAAACCTCCTCAATTCAGATAGCCCGCGGGTACCCTTCGGCCGTAGCGACCCAGCGATCAACAACTTAGCGCCCCGTCCACAGATCTCAGAAGTGAGAGCAGACATCCCACACGAGCTGTCGTACTCTGAACAGTATGACGGCCCCCGCGGACATTAAACGCAAGTTCCGACAGCTAGACAACGACGTCCATGCAATCTACGGAAAGCTGGACGAAATTTCAGCTGGCCAGCGTGGCCATGGCAAACGGCTGGACGGCATCGACGGTCGCCTAGACGGCATCGACGGTCGCCTAGACGGCATCGACGGCCGGCTGGAGCAGATGGACCAAAGGTTGAGCGGTCGCCTCGATGGCATAGATGGTCGTCTGGACGGCATCGACGGCCGGCTCGACGGCGTGAACGGTCAGCTTGAGCAGATTCTCAACGTGCTCGGCAGCGGCAGGTAGAGCACCCACGCTTAGCTGCCGCCGGCGACCGCGCAAGGATTAGCAGGTCACTACCGGGGGTTGTCACGGGGTCAGCTTCCGTCAGTTGCAAGCTCGTCGAGCACCTTTGCCGCCGGAAGCTGCGCCAGAACAGCTCCCGGTATCGAGATCTTGCTGCGCCGCAGGCCGGAACCGATGATCACATACGGCTGCTCAATCACGCAGGTGTCGATCAAGACTGGCCAGTCATCTGGTAGGCCGATTGGGGTGATGCCGCCGTACTCCATGCCGGTGAGCTCGACGGCGGTCTCCATAGGCGCGAAACTGACCTTGCGCACATCCATATGCCGGCGCACTCGATTGTTGATGTCGGCGCGGGTGCTGGCCAGGACAAGGCATGCGGCATAGCGCAGCTCGCCAGCACGTTTACCTGCTAGAACGACGCAGTTAGCCGATGTGCTCAGTGGTTCGCCGTATTGCTCACAGAACTGAGCGGTATCGGCAAAGTCGGGATCTATCTCGGCAACCTTGATGTCGCCGCTGTCTACCGGCCACGCCTTCAGCGCCGCGGCGACTCCAGTGGCGAGTAGACCGGGTTGGCTAGTAGCGGGTACGAATGTGAGTGCTTCCGTCATTTCCTCATGGTATTGAAAGGTCAAGCGTTTAGCGTTACGGGCGCTGTCTCGTCTTCCGGCAGCGTCCAACCGAAGTCAGGGCTGGTTGGACAACTGGTCGCGGCGGGCGATTTTGCGGCCCAACCAGGTGATGGGGTCGTACTTGCGATCTACCACGCGCTCTTTCATCGGGATGATCGCGTTGTCGGTGATCTTGATGTGCTCTGGGCAGACTTCGGTGCAGCACTTAGTGATGTTGCAGTAGCCCAGCCCCTGCTCGGCCTGCGCGGTTTCCTTGCGGTCGTCGCGGGTGTCCAGTGGATGCATGTCTAGCTCGGCGGCGCGGATGAATAGCCGTGGACCGGAAAACTCCGGCTTGTTCTCGTCGTGGTCTCGGACCACGTGGCAGGTGTTTTGGCACAGGAAACATTCGATGCATTTGCGGAACTCCTGCGAGCGCTCCACATCGATCTGCTGCATTCGGTACTCGCCCGGGGCGAGATCTTTTGGCGGTTCGAAGGCCGGAAGTTCGCGCGCCTTCACATAGTTGAACGACACGTCGGTGACCAGGTCCTTGATCACCGGAAACGTGCGCATCGGAGTAATGGTCACCACCTGATCTGGGGTGAACATATTCATCCGCGTCATGCACAGCAAACGGGGCCGTCCGTTAATCTCGGCCGAGCACGATCCGCATTTCCCAGCCTTGCAGTTCCACCGCACCGCCAAATCGGGGGCTTGGGTGGCCTGAAGCCGGTGTACTACGTCGAGTACCACTTCACCTTCGTTTACCTCCGCGGTGAAGTCGGTGAGCTCACCACTGGCGTGGTCACCGCGCCATACCCGGAATTTTCCCTGGTAACTCATGCTGCTCCACTGTCTCCGCTCTGCTCTTGTGTGTCCAGTACAGCCAGTTCTTCGCTAGTCATGTACTTGGCCAGTTCGCTCCGGTCGAACAGCTCCAGCAGCTCGACTGGGACGCTGGGAATCGGTTGCTGCGTAACCGTCACGCTTTCGCGATCGGAGTTGGCGTCGAGCCGACATATCAGATTGCGCTGTCGCCACTGAGCCGACATTCCCGGAAAGTCGTCGCGAGTGTGGCCGCCGCGGCTCTCTTGCCGGAGTAGCGCAGCTTGGGCCACGCATTCGGAAACCAGCAACAGATTTCCCAGGTCGAGCGCTACATGCCAACCCGGGTTGTACAGCCGACCGCCGGGCGCGCCAACCTTCTCGGCGCGTTTACGCAGCTCTTCGAGCTGTGCGAGTGCTTGTTCGATCTCAGCAGGCCGGCGAATAATGCCGACCAGCTCGTTCATGGTGTGCTGCAGGTCGGCCTGCACTTGGTAGGGATTCTCGCCGTCACTGACTGTCAGTGGCTCCAGGGCCGCTGTTAC
This sequence comes from Acidimicrobiales bacterium, assembly GCA_003243955.1. Classification (GTDB taxonomy): domain Bacteria; phylum Actinomycetota; class Actinomycetes; order Mycobacteriales; family QHCE01; genus QHCE01. The sequence goes on along the minus strand of QHCE01000059.1, from coordinate 6,047 downwards.
ACCGGCCTGCACCGTGTCGTCACTAGCGATGGGGGCAGCGCTGAGCGCGTCGACATAGGCGGCGGCGTGCAACCCGGCGCGACGACCGAAAACCAGCAGATCCGACAGCGAGTTCCCCCCCAGCCGGTTGGAGCCGTGCATGCCTCCGGATACCTCGCCGGCGGCGAAGAGACCGCGGACCGAAGCTGCGGTCGTGTCGGGGTCTACTTCCACCCCACCCATCACGTAGTGGCAGGTCGGCCCGACCTCCATGGGCTCTTGCGTGATGTCAACGCCGGCCAGCTCTTTGAACTGGTGATACATCGAGGGGAGCCGTCTGGTGATGACCTCTGCCGACATGCGGGTGGAAACGTCGAGGAAGACCCCGCCGTGCTCGGTGCCGCGGCCGGACTTCACCTCGTTGTTGATCGCTCGAGCAACCTCGTCGCGCGGCAGCAGCTCCGGAGGGCGCCGGTTGTTATCAGGGTCGGTATACCAGCGGTCGGCTTCTTCCTCAGTATCGGCGTATTGCTTGCGGAACACGTCGGGCACGTAGTCGAACATGAAACGCTTGCCGTCAGTGTTACGCAACACCCCGCCGTCACCGCGCACCGACTCGGTGACCAGAAGGCCCTTGACTGAAGGCGGCCACACCATCCCCGTGGGGTGGAATTGCAGGAACTCCATGTTCACCAGCGTGGCTCCGGCGCGCAGCGCGAGTGCGTGACCATCTCCGGTGTACTCCCAGGAGTTGCTGGTGACCGTGTAGGACTTGCCGATTCCACCGGTAGCCAGCACCACGGTCGGAGCGTCGAAGACGAGAAACTCACCGTTGTGTCGCCAGTAGGCCAGCGCGCCGACGATACTGTTGTCGTCGGTGAGCAGCTGCGTCACCGTGCATTCGGCGAAGACCTGGAGATATGCCTCGGCGTCACCGTGTTCACGCTGGTCGGCTTGCTGGAGCGAGACGATCTTCTGCTGCAGCGTGCGAATCAGCTCCAGGCCGGTGCGGTCACCAACATGAGCTAGCCGGGGGTATTCGTGACCTCCAAAGTTGCGTTGGCTGATCTTACCTTCGGGGGTGCGGTCAAATAGCGCGCCGTAGGTCTCCAGCTCCCAGATGCGGTCCGGGGCTTCTTTGGCGTGCAGCTCCGCCATGCGGTAGTGATTTAAGAACTTGCCGCCGCGCATGGTGTCGCGGAAGTGCACCTGCCAGCTGTCCTTGGAATTCGCGTTGCCCATGGCCGCGGCTGCACCGCCTTCGGCCATTACGGTGTGCGCTTTGCCGAACAGCGACTTAGAGATGATGGCGGTACGTTTGCCGGCGAGCCGGGCCTCGATCGCAGCCCGTAGGCCCGCCCCGCCTGCGCCGATCACCACGACGTCGAACTCGCGCCGAGTGTAGCGAGCATGGTCAGTCATATTTCGTCTCGTCCTTTAGTTGAAGATTCGGACGTCAGTAAGTGCGCCGGAGGCGACCAGCATCACGTAGGCGTCGGCGAGTACCACTGACACCATCGAGGCCCACGCCCACTGCTGGTGCTTGCCGTTGAGTACGGAGACTTTGCCCCACATCCAGTAACGGACTGGGTGTGAGGAAAAGTGCTTGAGCCGGCCGCCCACAATGTTGCGGCAGGAGTGGCAGCCCAGTGTGTAGGCCCAGATGAGTGCGGCATTAATAAATAAGATGATGCTGCCCACACCGAGCCCGATGCCGCCGTCTTTGCCGCTCAGCGAGAGGAACGCGTCGTAAGTGAGCACGGAGCCAACGAAGAGTGCGCCGTAGAAAAAGTAGCGGTGAATGTTTTGGAACAGCAGCGGAAAACGGGTCTCGCCACTGTAGGTTTTATGGCCATCCGGCACCGCGCACGCTGGAGGGGAAAACCAGAACGAGCGGTAGTAAGACTTGCGGTAGTAGTAGCAAGTAAGCCGGAAACCACCGGGCAGAATTAAAACCATCATGGCGGGGGAGACCCACGACAGCCAGTCCGGCAACCGCGGGATCGGCTGGCCCAGAATGTGACTAGAACCGGATACGCACGACTGGCTCAGGCATGGTGAGTAGAATGGCGCGATCAGATGCACATCGCCGGCCCAGTACCACTTATTCATAAACGCTCGGACTAGACCGTATACTACGAATGCGGCTAAGCCGATAAACGTTAACAACGGGGTGACCCACCAGCGGTCGGTGCGCAGGGTGTTTTCTTGGATTGTGGCCCGGTCATGATGGGCAGTACTCGGTGGCGCCGCTGGGCTACCAGCGGTCACAGGTGCGGTCATGCTAGTCAAGTACTCCTCGAGCGGTACTCCTTATTGCGCTGGCGCGCTCCGCCGATGAGGCGGTGCTGCTTCCAGCTCGGGGCGGATGCCCGTAATGCGGCGAAGTCGCCGCTGTGAACTCTAGTCTTGTCCTGCTTTTCACCGCGGCCCTATCGGGGTCGGTGTGACATGATCACCGTCACGAAGGTACGCCTAAGTTCGGCTGAGCGTCGTTCTCGTCCACACTTTCCACAGCGTTTACCGCTGTCCCCAAGTCAGAATAATATCTGCTGCCGTATGTAATCCGACGGCATGCTGCCGGATGTGCGGATCGTTGAAGTTGAGCTAGAGCGCCCGGCAATAGGTCCCTGCCGGCGTTCTCGTCACCTTGCCTACCTTCGTAGGCGGCGGCTCCTGCGGCCTTGGCAGATGCCCTATTGCCGGGCGCTCTTAGATGAGGTGAACATATCCCACGTGACCCGGCACGGAGTCGCCGAAGCGGAAGTGCTGCGGGCGTTTGCGAGTTCTCCCAGAATCCGAAAGAATAAGCGGAATCAAACCAGCGGTTACTCACTTTTTGCGAACGGGATTCGGGTTAATTTTGTCTACAACTTCGGCTCTGGCGTAGCCCGACCGATCAGCGCATGGAGGATATGATGCTGCACAACGGTTCCGGTATGACGGATAAAGAAATGGCCGATTGGCATTACGCACATCGTGCGGAAATGGACGCTTCGATCGATGAGAATGAGTCGTTTCCGATGGAGCTTGACCCCAACTTTGCACTTAAGATGTCGTTTCATCCCTCGGGTAAGGAAGCCGAGGCTATCCGGCTTGCCGCAGAGCATGCAGGGGTTGGTCTATCGGATTGGATCAGGGCCGCGTGCGTCGCGGCTGCCAAGGATCAGGGGATTGCGCCCAGAAACGAGGAGCTACGAGACGTGGTGCGTTCCCTGAGCCGCGATGTGGAACGCCTCCGAACAGTAGCTGACGCAGCGTAGTACCTGGTCCCTGTGCTGCTACGTGATTCCCCCGACCGTCGGCTTGCCGATAGGTATGCTACTTGGAGTAGTATACCTATAATGACTGAAACCAGGACGGCGCGTCGCGAACGTGATCGCGCTCCTCATCGCCGAGGCGCCAATGATCGAGCGTTAAAAAAATCCGTGACGATTCCAGCTAGCGTTGCCGCGGATATCGAGGCCCAGGTAGGTCCACGGGAGTTCTCTGCATATGTCACCACGGCCGTGGTGCGACAGCTGGAACATGACCGCCTGGCAGAGCTTGTCGACGAGCTGCGCGAAGAATTCGGTGCGGTTCCAGACGATGTAGCTGACGAGGTGGATCGCCAGTGGCGCGACGCGCTGAAGTAGGCGTTGGCACGGTTGTACTTGACGCGCAGGGAGTCGTTGAAGCCGCTCAAGGCGGCTCGATTGTACGTCGCCATCTAGAACAGGCTAACGGTCGCGGGATGCGAGTTATCGTTTCCGCGATCACGTTGGCTGAGGTGCTGCGGGGTCGGCCAACCGACGTCTCTATCCATCGCATCCTGGCGAAGATTGTTCAGATTCCGGTTACGCCGGAGCGGGCTCGGCGGGCGGGCGAGCTGCTAGGAGCGGCGAGATTGGATGGGCACACGCACGCCATTGATGCGGTGGTGGCCGCGACCACGCTGGAACAGGAACGGCCTGTTGTGCTGCTCACCTCCGACCCGGAAGATATGAAGCGACTTACCGAGCAACCCGAGGTGGATCAGCGCGACAGAATCGCGATTTTTCAGGTGTGAGTCTACGACGGCTGTTAAGCCGTCGCATTACAGTCTACAAAGTTGTAGACTGTAATGCATGAGCACTACGCTACGGGTAAGTGATGAGACGCACCAAAAAATTGTCAAGCTGGCGGCGGTAGAAGGTAAGCGTCTACAGGATGTGCTCGGCGATGCGGTCAATGCCTACGAACATGCCCGGTTCTGGGATGAGTTTAACCAGGGCTACGCGCGGCTGAAAGCTGACCAAAACCAGTGGGATGAGGTGCTCGCTGAACGAGCGATCTGGGATAAGACCTTACGTGATGGCCTAGAAAACGGATCAGCGGCGTCGTGAATCACCCCACTGGCCCTCGCCGTGGCGATGTTTGGCTCGCTGACCTTGGCGAGCCGATGGGGCATGAGCAAGGTTTTCGTCGACCGATCGTCATTGTATCCGCGGATAACATGAATCAAGGACCTTCGGGGCGAGTCATCGCGGTTCCGCTTACCCGTACTAGACGCCGGCTGCCCAGTCATGTGGAAATAGAATCAGGAGTAAGCGGGCTTACCGAGATCAGCTACGCCACAGTGGAAGATCTACGGTCCATTTCCGTCGACCGATTGATCGGCTATCGTGGCAGCTTAAGCTTGGAGGCACTACATCGCATCAGTCGCGTCGCTGCTTTGCTGCTTGACCTCAAGTACTGATTAAGGACGGACTGGCCCGCCGCCTCCGCCTCCGCCTCGACCGTGGCTTTCGGGCCTGCCATGGGGGGCGAGGGCTTGCTTGCGAGGTGGCCGACGTGCCGTTACCAACGCTGATGCTTGGGAAGTGTGGTAGACCTGTTCGGCTACTCCTGCGAGTCGAGCGCCGAGGTCTGCGCGACAGTCAGGACTGGTGAGTTCGAGCACCTCCGAGGGGAAAGACAACCGTGTGAGGGACGTCATCGAAGCGAGCAGGGTACTGGAGCCCTTCATCTCGAGGGCTTACTACTACGAGCGGCGTGCCGGGCTGGCCATAAGCTCTACGGATTTGCTGTAAGATGCCGGAGAGCCGTTTGTCTCTGGCCTCTGGCGCAAAGTCTTGGGCGATGGCAAGTACCACATACCGCAGCTTGGGTACAGGAAATTCAAAGCCTGGAACACGTGATTCTCTGCCCATAACTTCCATAAGCGGCTTAACTGTATCCTCTAACAGAGTCCCGGCCGTTTCTTTGAGGCTCCCTGCTCGGTCCTTGGGTGACCAATTCTTGTCTAATCCGGTTAGCCCTGGTGGTAGCACTACTACGAGGGCGTGTGGCTTACCTTCTTCCCACGTGGGCCAAGCATATGGTTCGGTTGTAGATGAAGCTGGCGCCCACGGATACGCGGCTATTACCGGCACGGGGTGGTCGCGCGGTTCCCTCACCGTGCCTTCTGGCGCCTTGCCGCTGGGATGATCCAGTACCACCAGCGGTGCAACCTCGTTCACCATATCTTGTAACTCCGTTCTAGCTACAGGGTGTGTTCTTGGCTCAACTCGGGAAACTGTAGCCGTTTGCCAGCTCCTTTGAGGCAGTTTGGCCAGACTGCCCGAATGTGAGAGTCGAAGCTACGGACGACGCACCACCACGCGGTTCCTGGCAGAGCGGCAGAAAGCTCTGTGATGTCATCGGAGTCGCTAGTGATGACCACGGCTAGCTCCGCGGGCGCGCAGGTAGCCAGTACGTGAGCATCGGCGAGGCGATGGATCGGCGAATGTGTCGTATAAAGAATCGCGCCTACCAGCTTGGCTACCGTCTGGTCGGTGTCTAGTACTCGAATCCGGTAGCCGCCGTGTTGCCGGGCAAGTGCTGTTTCGATGTCACGAGTACGGCTGATGCCTCGAGCAACCTCAGCGATGGTAACGGCTGCGCACCACAGTTCGCCGCCTCGTAAGCAAGGTGCGCCGAAGTAGGTCGCGTAGGTTTGCTCCCTGGGTGCGGTTGATGACGTCAAACGCGGCCGCGTCGAGGACGACCCGCGTCACGCGGCAGCCGGAAAGCTAGTAACGATCCGCCTGAGAGCGTGTTTTGAAACT
>QHCE01000031.1 GCA_003243955.1 Acidimicrobiales bacterium | reverse complement strand
CACCCACCACTTGAGACCAACCACTAAAGCAGTTAGGAGCAAGCCTCGATGATCAAGGCTGAAATACGACCGCTGCTGTACTTTGCTGCTGTACTGGCCATTTTCGCCGAGACCTGTGGCGGTGTTTGTGCTGGTGGGCGCAGAGGGGATCGAACCCCCGACCGCTCGGTTGTAAGCCGAGTGCTCTACCGCTGAGCTATACGCCCTGGCTATTCGAGCGCAAGTCTATGCCACGGCTGCCAACGCCTCAGAGCAGAGGCTCAGCTCCCGGCCCACCAAAACTCCAGCAGTGGCCGAAATTGGATTCGCAGACAGCATTTTTACGCCATTGGAAACCTCACCGTTTGCCAAGCGACAGCTCTCAGGCCGACCAGCGCTCCCGAACCGAACCGACGAAGTCACGCATTTCGCGATGTACGCCATATTTTCTCGGATTAGGATACCGAATGTGATGACGCAAATAACGGTAGTAACCGAGCACGGTTGCGCCGTAAATGGTGGCTGTCTGGACGTGAGCAATCTCGCGGTCGTTCAGCTCACGCACTGATTGGTAGCCCTGAAGAAAAGACCGCAGGCGGTCATTGTCGAGCTCCCCGGCTAGCCGGGTAAGTCCGACGACGGCGAAACCAATATCAAGCACCGCGATATCGGTCGAGGCGGTTTCCCAGTCGAGAATCGCGATACCACCGCGGGGCGTAGTGATCAGATTGTCCGCGAAGTAGTCACCGTGAATTACGCAGAGCGGTTCGTCGAGCTCGAGCAGCCCCTGGGCCTCGTCCAAACCATCCCTGACCCATGAGGCGAAGTTCACGTCGGCAAAACTCCCGAGATGTTCGCTGGCATTCGTCAGTCGACGTGGGCCACGTGGGAGCCAGTCAAGCGCCGGTAGCGCATGCACTCGAGCCAAAGCCGCACCCGCGGCGGCGAGGTGCTCGATGGGCAAGATGTCGTGGCATGAGCCCTCAACGAAGCGCTTAACCATGACCTGATGGTCGTCGAACCGCTCGATCAGCTTCCCACGGATACTCTCGACTGGACCACTTGTTGCAATGCCATGCGCATCCAAGTGCCGCAAGAGGCGCGCGAGCATCTGCGGCGGACGGTTAATAGCGTTGTCCAGCAGCGTCAATACGAACCGTTCGTTGTCGAGGTTCGTCACTATATAGCTGGTATTTGCGGCACCCCCTTCAATATGCGATGACTGCTGATAGTCGATGCCGAAGAGAGCGCACACCTGTTGGCGTTGGGGCTCGGTCAGCTCACTGTACAGCGCCATGGTCTCTTTACCTTGAAGCTTGGTATGACGGTGTTGTTCGACTATCAGTTTTTATGCCCTGCGTATGCATTGATGAGCTGGCAAGCCATGCCGCCGCGATGGCAACGAGCCCACCGGAGACCAGCGCCGAACGAGCGCCATAATATTGCGCTATCCAACCCATAATCGGACCACCAATAGCGGTGGACCCCACGAATGCCGAAGTCCAGAGTGCCATGACACGACCCTGGAACTGCTCATCAATGCTGAGTTGGAACGTGGAGCTACTGACGGCCACGAACGCACTGTAGGCGCCGCCCATCAGCAATACCGTGACGAACGATATCTCAATCGTAGGCGAGATGCCGACAGCAATAGTGGTCACGCCGAAAGCCATGGTGGCCCGCCCGAGCTGCGCACGCCTGACACTAAGGCGCGCAGCGAGGAGAAGGCCCCCGGCAACCGAGCCCACGCTCATCACCATCATGATCGCCGCGTAGCCGGAGCTGCCTTGACCAAAGACGTCCTTGACAAGGATCGGCAGCGTGACCCAGAACTCGTATGTGAACGTGCCGACCAGCGCCATCAAGATAAGACCCCAACGAACATCTGGGGTAGACGCAGCGTACCGAAAGCCACTTCGCAGCGAGCGAGAATTCGAACGCGAAACGCTCGATGGTCTACGGCTATTGGTCATCATGGCGAGCGCGGCGAGAATCACCAAAAACGAAACCGCGTTGAGGAAGAAACAGTGCGGAATACCCCAGACGGCAATGACTACTCCAGCGATCCCCGGGCCGGCAATGCGAGCAACCCCCATGAGGACGTTGTTGAGAGCGGCCGCATTGAGCAGCAGCTTGGACCCCACCATTTCTCGAATAAGCGTTTGACGCGTTGGGTTGTCTATGGCATTGACGGCGCCCAGCACCAGCGCCAAGGCGCACACTTCCCACGCTGATGCTCGACCTGCTGCGGTGATAACCCACAGCGTCGTTGCCACAAGAAACCCCAGCAGCTGAGTGATCATCAGTATGTAACGTTTGGAAAAGCGATCAATGAGCGAGCCGAGCAGGGGAGATAACACAAGTAGCGGCAGGAACTGCGCCGCGGTCACTAGGCCGAGCATTGTGCCGCTGCCCGTCAACTGGAGGATCAACCATCCGATGGCGATAGTCTGTGCGTTGTTCCCAGTAATCGAGCAGATTTGGCCGAAGAAATAAAGCCGAAAATTTCGGATTCTGAGTGAGCGGAAGGCACCGCGGTCAGCTGCCAACATCGACCGCGAGTTGGAGGCGATGGGCTGCGTCACATTTCTATTGTCAATCCCACGTAGCTCAATTACAACTATAGATTGAATGCTCATCTATAGTTAGAAGCTATGGAAGTTCTCGGATCGGATGCAGTTCGGGCATTCGGCGTGTTTGCCGACAGGCTCAACTTCACAACCGCCGCCCGATTCTTGCACATCTCTCAGCCTGCGCTACACGTCAAAATCCGTAAGCTATCCAAAGCCTTGAATGAGACGTTGTACGAGCGCAACGGTCGGCATCTTGTTCTGACACCGGCGGGGGAAGCTCTTGCCGAATTCGCTCAGGATGAGAAAGCTCGAGTCGAGCACTTTATGAACGCACTCAAAGGGTTCGAGAACCGGCCGCTAGTGCTGGCTTCTGGGCGAGGAGCGTTTTTGAACATCGTCGATTTGGGCGTTGCTGCCGAGCTCAAGCGCGGAACTAAACTGAAGTTTGTGCTCGATGACGCGATCAAGACGATGGCCATGGTCGAGCAGGGGAAAGCTGATGTTGCGGTGGGTGTTTTCGAACGTGTTCCATCTCGGCTGTGCATAACGCCGATCGCCTCTTATCCACAAATCGTCGTCGTCCCACGAACTCACTCTTGGGCGAAACACCAATCGATCCAGATACGAGATCTCGAGGGCCTTTCGTTGGCGGTGCCGCCAATAAGCTGGCCGCAGCGCCAAACGCTGGAACGTGTTCTTCGTGACGCCGGCGTCGATTGGGAAGTTGCGGTCGAAGCAGAGGGGTGGGACCTCTTACTGCATCTGACGAAGCTCGGTGTCGCTCCTGCCATTGCTAACGCGTGTGTGCACATACCGGTGGGTTTCATTGGCGTGCCCATAAAGGGTCTGCCAACGGTGGAGTATTCAGCGCTCATGCGACGCGGCGCAAGCAGCGTGGTCTCAAGCTTTATCCACCGCTTGAAGGAGAACGTGCGGTAACGAGGGCTAGAAGTTGGGCTAGTCTGAAGTCATGCGAACGGTACCTCTGGGCGAGGCCAAGAACAAGCTCTCGGCTTTGGTCGACGAGACTAAGGCCACCCACGATACGCTGTACTGGCTGTCCAAGCCCGGTATCCGCGAATCCATCGCCGAGACCGAGCAGGAGTACGCCACCGGCACGACGATCGACGGTGAAGGCCTGCGTGCCGAGTTCGGTCTTCCGTCGCGGTGACTGACACCGGCCCAGACAGCGACCAGCTCGCCTAATTGGAGAGAGAACCAGCGGGATGGTGCACCTATCTTGTACGTCTACGCCACGGCCGACAGCGCCTCGGTGTAGAGGCTCAGGTCTCGGCCCACCGGAATTTCGTTCACCTTCTGCCAACGCATGATGCCAGCGTTATCGATAGCAAAGGTGCCTCTGCGAGAAACGCCTTTGTTGTCGTCGAATACGCCGTAGTCGCGGGCGACCTTCCCGTGCGGCCAGAAATCCGACAGCAGCGGAAACTCGAACTTTTCCTGTTCAGCCCAGACTCGATGGACGAAAATTGAATCGACACTGATGGTAAGTAGCTGCGCCGCGGTTCCGATCTCTGCGGCTACCCTCGGCAGATCGTCACGCAGCGCACAGAGCTCGCCGGAACAAATACCGCTGAACGCAAGCGGGTAGAAAACCAACAGGACCGGCTTGCTACCTCGAAAGGATGAAAGCGTTACCTCTTGATTGTTCTGGTCCCTCAGCGTGAAGTCCGGAGCAAGCTCCCCTAGCTGTACGTGCATCAACGCTTGCTTCGCGCCGCACGCGGAGCCACTAGCCGAGCACCCGACCAGTCTTTCCCGGCATTTATCGTGGCAGTCTGCTGCAAGCCCGCCGTGGGTGCTGATTCGCTGATGTCGCTGGGCTCAACATGGCCATCGCGCCCCGGTTTGGGGGTCAGCAGCCACATCATGCCATTGTCAGCTAGCGGGCTGAGTGCATCAACGAGCGCATCGACGAGGTCACCATCGTCTTCGCGCCACCACAGCAACACTGCGTCGACAACTTCATCGGAGTCTTCCTCTAGCAGCTCTGAACCGCAACGATCGACTACGGAGTCGCGGAGCTCCTCCTCGCAGTCAGAGTCGTAGCCAATTTCCATCACGGCCATTCCCGGCGTGATGCCGAGGAGATCTGCAGAACTTCGTTCGCTGCCTGCAGAATCGGCGGTCGCGCTCACCGGTGTGTGCCTCCTTCATAATTTCATGGATTGGTAGGTATTTTATGTTCCTCAAGTACTGCAAACTTCTCAGGTACTGCGAACTTTCCTACATACTACAAACACTGTGCACTACGCGACATCGATGTCGCATTACTCGACAGTAGCGTCCATCATTACATGCATCTCGCCGGGAGGCGTCCCAAGCTTGGCTCCGAGCGACCGCATCCGAGACGGTAGCGTCGACACCAAGTGAAAAACCGACCGCACTGACGTAAGGGACCACGGTGGACATCGACCCCGAAGAGACTCGCGAATGGCTCGAATCGCTGGATGCGGTAGTCGAACATGCTGGTGAACCGCGCGCTCGCTATCTCATGCACACGCTGCTGCGCCACGCCGGTGCCAGCAACGTCAGCGTAGGGGAGCTACGCAGCACCGACTACGTCAACACCATCCCCCCGGAGCAGGAGCCGGCGTTCCCCGGCGATGAGGAGCTAGAGCGGCGCATTCGTTCCTACATCCGCTGGAATGCCGCGATCATGGTGCACCGAGCGCAGCGTCCCGGAGTTGAGGTCGGCGGCCACATCTCTACGTATGCATCCTCAGCCGCGATGTATGAGGTGGGCTTTAACCACTTCTTCCGTGGAAAAGAACACCCCGGCGGAGGCGACCAGATCTTCTTTCAAGGGCACGCCTCACCCGGCATGTACGCCCGCGCCTTTCTGGAGGGCCGGCTCAGCCAGGATCAGCTGGATGGCTTCCGTCAGGAGCTCTCCCATCCCGGTGGTGGCCTATCAAGCTACCCACACCCCCGGCTTATGCCAGATTTCTGGGAGTTTCCCACCGTATCCATGGGATTGGGGCCTATCGGCGCCATCTATCAAGCTAGGTTCAACCGCTACTTGATGGCACGTGACTTCAAGGACACCAGTGACCAGCGGGTCTGGGCATTCTTGGGTGATGGGGAGATGGATGAGCCAGAATCGTTAGGTGCCATCGGTGTGGCCGCGCGCGAGCAGCTGGACAACCTCACCTTTGTGGTCAACTGCAATCTGCAACGGCTCGACGGTCCAGTGCGGGGCAACGGCAAAATCATTCAAGAGCTCGAAGGCATCTTCCGCGGTGCGGGCTGGAATGTAATCAAAGTGGTATGGGGCCGAGAGTGGGATGCACTATTAGCCGCGGATACCGACGGGGCACTGCTCAAAATCATGAACGAGACCCTGGACGGGGACTATCAAACATACAAAGCCGAATCCGGCGGGTACGTTCGGGAACACTTCTTCGGCCGCGACCCGCGCGCCAAGGCGCTGGTGGAGCAGCTCTCCGATGACGAGGTGTGGAAGCTGCGTCGCGGCGGGCACGACTACCGCAAGCTGTATGCGGCCTATCACGCGGCGGTGACCCATACTGGGAGACCAACCGTGATTCTGGCCAAGACGGTGAAGGGCTGGACGCTGGGCAGTCACTTCGAGTCCCGTAACGCCACTCACCAGATGAAAAAACTCGCCGCGGAAGATCTAGCGGGCTTCCGGGATCGACTGCGACTACCGATTCCCGATTCGGCACTGGACAAAACGCTGCCACCTTATTACCACCCGGGTAAGGATTCCGCCGAGTTCGAGTACCTCATGCGGCGACGCCAGGAACTCGGCGGTCCATTGCCGCAGCGCAGTGTGCGAGCTAAACCGCTTGCGCTGCCGCCCACTTCGACGTATGCCCCGTTTATGAAAGGCTCGGGGAAGCAGTCAGTTGCCACAACGATGGCGTTCGTTCGTATTCTCAAAGACCTGATGAAAGACCGAGAAATCGGGCGCAGGTTTGTGCCGATTATCCCCGATGAGGCCCGCACTTTCGGAATGGATTCGCTGTTTCCTACCGCAAAGATTTACTCTCACCTAGGCCAGCGCTATACCAGTGTGGACCGGGAGCTGATGCTGGCCTACAAGGAGACTGAATCCGGTCAGATCCTGCACGAGGGGATCAACGAGGCGGGCTCGGCGGCATCGTTCACCGCGGCGGGCAGCTCATATGCCACCCACGGCGAGCACATGATCCCGGTGTACATCTTCTACTCCATGTTCGGTTTCCAGCGCACAGGCGACGCATTTTGGCAGGCAGCTGACCAAATGGCCCGGGGCTTCATCCTTGGTGCAACGGCGGGGCGCACCACGCTCAACGGCGAGGGTCTGCAACACCAAGATGGCCACTCCCAACTGCTGGCGGCCAGCAATCCTGCCGTGGTCGCCTATGACCCGGCGTGGTCCTATGAGGTCGCGATCATCGTGGAGCACGGACTGCGTCGGATGTACGGCGAGCCACAACCTGATGTGGACCCCAACGTCTTCTACTACCTCACCATCTACAACGAGCCCGTGGCACAACCTGCCGCTCCAGAAAACCTGGATGTCGACGGCGTGCGGCGTGGTCTTTATCTCTACTCGGCTGCGCCGAAAGACTTGCTGAGTTCGGCTGCGCCGAAAGAGTTACTGAGTTCGGCTGCGCCGAAAGAGTTACTGGGCTCAGCTGCGCCGGCTGCCCAGATTCTTGCCTCCGGCGTGGCACTGCCGTGGGCAGTGCGGGCACAACAGATGCTGGCCCAAGACTGGGGCGTGGGCGCCGATGTGTGGTCGGTAACGTCGTGGAACGAGCTACGACGCGACGCGGTGGCTGCCGAACAGGCGGTGCTACTGCGGCCCGACCAACCGGGTCGCACGCCGTATGTGACCAGCAAACTTGCTGGCGCCACTGGGCCGTTCGTCGCGGTGAGCGACTGGATGCGCTTGGTGCCTGACCAGATCGCTCGGTGGGTACCTGGTGACTACACCAGCCTAGGCACCGATGGATTCGGGCGCTCGGATACCCGCGCCGCGTTACGTAGGTTTTTCCATGTTGACGCGGAGTCGATCACCGTGGCCGTGCTGCGCGAGCTGGTGCGTCGCGGGGAGTATCCGGCGCAACGACTGCACGATGCCATCAACACCTACGCGAACTAGCGGCTGTGACGGTAACGGCGAGGCGACGGTGCAAGTACATCCTCAACTAAATCCCAACTCTAATTTGACTGACTGGTGAGTAACCATAAAGCTTCGAATATGGTCGTAGCCGTAGTAGCACCGGGGCAAGGTGCGCAGAAGCCTGGTTTCCTCACCCCATGGCTGGAGCTGCCCCGCGCGGCCGCCCAACTGAGCTGGTGGTCGCAGCTAGCTGGAACTGACCTGCTTCGGCTCGGCACAGTGGCCGATGCGGCCGAGATCAAAGACACTGCCAAAACTCAGCCGCTACTGGTTGCCGCGGGGCTGCTCGCCGCGGCCCAGTTGCCGATGGACGACGTCAGCGTAGTCGCCGGGCACAGCGTAGGTGAGATCGTGGCGGCGCAGCTGTCGGGCGTGCTCAGCGCGGAAGCGGCAATCGGCCTCGCCGCCCTTCGGGGGGCGCAGATGGCCGCAGCCTGCGCGCTGGCCCCCACCGGCATGAGCGCGCTGCTGGGCGGAGACCCAGAGACGGTGGCCGAACATGTGGCCGCGGCGGGTCTATTCGCGGCTAACCGCAACAGCGCGAGTCAAGTCGTCGTCGCCGGCCCACTGAAAGGTCTGCAACAACTTGCTGAGCATCCGCCACCTCGCACGCGAGTAGTCCCATTGGAAGTCGCGGGCGCCTTCCACACGGCAGCCATGCAACCAGCGCAGGATGCCTTGGCCCGGTTGGCGATGGGAATCACGGTCAGCGATCCACACAAGATCATGATCTCTAACGCTGACGGCACGGCAGTGCACTCAGGTACGGCAACGCTAAGTCGCCTGGTGGCACAGCTGACCCTTCCGGTTCGTTGGGACCTATGCCAGGCGTGCCTGGTTGATTTAGGCGTCACCGCCATCATCGAGCTTCCACCCGCTGGCACCCTGATCGGGCTCGCGCGGCGTGAACTTAAAGGGGGCGGGCTTAGAGGCACCGAATTGAGAGGCGTCGAGTTTAGAGGCATCGAACTGCTTGCGATCAATACCCCCGACGACCTGGCAGCCGCGCGGGCTCTGATTGCCCGCCACGGGCCGCTCAGCAGCGAACCTTCTATGCACTTTCAGATTGTGGTCACCGCGGCGGCCGGTATTTTTGAGCCTGCCGAGCTCACCGAAGGCGCTTGGGTTGACCGCACCACAACTATCGGGTTGGTGCGCAATCGGCAAGGAGATGTGCCGATAAAAGCGCCAGGTACCGGCATACTCACCGAATGGCTTGCCGATCCTGGCGATCCTGTGGCAAACGGTCAACCTGTAGCCCGGGTGCAAACTGATTCCGGGCTCAACGCTGAGGCCAGCCACCAATCCCTGAGCAGCACAGCAAGGACACCAGCATGAGTTTCTCGCTTCCGACGATCCTCCCCGGTAGGGGTGCGCGCGTCGTCGCGCTGGGGCACTACCAACCGTCTCGGATCGTGACCAATGCCGAACTGTCTAGCCGCATCGACACCACTGACGAGTGGATTCGCTCCCGGGTGGGGGTGCGGACTCGCCATATCGCCGCTCCCGAGGAGTCAGTGACGGATATGGCCACGGCGGCCGCGGTGAAGGCGCTAGAGGCGAGTGGGTTGGCGGCCAGCGCGATCGATTTGGTTACCGTTGCTACCTGCACCCCAGTCATACCGCTACCAAACGTGGCCACTCAGGTCGCCGCCGCGCTGCACATCAATGCGCCTGCCGCTTACGACATCAACACCGCATGTTCAGGTTTTAGTTACGCCCTGGCTACCGCCCACCATGCGATCTTGGCCGGTTCAGCACGCCACGCGCTGGTCATTGGTGCCGAGAAGCTCTCGGATTGGACGGACTGGAACGACCGCACTACCTGCGTGATCTTCGGAGATGGCGCGGGCGCGGCAGTCGTGAGCGCGTCCGATACTGAAGGTATCGGTCCAGTGGTGTGGGGCAGTGACGGCGTGCAAGGCTCAACCCTGCGTGTGGAAAGCCGCGACGGAAAAATCCAGCAAGATGGTCAGAAAGTGTTTCGCTGGGCTACCAGTTCCCTCGCGCCCATTGCGATGTCGGCTTGCAAGCAAGCCGGCATCGAACCCGCGGAGCTTGCCGCGTTCATTCCGCACCAAGCCAACGTGCGGATCGTTGATTTGATCGCCGGAAAACTTGGGCTTGGTGCTGCCGTGGTCGCGCGAGACATCATTGAGTCCGGAAACACGTCCTCGGCGTCAATTCCCATGGCACTGTCCAAGCTCACCGAGCAACGCCAGATCCCGTCGGGAGCTCCTGTACTGCTATTCGGATTCGGCGGAGGCCTCACCTACGCCGGGCAGGTCATTGCGAGTCCGTAAGCTACCTGCGCGCGCTCTGGCATCCGGCCAACGTGCGTTTCACTACCGGCATATGAGAGGAAATCACGTGAGCCAGCCAGCAACCGACGCCGAGATTCGGCAGGGACTCGCAGAAATTCTAGAAGAGATCGCAGACGTCGATCCGGCAAACGCCACCGACGACAAGTCGTTCACTGACGACTTGGAAGTCGACTCGCTGTCCATGGTGGAGGTCGTGATGGCCGCGCAGGACAGGTTCGGCGTGGAAATCCCCGATGAGGACGTCCAGCAGCTCAAGACCGTAGGGGACGCCGTCTCCTACATCTCGAAGCGGCAGAAGTGAATTCTCACCACGAGTGCGTCGTCGTCACCGGGCTGGGTGCAACCACCCCGCTCGGTGGCGATGTTGCCAGTACCTGGGACGGCTTGTTGGCCGGACGCTGCGGTGTGCGCGCGCTGGAAACGCAGTGGGCGCAAGAGCTACCGGTGAAGATCGCCGCTTCACTCGCACAGGAGCCAACGGAAAAAATCAAACCCGTTCAGGCGCGGCGCATGGACCGTTGCACACAGGTTGCAATCGTGGCCGCCCGTGAAGCATGGGCTGACGCCGGAACGCCAGAAATCGATCCCGAACGGCTCGCGGTCGCCGTCGGTAGCGGCTTTGCCGGAGTATTAACCGTGCTCAGCCAAGAACACATCCGCCGCACCGATGGATACAAACGGGTCTCTCCGTTGTCGGTGCCCATGCTGATGCCCAACGGCCCCGCGGCCATGGTCGGTCTCGACCTTGGTGCTCGCGCTGGAGCGCACACCACCGTTTCAGCCTGCGCCTCGGGTGCGGAGTCGCTGTCGTTGGGCCTGGACATCATTCGAGCCGGCCGTGCCGACATGGTGCTCGTCGGCGGGGCTGAGGCATGTATCCATCCGTTGGTGCTCAGCGGTTTCTCCCAGATGCGTGCCCTATCCACTCGCAATGACGAGCCCCAGCGCGCTTCCCGACCGTTTGACAAGGCCCGCGATGGGTTCGTGCTCGCTGAAGGCGCGGGTGCCATCGTATTGGAGCGGGCCGACCATGCCCAGGCCCGTGGTGTGCGTATCTATGCCGCGCTTGCCGGCGCCGGCGTGACCTCCGATGCTCACGATGTGGTGCAGCCGCACCCGCAAGGAGCTGGAGCCGCTAGAGCTATTACCGCGGCCCTGCGTGCCGCCGGCCTGGATCGGCGCGACGTGACGCATGTTAACGCCCACGCCACCTCCACGCCTGCCGGTGACGCGCCTGAAGCTGAAGCCATCCGCGCCGCAATCGGTGACCACGCAGTGGTTACCGCACCCAAGGGCAGTCTGGGTCACCTGCTCGGTGCTGCTGGCACCGTCGAGGCAATTGCCACCGTGTTGGCGATCTACCACGGCGTTATTCCACCCACGATCAACCTCGAGGAGCTCGACGAGCGAGTGCGGCTCGACATTGCCACCAAACCTCGAGAGGCAACAATTCAAGCCGCGGTCAACGATTCGTTCGGCTTCGGCGGCCATAACGTTGCGGTCGCTTTCACTGCCGTATAGCGCATCGCTCACCTACCCGGAGATCACTATGCCGACACCCACAGCAGCACCTCCTGTAGCAACGCCGCTTCGCCAGCCTAGCTCCACGGCTGTTACAGATGAGCCGGAGAACTTTCGCGACCCACAGGTCCGGCTGCGAGCGCTGTTCGATTCCGGCACCTTGCGGCTACTGATCCACCAAGACAGCTCTGGTGTAGTTGTCGCTCGCGGGGAGATTGACGGGCAGAGCGCGGTCGCGTTCGCATCGGACCCGCGCTTGATGGGCGGGGCCATGGGCTCAGCAGGTTGCGCACATGTCGCGCAAGCCATCGACACGGCGGTGTCCGACCGCATTCCGGTGATCGGCTTATGGCATTCGGGCGGTGCGCGGCTGGCCGAAGGCGTGGAGGCGCTCGACGGCGTCGGTCTGGTGTTTGCCGCGATGGTGCGCGCCTCGGGTAAGGTGCCGCAGATCTCGGTGGTGCTAGGCCCAGCGGCAGGCGGTGCCGCATATGGCCCTGCTCTCACCGACATCGTGATCATGGGACCGGCCGGTCGCGTGTTCGTCACGGGTCCTGAGGTAGTGCGCTCAGTGACCGGCGAAGACGTGGATATGGAGCGCCTGGGCGGTCCAGAGCCGCATGGGCGTCGTAGCGGCGTGGTGCACATCGTCAGCAAGACCGACATCGAAGCGATCGAGCAGGCGCGGGTTCTTTCGGTGCTGCTCGGCCATCAAGGTCAGCTCAGCCCGGTTGACGTTGCGGAGAACGACCCTGACCACGATATTGGCGCGCAGTATCCAGATGCGGCCAACCGGGCCTATGACGTGCGTAAAGTGGTTGACCTGCTGCTGGACGCTCCCGGCGTGGAGCTGCACGCGAAGTGGTCACCCAATATCGTGACGTCGCTGGGTCGGTTCGCCGGGCGTACCGTTGGTGTGATCGCCAACAACCCGCTTCGGCTAGGCGGCTGTCTGGATGCCACGTCGGCCGAGAAGTCGGCGCGGTTCGTGCGACTCTGCGACGCGCTGGGAGTACCGCTGGTTGTGCTGGTGGACGTTCCTGGCTACCTACCCGGTGTGGGTCAGGAGTGGGACGGCGTGGTGCGGCGCGGCGCAAAGCTGCTGCATGCATTTGCTGAAGCGGTGGTTCCGCGGGTCACTCTGGTCACACGAAAGGCATATGGGGGTGCCTACATTGCGATGAATTCCCGCTCGCTAGGGGCAACCGCCGTGTTCGCCTGGCCGCGAGCCGAGGTGGCTGTGATGGGCGCTTCGGCGGCGGTGAACGTGCTGTACCGCAAGAAGCTTGCCGGCGTTCCCGGCGAAGAACGGGAGAAACTGCGCACCGAGCTCATCGCCCAGCATGAACGCACTGCCGGCGGAGTGAGCCGCGCGCTAGAGCTCGGGGTGATTGACGAGATCATCGAACCAGGAGTAACCCGGCGCCGGATCGCACAGGCCCTAGCCGACGCCCCGCCTGCCCGCGGTGCGCACGGAAACATCCCGCTGTAGGGGCCAAGTAGGTGCTGCGCCCCTCGCGCCTACAGATGTACACCAGCGGGACGTTTTTGCTGCCCGCGCGGTGGCTTTGAGATAAGGTCCGCTGATGGAGTCTGTTCGACAACCAGGCACTATCCACGTCGACGGCGTATCGAGGCTTCCCGTCAACTTGTCCAGAGCAGAGTTGGTGAAACTGTTTGAATCCAACCTGAGCAACTTTCGTGCTTGTGTTCTCGCCGAGGCAACCGGTAAGAGCGTCCCACAGGAGCTACCCGGGTTGCTCGCCGAACCAGTGTGGATAGACCACTGGGCTGATGCGCTCTTACTATCGAGGGCTCGCCTACAGGTAACGGTCGCACAAGCCGCCTACTCAGGTCTACCGGCGGCGGACGGGCTCAGGGCTGAGCTTAAAATGGTGCGGACTCGCCATGAGGGGGTGTGCCAACGCCGCGCTATACAAGCGAGGGCAGCCCCGCCATTCGCTCCCGATGACCTAGATTCAGCGGACTTGGCCCTGCTGGCGGCTCATCAGGAGGAACTGGCTGATCTTATCCGCCAAAAGCTCGAAAAGGACGGTCATGACCCCAGCTTGGCCGAACCCCCGAAAGGCGAACTTTCATACCGTGGGCTTATGAGCGTGGCTTGATTGAGGGTTATGCGCAAACTCCGCGAGTGACCGAATTACATGATATGGACGGCGGCCCGTTTCTTGAGGTAGTCCGCAAGGATGTCATCGAGCAGCCTCCAACGCCTGAGCTAGAGCATCCATTGATACTAGACTCGTGGCGAGAAGCACTGGAAAAGCTCCGTATAAAAACGCAAACCACTTTGGGCGAAATAATCAACCGAAATTTCGAGTTCGGAAAACGGCATCTACCCGTACAAGGATGGGACCCTGATAAGGCCCAAAAACGGTTTGAGCTGCTGGATTTCCTGGTCAGAACCCACGGCCGCTGGTGCGACCAGCGGTACCTAACGCGCCGCTTCTCTTCAGACATCAATCGAGAACTGGACGAGCGAGTAAACCCACTGCGAAAGGCAGCGCAGCGGGAGCTTTTAGCTTGTTACCCCGACGAACTGGCGGCGTTTCGAACGGAGCTAGCGGATTCTAGTTCAGCGGGGACCATGCCGCCTCGCCGAACCGTCCCCCTTCCACCCGGTACGCCTACTACCAAACCTTCCACGCCACCTAGGCCTCCGGGGAATGGGCGTAAAAGAGGGCCCAATTAGCTGTTAACTGACTTGCTGGAGCCAGCTGACGGTGGCGCCTTCTCCGGCGTGCCGGTAGGGCTCGAGCTCGGCGTCCCAGGCGCTTCCCAGCAGCTTATCCAGACCATGCTTAAGGGCATCGTAGTTGCGGGCTTGAGCCATTACGGAGCGAATGCGGTCCTCAGAGATCAAGACGTCGCCGTTGGCGCTCATGGCGGTGCGATGGGTGCCGTGGCCGGGCACATGAGCGATACGCTCGCCGTCGGCGCCGTGGCCGGGATCTTCGGTCACTTCGAACCGGATCATGCCCCATGTGCGCAGTGCGCTCGCGAGTTCTCCGGCGGTACCCGCCTTGCCTGACCACTCGCACTGCGCACGCAGCACACCCGGATCGGCACCTTGCGCAGACCATTCCAGGCGCGCGGGTATGCCAAGGACCCGTGCTACCGCCCACTCAATATGCGGGCAAACGGCAGCCGGGCACGAATGCACGTACAAAACACCCCGTGCTTGCATATCATCCTCCCGGTGTTAGGTACGCCTTCCCCAACGACCTATCAACACGCTCGGATGATCAATACTTTAGTTGATACAGATATAGCTATATGTTCAGGTGCTATTTGGCCAGATGGACCCTGGTCTTGTCAAGTTTTACTAGCTCATAACTAGGACTTTCCCAGCTTTTTCCCGCCCCCCCTACTACCAGGAGGGGCATTTCGCGGTCGAGTTGTGGAAACATTTGGTCCACTAGCGACTGTTTTCTTCTCGGAAGGCGAACGAGGAGCTTTAGACACAACAACCATCGGCACGGGGTCCCGGAGAGAGAATCGTGTATCAGGGGGGACTCCAGAACCCGTTGCTCCCACCGCCGGCCGATCTTCAAAAGTCAACGTCTCACGTGGGACCCCAGGTAGAGCGACGCTCGGAGCGAGCCGTTCTGGACGCCCAATTCCACGTTCGACCAGACCGCGAACATATCTAGTGCTCGGCGTTGCCCCGCCAACCAAACTGCCGGCTGGGATGGCAGGTTCAGCGGGTCGCTGGCGGCGCACCATCTTCACCATTGGGCTCACCTCACCCTGTCCACGTATGCGCATGATGTAGCAATCATAGCCGGTAACGCGTCGAGAAAGTGGGCTAAAATCCGATCTGGGTCAACATCAGATCCGGCTCTCGCGACTGCTTCGGCTTGTCGGTCTGCCGCTAGATACTCGCACGCATCCCAAAGAGAAGCATGCCGATGCGCAAACGTCCACAAGTGGTAAGCGTCACGACCCACCATGATCCGCGGTGTGCTAGGTAAACCCATCCGAAAGTACCACGGGGTGTCGGGTGTATTGCCCAGTCCGACCGCGAGTGGTTCCACTTGATGCCGATAGGCGAAATCTCGGGCTTGTTCAGTTCGCCGCTCAAATTCCACTAATAACCCCACATCGCAGAGCCGGTCGATTACTTGATTGGTGGTATTAGATTCCAGCTCAGTAGCCTTACGGATGACCCGCTCTCGAGACGGCGGATCCTCATTAATCGTCGCGGGGTCGCCATGCGTCAGCGCCCAGACCCTGAGCTCTTCGTGGTCGATGGAGAAAATGCCGTCGGCGTAGCGGATCTCGTAGCTGTCTGGGTCTTGCTCGCCGCTGGGAGTGAACAACGGCCCAACGGAGTGCCCCACTGGCACTAACGCTGCAACCATGCCATCCATCCTCGCCCAACACACTCAACACAGCGCCCATCGCGGCCACCGACCACACATTCTTCCACCTAACTGCTGTGAATGTGCGACAGAGCGAGGTACGGCATTAAGCGTGTCGGCTCGTGACATGGTGCACGATTGCACGCTACTGCTCTCATCGTCGATGCAGCGACCAGGTCAACGGCAGCGTATTTTTGCCAAGTTAAGAGAACTTGTGCAAAAATTTTTATCGTGCACCACCCCGTAAGGGGCAAGGTTAGTCGATGTCGACACGAGGAACTGTTCTTCACGTTCATGTGCGTTTTCTCCAGTAAAGCTTAAATGAAATGATAACCAATTTCAATAAGAAGTTCCGCTAGTATTGGAGAATGCGTTGTAGCCCACACGAGCAAGGCACCGTGGCAACGTTTGACGCTGCTACCCGATCCGGCAGTGTGGTACGCGACGACGGAAGCACGCTGGA
Organism: Acidimicrobiales bacterium; assembly: GCA_003243955.1. GTDB lineage: Bacteria > Actinomycetota > Actinomycetes > Mycobacteriales > QHCE01 > QHCE01. The sequence continues at coordinate 13,476 of QHCE01000031.1, read as the reverse complement.
GATGCGCACCGGGGCGCTTTCGGCGCAGCTGCGGCTATTGCGGCCGGGTCAACGCGTGCGGTGGCTGTGTGACAACAGTGGTCGCATTGAGCAGCTCACATTAATCACGCTGCCACTTCAGGATATGGACATTTAGCCGAACACGGACATTTCATCTAAAAAGAATTATAAGAATAAGTAACGCAGAACGCATAAATAACGCATATGGTAAAACTGGCCACTCCGCCCGTGCGGAGTGGCCAGTCTGTACGTACAACCCGAGCTATGCCCGACCGGCGACCAAGTCTTTAAATGCTTGACCTGGCCGAAATGCTGGTGCGGAGCTTTTATCAACCCTGACTGCTTCGCCAGTACGCGGATTACGCGCCATCCGAGCTTGGCGTTCTTTTTTATCAAATACACCAAATCCGGTTAACGAAACTTTTTCACCCTTAGCAACCGCCGCAGTGATTTCTTCAATTACAGCTTCCACCACAGCGGAGGCATCTTTGCGGCTCACGCCTAAACGCGCGGCAATCGCCTCGGCGAGATCGGTCTTGTTCACGGTTCCCTCCTTGAGGATTCGGCATCTAATACCCCCTCCAGGCGAACCGTAAGGGTCAACACCCTTACTGACAAACACCCAAACCATCACATTGGGCATGCGACCTTGGACTCGTTGCCAGCGGGCTGAGCGCTGACCGATAAACCAAAGATTTATACAATCGATAAGGCAAGAGAAAAACCCTTATATCCCAAGGAAATTACTGATCCCGGTGTTCATTGTATGCATACTGAACACAGTTATACAGTGCTGGGAATCCTTGGCAGCCACTCAGCGCGAGCTACTTCAAATTTCCTGATCGCTTCGGCGTGGCGCAGGGTTAAATTGATGTCATCCAGACCTTCCATCAGGCGCCAGCGGGTGTAGTCGTCGAGTTCGAAGCCCCAGCACAGCCCAGCAATCCGCACTTGTCGCGCCGCTAAATCCACGGTGACTGGCGTAGTTGGATCAGCCTCAATGAGCTCGGAGAGCGTCGAAGTCTGCTCATCAGGAAGTGTGACGGTAAGTAATCCGCTTTTCAATGAATTGCTTCGGAAAATATCAGCGAACCGTGGCGATATAACAACTCGAAACCCATAATCTTGTAAAGCCCATACCGCGTGTTCCCGAGACGATCCAGTACCAAATTCAGGACCAGTAACTAAAATGCTCGCACCAGAGTATTCAGTTTTATTAAGCACAAAGTCTGGATCCTTACGCCATGCTGAAAACAAACCATCAGCAAAGCCAGTTCGGCTGACCCGCTTCAAGTACGCCGATGGAATGATCTGATCGGTGTCGACATTACTTCGGCGCAACGGTATCGCTTGTCCGACATGTTCAATAAAACTTTTCATATTGTTACTCCTTTGGATCCGATCAAGCAACGGCTTATACGAGAACGCGGACTGGCAAATCAGCGGGTGCACTAAGATGACCAGTTACCGCGGTTGCGGCTGCGACGGCGGGCGACACTAGGTGAGTACGGCCACCTACACCCTGACGACCCTCGAAGTTGCGGTTGGATGTGGAGGCGCTGCGCTCACCCGGTGACAACGTGTCAGGATTCATCCCCAGACACATCGAACATCCTGCCCCTCGCCACTGCGCACCAGCTCGGGTAAAGACCTCATGCAAGCCCTCAGCTTCCGCCTGTAGCCGAACTCGCACCGAACCAGGTACCACCAGCATCCGCACACTCGACGCCACTGTGTGACCGCGGATCACCTCCGCGGCAAGTCGTAGATCTTCGATTCGGCCATTGGTACACGAACCGACAAACACCGTATCGACGTCAATGTCACGCAGCGCAACTCCTGGCTTGAGGCCCATGTACTCCAGCGCCCGCTGCGCGGAGGCACGCTCGGCGGGATCGCTCATCCGCGCGGGATCGGGGACGTTCGCTGACAACGGCGCACCCTGAGCCGGGTTCGTTCCCCAGGTAACAAACGGCGTGACCTCCGAGGCGTCAATATTCACCTCGTGGTCGAAGACGGCGTCGGAATCAGTATGCAACGTGCGCCAGTAGGCAACGGCTTTATCCCATTGCTCCCCGCGCGGCGCATACTGTCGGCCGCGCACATAGGCCAGCGTCGTCTCGTCCGGTGCGATCATTCCAGCGCGGGCGCCAGCCTCAATCGACATGTTGCAAATCGTCATGCGGGCTTCCATCGAGAGAGCTTCGATAGCTTCGCCGCGATACTCGATAACGTAGCCTTGACCACCCGCGGTTCCGATCTGCGCAATCAGCGCAAGTATCAGGTCCTTAGCGGTGACATCGCTGCTGAGATGCCCGCTGACGTTCACAGCCATGGTCTTGAACGGCCGTAGCGACAGGGTTTGCGTGGCCAGCACGTGCTCTACCTCGCTGGTTCCGATGCCAAATGCCAACGCGCCGAACGCGCCGTGGGTAGCGGTGTGGCTATCGCCGCATACTACCGTCATGCCAGGTTGCGTCAGCCCGAGCTGCGGGCCAATGACGTGCACAATGCCCTGATCGTCATCGCCGAGTTTGTGTAGCCGCACCCCAAACTCTGAGCAGTTGCGCCGGAGCGTCTCTACTTGGGTGCGCGAGACCGGATCAACGATCGGGCGGTCGATGTCGGTAGTGGGCACATTGTGGTCCTCGGTGGCTATCGTGAGATCGGGACGGCGCACCCTCCGGTCAGCGGCACGAAGCCCGTCGAAAGCTTGCGGACTCGTCACTTCATGCGTTAGATGCAGATCGATGTAGAGCAAATCGGGCTCGCCCTGCGCGCTATAAACAACATGTGATTGCCAAAGTTTCTCGGCAAGAGTCTGACCCATAAAACAGCCCTCCAATGCGGTAATGCCAAGGGGATATCCGCTGGCCGCGATCAAGGGAGTTCGCTACGTAGAGCAAGCCGAGCGACGGAGATCGGACACAGCGGCAACGTTTCATTATATGAGATGGTAGTTTCGTTCTATGGGAAAGCTTAGCAGCGGAGTCGGCGTGCTAGACAAAGCGGTCGCCGTCATGGACGCAAGTGTTCACGGAGCGAGTCTGGCCGAATTGATCACGCGTACGGGGCTACCGCGAGCCACCGCGCATCGGCTCGCGCAAGCGCTTGAAGCGCACGGACTGCTCACGCGAGACGCAGCGGGACAGTTCAAACTGGGACCACGACTGTCTCAGTACACAAACGCGACACCAGATCTGTTGATCTCCATAGCCCGCCCAGTGCTGATTGAGCTGCGGGACCTCACCGGCGAAAGTGCGCAGCTGTATCTCCGGCGCGGCGAGGGGCGGGTCTGCGTCGCGGTCGCCGAACGTGCAAGCGGCCTGCGGGACACCATTCCGCTGGGCTCGGTGCTTCCGTTGACCGCCGGCTCCGGCGCCCACGTGCTGCTGGCATGGGAACCCGCGGAGCTGACCACCCAAGCAGTACTACACGCCAAGTTCCCCGGCGCTAAATTCTCTGCTCGAACGCTCGCGGAAACACGCCGCAACGGATGGGCGGCAAGCGTGGGTGAACGTGAGCCCGGAGTGGCCTCGGTATCAGCGCCGGTATGGGGCCCGCAGAATGGGGTCATCGCCGCGGTGAGCATTTCTGGACCAATTCAGCGGCTGGGTCGCAAACCAGGCGCGAAGTACGCTTCGGCGGTACTACGCGCCGCGCGGCAGCTCAGCGAGCCCCACACGGAGAAATAAGGGATCGCGTTAGTTCTTCTGAAATGAGCTTTTTAGAACGCCGCACAAAGGTTGGAAAAGCAACAAAGGTTGGGCCCTAGGGCCCAACCTTTGTTGCAGATACTGCTTTCTTTGCGGCTAGTACATGGCAGCCAAACATGTTGGCTAAACACCGTGCTGGCTAACCAAACTATACCGAAAGTTATGCGGCAGCTCCGGCGTGACGGCCACGACGACGAGCAACACGAACCGCAAAGATACCGCCAGCAACCATCAGCGCGGCAACACCGGCGATGATGCCAGTGGAAGCACCCGTGGTGGGAAGGTGGCTAGCAACCGGCGTGGTGGACGGAGCTGGAGTTTCCGAGGTCGTCGGAGGTGGGGTGCTGGTGTGCTTGTTGCACCAGCAGTTTTTGTGTCCAGGAGTTCCTGAGGTTCCAGGAGTTCCAGTCTCGTGGGTGCCATGGTGCTTCTTGTCGCACCAAGAGCCGCCGCCATGGTTGTCGCCGCCTGAGGTGCTGCGGTTGCACCAGCCGGTGCCGGTGCCACCTGAGTGGTTATTGTCGCCGCCTGAGGTGCTGCGGTTGCACCAGCCGGTGCCGGTGGTTCCAGAGCCGCCCTGGTTACAAGCGGATAGCTGGCTCGGGGCTGGCGCACCTGCGCCTTGATCAGTGTCAGCAGCCAACGCCGGAGCGGCGGAGGCAGCAGACAGGGCAACCGCGAGAGCCGCGGCCGCTACAAATTTTTTCATGACTTACCTCGTAATATAGGGAAGAAACGGTTATGAGTCCGCAGCATAAGAATGCTCGTCGGGACTGCAGACTAGCGGAACCGCCTGAACTCCGGCCACCCCGTATGGGGTTTAGGCGTGTCGCGGGCACGTTTTAGTGACAGCCACATCTATGACTAGCAGCGGCGGAGCGGCCATCGTCTCCGCTCGAGCGAGAATAAATCCGCTTTGAGCTGGGCAAACAACATGCGCTCGGCTGTGAGAGGCTCATCCACAAGCGAATGACGCACCACGGATGCGGCCAAGTTGCGGCAATTCATTTGGCTGATCGGAGTGTAATTACTAGACGAAAGGACGACATTGGCCGCATACAGCAAAGTGAGTGTTCGTTAGCTAACGAACACTCACTTTGCTGTATGCCCGACCGGATTCGGCTGCGTTCGCTGACTTTCGCCGATCGCACACGGTCTAGTAACTCTGGTTATGGGTTAAGCTGGGAGGCATGAGCATGCTGGCGCGCGATATGTCTGTGGAGGAGCTGATCACACACCCGGATCGGTTGGGTACGGCATTAAATGTGGTTGCTCATGGTCGGGTCGTCAAACTGGTTTCTCACGGTAACCGTATTGCCGCTATTGTGCCTGCTGATCTCTTAGAAGAACTCCAGGAAACCGTTGACGTGCTGTCCGACTCGGAAGCCGTACAAAACTTAGTTGAGGGTCGTCAGGCAGTAGCTCGAGGAGATGTAGTGCGGGGAGCACGGGCGGTACGGGATTTACTAAACGAGCGGCAGTGAATCATTCTGATAGTCGGTATGAAGTTACTGTTACGCCTCCGGCTCGTCGTGCTATTACCAGTAAACTTCCCCATGATGTGGCTGTTGCTGCCGTCGAGTTCATTACTGGGCCACTTCTGGTGAATCCTTATAGACTGGGTAAAGCGTTACATGAGCCTTTCGATGGCATCTGGAGTGCCCGACTGATGCGTTATTGGCGGGTCCTCTACGAAATCGACAAAAGCAAGCAAGAAGTTTCCGTCTTTGACATCCGCCACCGTACCCACGCCTACCGTCACTGATGACGGCCCTGCCGTATGACTTGTCCGCTACCGTCGCCTGGTCCGAGACTACGAACGCCTGCCAGAACACTCCGAAACCATGATCAAATGGCCCATGCCATATGCGGACGAAATTTGGTTCGCGATCTGCGCGAACACACTCCACCCTTTCGGTAGCCCCGACCGGATTCGGCCGCACCACCGGGTTCGAACCCCGGCGGGCAACGCACTTCGTTTGTAGCCCCGACCGGATTCGAACCGGCGTTACCGCCTTGAGAGGGCGGCGTCCTAGGCCTCTAGACGACGGGGCCGAGCGATGGTGCAGCTGGGGTACCAGGACTCGAACCTAGACTAACGGATCCAGAAACCGTTGGGCTGCCAATTACCCCATACCCCATGACGAAAAAAACCGTGCACCAACGATACTCCGAACAGCGCGGCTATCTCCGGCTAACGACTCTACCCGACCGAAACCGTTGACTCCGCATCGGTGGGCGCGGAATCTACCGCTGAACCTCCACTGACCGACCACACCGGCGGCGCGACGGCAGTGTTTCCAGTGGCGCCAGATTGCTGTGGGAGCAGGCCGTAGACGATAGCGTCCAGCAGCGCCTGCCAGGATGCTTCAATCACATTGTCGTGCACGCCTACGGTGGTCCAGCTACGTTGGCCGTCACTGGTGTCAATGAGCACCCGAGTCACAGCATCAGTGCCGTGCTTGCCTTCCAAGATGCGGACCTTGTAGTCGGCAAGCCCCAGACTGCCCAGCCTCGGGAACTGCTGCACCAGAGCCTCCCGCAGCGCGTGGTCCAGCGCGCTCACCGGGCCGTTGCCCTCAGCGGTAGTAATGACCCGCTCGCCGTTCACTCGCACCTTCACCGTCGCCTCACTGAGAACATCGGCATCGGCTCGATGCTCCACCGACACTCGGTAGGACTCCAGCGTGAAAGGCGTCACAGCACCGGCCCTAGCGCCCAGTTGCTCGCGCACCAGCAGCTCAAAGGAGGCATCGGCGGCCTCGAATGACCAGCCCTGCGCCTCTTTGGCCTTCACGGCCGCAACCACCGCGCCCACGGTCTCTGGATGGCCGGTCAGGTCGAGACCGAGCTCGCGACTCTTGAGCTCTACCGAGGCCCGACCGGCCATCTCCGTAACAAGAATGCGCATGTCATTACCGACAGCTTCGGGCTCCATATGGTTATAGAGCGCCGGGCTGACCTTGATCGCGCTGGCGTGCAGGCCCGCCTTGTGAGCGAACGCACTCGCACCGACATACGCCTGATGGGTGTTTGGGCGAATGTTGGCGATCTCGGCGATGGCGTGCGACACGCGCACCATCTCCTCCAGACAGCCTGGAGGAAGTACCCTGTGATTCATCTTGTGTTCCAGACCCGCCACCACAGCGAACAGGTCCGCGTTTCCGGTGCGCTCGCCATAGCCGTTGGCAGTGCACTGCACGTGCGTGACTCCGGCGTCCACCGCGGCGAGCGTGTTGGCCACCGCGCATGCGGTGTCGTCCTGGCAATGGATTCCGAGCCGAAGGCTGGTGCGCCCACGGACCTCGGTGACAATGTCAGCAAGCCGCATCGGGAGCATGCCGCCGTTGGTATCGCAGAGCACCCCTACCTCGACGCCGGCGCTAGCGGCGGCATCGAGCACCGCGACCCCGTAGTCGGGATCGGCCATATAGCCGTCGAAGAAGTGCTCACAGTCGATGAATACTCGCCGTCCGTGCTCCACCAGATAGCTCACGGTGTCAAAAACCATGGCCAGGTTCTCATCCCGCGTGGTACGCAGGGCTTGCTCCACGTGCCGCACATCAGACTTAGCAACCAGCGTCACCACGGGCGCACCCGAAGCCAGCAACGCGGCAACCTGCGGATCGGCGTCTACAGCCACCCCCGCGCGGCGAGTAGCACCGAAGGCGACCAGCTGCGCGTGACGAAGCTGTAGCTCTGTGCGGGCCCGGGCGAAGAACTCGGTGTCCTTCGGCATCGCGCCAGGCCAGCCTCCCTCGATGAAACCCACCCCGAATTCGTCCAGCAACCGCGCCACGGCCAGCTTGTCGGTGACTGAGTAGGAGATGCCTTCCCGTTGAGCCCCGTCCCGCAGCGTGGTGTCGTAGACGTGGAAGCTGTCGTTCATGACGGGCCTTCCTTCGGGTTTGTCGAAAACTGGGGTAACAAACAAAAGACCCCCCACTACGTGGGAGGTCTGCGCGCTGGCAAGTGTGCCGGCGCGCTAGCAGATAATAAGCTGACTGGTGGTGTGCTTCACGCCAATAAGAATGGCACACTTACCGCAGAGTGGAAAGCCGTTCCCGAATAGTGGGATCGATTCAGCATCTACGGCGCTGGAAGGAGCACTCGCCGCCATCCATGCGGATCGGCGGCTCGACCGTGCTGAATGTCGAGCAGCAGCTCGCGCAGCCGCATAGTGACCGGTCCTGGTTGACCGTCCCCCACACTGAACTCACCAGCGGCGCTCTTCACGGTCCCCACCGGGGTGATCACCGCGGCGGTTCCGCAGGCGAACACTTCGGTGAGCTCTCCCGACCCCGCGGCTTGCCGCCACTCCTGAGTGGAGATTCCCCGTTGCGAAACGTTGTAGCCCAGATCGGGTGCAAGCTGCAGAATCGATTCCCGTGTCACCCCGGCAAGTAGTGTTCCGGTGAGCCCGGGTGTGATCAAACTGACCTGGCCGGCGAAGTCGGTGAAGACGAAAAACAAGTTCATTCCGCCCATCTCTTCCACCCAACGACGCTCCACCGCGTCCAGCCACACGACCTGGTCGCAGCCGGCCTGAGCTGCCTGCACCTGCGCCACCAAACTGGCCGCGTAGTTACCCGCACACTTGGCCTCACCTGTGCCGCCTGGAGCGGCCCGGGTGTAATCAGTGGATAGCCACACCGAGACCGGCGCCACTCCGTTGGCAAAGTAGGCACCGACCGGAGACGCCAGCAACATGTACAGATATTCCCGTGCTGGCCGCACTCCTAGGAATGCCTCACTGGCAAAACAGAACGGCCGTAGATACAGGCTGGTTTCCGGGGCGTCGGGCACCCACGCGCGGTCCTGAGAGACCAGGACCCGAATCGACTCGAGGAAGAGCTCTTCTGGCAGCGGCGGTATCGCCATGCGGGCACAGGATCGTTGAAAACGCTGCGCGTTACGTTCCGGCCGAAATAATGTGATCGCGCCGTCGGGCATCCGATACGCCTTTACGCCTTCGAATACTGACTGCCCGTAGTGCAGTGCAGCGGTTGCCGGGTCCAACGCCAGGGGGCCGTAGGGCACCAGTTGAGCGTTGTGCCAGCCGCCGCCCTCGAGACCTTCACGATAGTTGATCGTCACCATGTGATCGGTGAAAACCGTGCCGAAGCCGGGCGAGGAAAGCTTGGCCGAGCGCTCGGCGTCGCTGGTCAGATGCGAAGAAGGCCGCAGGGTGAACGGCGAAGCCACGGACGTCATGACAGATTCCTTTTCAGCGCAGCCAGGACTCTCTCGCCCACTTGCTGCGTTCGAAGCTGCTCTCCTGGAGCGCGGTTGGCAAGTTCCTCGGCGACCGCCGCCTCAACCCGCACGGCCGCGCTGCTGTGGCCAAGGTGCTCCAGCAGCAGCGCTACCGACAAAATGGCTGCCACCGGGTCGGCTACACCTGTTCCCGCGATGTCGGGTGCGGAGCCATGCACTGGCTCAAACATGGACGGATACGCGCGCGTAGGGTTGATGTTGCCGCTGGCAGCAAGCCCAATGCCGCCGCTCACCACAGCCGCGATGTCGGTGAGGATGTCACCGAAGAGATTGTCAGTTACCACCACATCGAAGCGTTGTGGCTGGCTCACCATGAACATAGCCGCGGCATCGACATGCAGATACTCCGTAGTGACGTCCGGGAATTGTGGTGCAACTTCAGCGAACGTGCGGGCCCACAAATCCCCAGCATGTATCAAAACATTCTTCTTGTGCACTAGGGTCAGTTTGCGACGCGGTCGGGCAGCGGCGCGGGAGAACGCATCTGCTATCACGCGCTCCACGCCACTACGGGTGTTCAGGCTCTCTTCGGTCGCAATCTCGGCCGCTGTGCCTTTTCGCAGCACACCCCCGGCGCCGCAGTAGAGTCCCTCAGTCCCCTCCCGAACCACCACCATGTCGATATCGCCAGGCTTCACACCGACCAGTGGCGTGCTTACCCCAGGCAGTAGACGGGCCGGTCGTAAATTTATGAAATGATCAAAGGCAAACCGCAGCTTGAGCAGCAGACCGCGTTCGAGTACCCCAGCAGGGACGCTCGGGTCACCGACGGCACCAAGCAGAATCGCGTCATGATCGGCAAGTGCGGCTAGTTCGGCATCGGGTAACACGTCGCCGGTAGCGTGCCAGCGGGCAGCACCCAACTCGAAATGGGTGACCGCAATCTCTGGCAACACGGCCGCAAGAACTTTCAGCCCTTCGGCCACTACCTCAGGGCCGATGCCGTCACCGGAAATGACCGCAATTTTCGTCTTCATGGCGTGTGAGTGTAGTCACTGCCTCCTACGGCACGGCCAGCGCAATCTTGAGAGCGACGTTGACCGCCAGCATCGTGGCTGGACTGAGCGCCCCGAGCGGTTCGCTGAGCTCATCCTGATACAACTGCACTAAGTCATCGACGTTCACGGCACCAACGAGTGGATCAGCGCTGCATAGTGGCACGTGGGTAGGAAGGTGCGCATGTTTTTGAGTGGTTGTAATACGGACGGCGAGAACTGTATCCAGCTTGCGATTACGTGAATTGTTGCTGACAATCAACCATGGTTTTGGCCCGTAACCAAGGTCCGCACGGAAGATTTGCCCGCGTGATAGCGCGTTCATCCAGGCACGAATCGTTCGGTTCGCTCAACGTATCGGGAACGAATCGCGCGATTCTCATCCCGCTCTGCCTGGCTAGCCGAAGCCGCAACTTCGGCATATGCCCTATCTAAAGCGTCTTCTCGCAAAGCCTCAGCACCGGCTTGCACTAACGCGCGGATAACTGAAGCCTCCGAACCGAGCCCAGCAAAACCGTGCTGTGCGGCCCATGAAGTCAAGGCTGCGTGTTCACTGCGTTGAGGATTAGAGAATATTGATACCGAAGACTCTTCTGCTTCCGCCAAAGTCACAGTGACACGTCTACTCATGGTACGAGTGTAGCAGCACAAGCGGCACGATATGCAGCGAAAGTTGATGCACATCGTGCCGCACACCGAAGGATGCTTCTCCTCCAGCACTATCCCTCTAGCGCTATCGAGTGGGGCCCCGCCGATGAGGCGGTAGTCCATCAACGGTCGCTGACCTAATCAGACGGGAGGCGGTACGCAACGGGGTTGACGGAGCAAATACCGGTTCTCCGCGTTGGACTCGCCGACCACCCCTTGGGGGCACCCAATTCAGCTTGGCAAGTGGACCGAGCAAAGCACATAGCGGACTGTTCTCGGCCGCCAGCGGCAGCTCCCCGCCGTTGGCTTTCAACTTTTTTGCATTAGATATCTCCCGCCATCGTCCAGAGAAACAATGTGAAAGGGCTCTAACCTGTGCAGGTCATCAGGGCTCAAATCCGACATGCCGTTCCCCCAATAAAACCTCCCCACAGTCGGGGTAATCGTAGGATCGCGTGGGATCACTAATTGCAGGGCAGCAGCAGGTTCTTGCTTTTGCTCTTGCTTTTTAAGATCGAACAGCACCTGCAAGAACTGGAGTCTTGGCCAAGGGTCTTTACCGAGGCTTTTCAGCACTTTCTCTGGTAGGACAGACAGAATGCTCCTCGGAGCTCCCCCTAACTGTCCGTCGGCCAACCGATATGTGCCCGCGGTATCAACCAAGTAGGCTTTTCTCCCCCACGCCGGCGCGATAGCCACGTGCCTACCAAGGTCAGCTAACGGTGCGATCACAATGGCTGAACGCACCAGCAGCTCTCCCTCTACCTGTATATCAAAGGAAGACATCGCTGCGCCCTCTCAACTTCCGCAAGACCTGTCAATATCAGAGGTTAATCCCACCTTCGTGTTCACCGCAGCAACACCGAGAAAAAGCAGCTCAGCCCACTCGGGACCTACTCCTCTAGCGCGACGCTGCTAGAAGCGACCGCGCCTATTGCCACCGAAACCGACTGCAGCAGTTCAGGCGACACTTCCTGATCCACCGTGAGCGCCATCAAAGCATCGCCGCCAGTGGAAGTACGACCCACCTGCATACCGGCAATGTTGATAGCGGCATCGCCAAGCATCCGGCCTAGGGTTCCCACCACGCCGGGGCGGTCGTCATAACGGAAGAACAGCACGTGCCCCTCGGGGACTAAATCGAGGTCAAAACCGTCCACTTTGGTGATCTTTTGTACCTGTTTGTGACCGAGCAACGTTCCAGAGATGCTCAGCGTGCTGCCATCACCACGGACTCCGTGCACAGTGACGACATTGCGATAATCCGGACTATCTGAGCTAGTAGTCAGACCCACGTCCACACCCCGTTCCTTGGCCAACAGCGGTGCGTTCACAAACGTGACCCGCTCCTCGGTAATGTCGGTGAACGCGCCCTTGAGCGCAGCAAGCTGCAGCGCGCTGACATCGTGCTCGACAATCTCGCCACGGACATCCACAGTAATGCTGTGCGTCGCGCCGCCGGCCAGAGCAGTGAAGATACGGCCGAGCTTCTCCGCAAGCGGGAGCCCGGGACGAACATCTTCCGCCACGACGCCTCCAGCCTGCACATTCACCGCGTCAGGCACAAACTCGCCATCAAGTGCGAGCTTGACGCTTTTTGCCACCGCAAGCCCCGCCTTGTCCTGAGCCTCTACCGTTGAAGCCCCCAAGTGCGGAGTGGCCACAACGTTGTCGAGCTCAAACAGCGGCGAGTCCGTGCAGGGCTCTTTGGCGTACACATCAATGCCGGCAGCGGCCACTCGGCCGTCAGCCAACGCTGCGGCCAGCGCCTGCTCATCGATCAAACCGCCGCGGGCGCAATTAATAATGCGCACGCCTGGTTTAACTAAGTTGAGCTCACGCTCAGAGATCAAACCGACAGTTTCCGGCGTCTTGGGGAGGTGGATGGAGATAAAATCACTGCGTCCCAACAACTCCTCCAGGCTGACCAGCCGCACGCCAAGTTGAGCAGCGCGAGCCGGCTGCACATAAGGGTCGTATGCCACCAGATTGACCCCGAAGCCCGCCATTCGCTGGGCGAACAGGACACCCACTCGGCCCAGGCCCACAACACCGACGGTCTTGTCCAGCAGCTCCACGCCGGTGTACTTAGACCGCTTCCACTGGCCAGCTCGTAGCGCGGCGTGGGCGGGTGAGATGTTGCGGGCGCTCGCCAGTAGCAGTGCCACCGCATGTTCGGCGGCACTAGTGATATTGGAGGTTGGGGCGTTCACCACCATCACGCCCCGTGTGGTTGCGGCGCTGGTGTCCACGTTGTCTAGGCCCACGCCCGCGCGAGCCACCACTTTTAGGCGCGGCGCGGCAGCCAACACCTCGTCGTCAACGAGCGTCGCGCTGCGCACCAGCAGAGCATCAGCATCCGATAGTGCCGCTAGCAGCGCGCAGCGATCAGTACCATCCACCTGCCGTATCGCGAAATCGTGCGAGAGCACATTTAGCGCGGCGGGAGCGAGTTCCTCGGCAACTACTACAACGGGCTGTGGCACGAGACCAATCCTTTGGCTTTTAAGTGGATCGAATATGCAAGGCAAGGGCGACACTCCGCCACTGCTTAACATCAAAAACTTTATCCCCGGAGCAATTCGAACCCCTAGCGGGTACGAGGAGACACCAGCGGTCAAATAGGCTTGCTCACCGCTGACTCTAGACAGCCTGTGTTTCGCAGACTGTGAGGGTTGTAGGAACGGGAGGTCAGCGCAATGGACAGACGCGGCTGGTTGCTGCGGGCTTCGGCACTGGCCGCGGCGGCGGGCATCGGCGTGGTGGGCGGCATGGGTGTGGAGGAGATCCGATTCCAGACCAGCGACTTAGGTTCGGCAGTCGGCGTGTCTCGCCCAGCC
>QHCE01000056.1 GCA_003243955.1 Acidimicrobiales bacterium | reverse complement strand
GCACCCACCACCTGAAACCAAGGTGCATCACGGGTCTGCTTATCCGACACGTGCGTGTAGATCTCCATAGTGATCTTGAAGTCGGTGTGCCGCAGAATCTGCATAGCCACTCGAGGGTGTACCCGAAGGCGCTAACTGTTCGTTGCGAACTGACTGACCGGCCTTCCTCTCTGCGGTTCAACCTGCGCCCATCAAATATTGCGTCAAGGTGGGTCAGACAGGGGGTGCTCCACCTTGACGCAATATCCGCCGGGCTACTTCAGTATCTACGAGGGGAGGGCCGAGAATGGGGTGGCCGAGAGTAAAGCATTAAAGGCCAAAATCATTGTCGAGCAGGAGTTTTTCTGCCTGCAATCACTCCGAAAACTCCCCATTCCTACGCGGAGCGTGGGGGAGTTGGGCCAAAATTCGTCACCATATTATCTGGGCCACCGGGGCACGTAAAGTCAGTACCATATCGACCTGTACCATCTTTCGAGATAAGGTCAACGCGATGAAAGGCAACGTCCTTAGAACATTGAACGTACATAGTATTGCCAGGTCCCTTGCAAGAAATATGGATTGTTTTGTGGTCACTTGATATGCTGTAGTATTGGGGTTCGTAAGGGCAGTAACCAGATTTCATTTGGACACTTGGACTGTGTGTGGATTCCGCGGAGGCGGAGGCAGTAAAAACCGTAGTCATTAAAGCAGCAAAAACCGCCACACTACCCACAGCACTACATTTACGAACTATTTTTCCTACAGCTGTATTCACAGTTCACGTTCCCTTCGTTAATTAAATGGGGTATTACGTCAGAGTCATTATGGAGCCGTTCACCGTATTGTCTGGACCGCCAGGACACGTGAATCGTGCATAAAACGGATTCTTGACTTTATCCTGAAAATTTTTCGGGGTGCCTTTATACTTTCTTGCTACAAGTTCAATGGGGTGCTTTGAATTATTCGCACATTTGACATAAAGAACGTGATGAGGTCCTGCACAAGATGCTGTCATAAACCTAACACAATCCCATCCCCTTCAATGCAACCTTCAACTGCCATGCGCAACCATCGATGAAAATTCAAAAGCGACTCTCGTCCCAGCGCTCTCAGCCAGGTGCAGCAAAGTCATGACCGATGATGACCTGAGAGGCTCGCTGGACCACCATGCTACGCCACCGCTGTCCTGATTACTTGCGAATGAAAAATTCGGTCTACTCCGGGGTAACGCTTGCGAAGCCCGAGCTAAACACTTCATAGACGCCCCATGGGCCGCCAGGGCTAAGCCGTACAGCAGCAAAGTACCGCAACGCCAGCAACTGAATGGTCCTAGAGCGAGCCTGTTGAAACCAACTGACCTCGTAAGGAACCCTAATAACGTCTCCCGCGTCCTGCTTACAACCGAGCGGTCGGGGGTTCGATCCCCTCTGCGCCCACAGTCTTACTAGAACCCTGACCCGTCAGGGCTAGGGCTAGGGGGTCTGATGGCCGTTCAGTAGTACTGTGCCCGATTTCGGGTGCGACGCTACTGCGTTGTGGGGTGCGGAGGGCTGTCCGTAGGTGGACGCTGCTCCCCTGCATGTGAGCGATTCGTCGAAAAAGCATCGTCTAGTAGTCGATATCGCCGTACGCCTTCAGCGACAACTAGTGCCTAGTTGTCGCTGAAGAACCCCAACACCAGAGCACTTCACACAGAGCAATGCAATCGGTTATGTGACACTAGAGTCCTCGCACTCTGGAACGACCAATATGGCCCGTTGGCAGCAAATGCGGGTTTGCCTCGCCGGCATCAGGATGCAGAATCAGGCCGGTCTAGACGCGCGCGTCCGCCCCTGGTAGGCCCGGAACGACCGAGATAGAGACGCAGAGCGGCGTGAACCGAGCAGCCTTTCGGTACCGACCGCAGGTGTCGCCAAGACCTGGTGCGACAACTCGAGCAGTTACCCCGGTTGTCAATCTGGTGTATGTCACGAAGCGAGGCGACGGCTCCAAGAACGCGGAGCAGCTGTTCAGCCGACGTTCGATCTAGCATTCCATCGCCAGCCCCGATCCTCTCAGCGAGATTTTCTAGCTCTTCTCCGATCTTCGCCTGACGTGGTGCTGGCTGCGCATTAGTGCTTGCGTGCGCCGCGCCGCCGAGATCTTTGCCTTCCGGTGTGTCTTTTTCAGCGGGGGGTTCCGATCCGGTATGGGGGGGGTCACCGGCGGGAAGACCCATATCGAACTCGCCGTCCTTGACCCCTGACACAAACGCGGCCAACTCCGCACGCGTATAAACCAGCGCACTACCTTGTGGATCGCGAGAGTTTCGCATGGCAATCTCACCGGTAGGCAAATCAGCTACTTCGACACAATTGCCGTTCTGGCTGCTGTAGGTGCTCCTTTGCCATTTTGCATCCGCTAGCTGCCCTGCCGGCATGCCGTTATAGAACGTGTCCATCAGACTTCATCTAACCTCTCGCCCGCCCCGATCAAGCGTTTGCACGTGCATTCTCATGCGTAAGTGAGGTTAGCATATGAAGAGAGCGGCTGCGGGGTGCATTCGGGAGACCTCCAAAAACTGCCTTCAGTGCACCACGCCATCAGATCTCAGCGCGCACCTTGGCTAGCAGCTGTCGGCTCTCGTCTGGTGTTTGAGCGTCAACAGCCAGCCTGTCGAGCGCTCTGCTGTACGCCTCCATGTCGTCGAGACGCTCCAGATACAACGCGCCAGTTAGATGTTCGACATATACCACAGTGGGGAGGGCACGGTCGGCGAATCGGAGCATCGTGAACGCCCCTCCAGCCGCATTGTGAGTGTGGTTATAAGTCAAGATCTGAAGCGAAATGCGTGGCGACTTTGTCAGTTCCAGAAGTGCATCGAGCTGGTCTGCCAGCACCTTGTGTCCGCCGATCGGCCGATGCAGCACCGACTCGTCGATCACCACCCACAGCTGGGGCGCGTCGGGTCCAGCCAGCATTTTCTGACGGCGCGTCCTCAGCGCCACACGACGATCGATTTCGTCATTATCGAGGTCCAGCAATCCATGCCGCACGATGGCGCGCGCATAGTCCTCGGTTTGCAGCAAGCCGGGCACGAATTGGTGCTCATACGATTGAATCCGGCTCGCTGATTCCTCCAGGCCTATATAGTTGTTGAACCAGCTGGGGATCACATCGGCGTCGCGGCGCCACCAGCCAGGCTCATAGGACCGCTTCGCCATGTCGATGTAAGTTTCACGCTCAGCTGGGTCGCTGACTCCGTACATCGTCAGCAGGTCCGCGATGTCGCGTTCCTTGAAACTTACCCTGCCGAGCTCAAGACGACTCATCTTCGATTCCGAGCCACGAATGGCGTAGCCGGCGTCCACGCGTGAGATCTCGGCGGCCTCCCGCAGCCTACGCAGCTGCGCGCCCAACATCATCCGCCGAGCTGTGGGTGCCGCCCCAGACTGCTCATTGCCGGACTCATCGCCCGCGGTTCCTACCGCCATTACCGGACCTCTCGTACGTCGCTCATCGTGTAATGTCACATGCTCGACTCCGACCCAGTCTAGCCATCCGTCACGAGGATACCCATGTCCGATCGGCCGCCCTCGTCTAAACGCGCCCCCAACAGTGCCAATCCCACTCGGGCAAACATCGCTCGCGTCTATGACGCTGCCCTCGGCGGAAGGGATAACTACGAGATCGACCGTAAGACCATCGCCGAAATTGACCGGGTGTTCCCCGCGATCAACATGGCTTGGGCCAATCGCAATTTTCTGATCCGGGC
>QHCE01000010.1 GCA_003243955.1 Acidimicrobiales bacterium | reverse complement strand
CAGCAAGGTGGCGGCTGTGGCAGCGTTACGTGCGGGCATCCGCGGCAAGGAAAGCCAAGCGGTAAAGTTGCGCTTTGGCGGCAAAGAGTTCAGCGTCACGGCCTCCGATATCGGGATGCGGCTTGATCTAGACGCGACCATCAAGAAAGCCACACACCGAAGCGCCAATCCGTTTTCTGGGCTATTGAGCACATCTGATGTTGATCCGGTCATCGTCATCGACCAGCAAAAGCTCCGCGCGGGCACCCAGGCTGAGATCGTTGATGAAAGTACCGACATGGTGCGCCCCACCATTGTCTTTGACGGCACAACGCCGAAGCCACAGTACGGCACACCCGGCGAGGGCCTGCGGCTTGACACTGCCACAGCCGCGCTGCGCAAGGGCTGGTTGCGCGCCGGGACCATAAAGCTTCTCAAGGAAAAAATT
Source organism: Acidimicrobiales bacterium (assembly GCA_003243955.1). Taxonomy (GTDB): domain Bacteria; phylum Actinomycetota; class Actinomycetes; order Mycobacteriales; family QHCE01; genus QHCE01. The sequence goes on along the minus strand of QHCE01000010.1, from coordinate 9,015 downwards.
TATCCGAAAACTGACCACGCCGGACTCGATGAGCTGATGCGCGCGCTGGCTCAGCCGGCGGTCTCCGGGCCGGTGAAGGTGCAAACCGAGCAGAGTGCATTTGACATTAAGCCAGACCAGATAGCGGCGAGCCTGAAGTTTGACAGCGACGCCGAAGGTGCGGTTGAACCAAAGGTTGACCCGGGTAAACTCGCCGCCGCCCTGGATGAGCAGCTGCACAAAATCGGTTCACCCGCTAGGGAAGCGACGATCAAAGTCGTGAACGGAAAGCTGCAAACCACTCCATCGAAAGCTGGCGTGGGAGTAGACATCGACAAGCTCGCCGTCGAGCTGCTGCCGGTGCTTCGCAGCTCCGCCGCGGGTGAATCTGCGTGGTCGCGAGTGGTGAAAGCCGGCATGGGGCCACAACAACCCAAGCTATCCACTGAGCAGCTGGGCAAGCTGGGCGTTACCGAGCAGATCTCCAGCTTCACCACAAACTTCAGTGGCGGCGAGGAGCGCAATAAAAACATTCTCTTAGTAGCCGACAAAGTAGACAACGCCATGGTGATGCCCGGTGAGACCTTTGCGCTGAACAAGTTCACTGGCGAGCGTGGTCCCGCGCAAGGCTACGTGCTGGCACCGGTGATTCTGAATGGGAAACTCAAAAATGAATATGGTGGCGGGATCTCACAGTTTGCCACCACGCTGTACAACGCGATTTTCTTTTCTGGTCTCAAGGACATATTTCATCAACCACATAGCTACTACATCAGCAGATATCCAGCCGGGCGCGAGGCTACCGTCTACTACCCGTCGCTGGATGTGATCTTCAAAAACGACAGTACGTACGGTGTGCTGATTGACACCTCCTACACATCGAACTCCGTCACGGTCTCTTTCTGGTCCACCAAGCGCTACGACATAGGATCGGTCAGCGGCAGTCCGACGAACCCCAGGCCGGTTCAGACCCAGTACCTGGATGAGGAGGGCTGCATTCCCACGAAGGGGGCTCCAGGTTTTGACATCACCGTAGAACGGGCGTTTAAGCAAAACGGCCGAGAAATCAAGCGTGAGAGCAGCTTCACTAGTTACAAAGCTGAACCCAACTTCATCTGTGGTAAAGCCCCACAGCAGAACTCTTCCCCGTCGAGTTCGCCTAGTGAACCTTCAGACGGCCCTGATATGAAGAAAGAAAGTTCGTTACTACCTGGCCGGCGGCGGTAGCCCGAGCTGAGTTCAAAGTACCGGCATGGGAAAATTACTTACGTGCCTAGATTGCTAGTTGTAAACTTGGCGTCGCGGAGCGTTGCGGTATTGCTGGGGAGCGCGGCGCTGACTTTGGTTGGCTTCGATCTTCTTGGCCGCCTTGTACTACGGCTGCTCGCGCCGGCTGAGCAGTCGGATGTGCTGTATGGCGTTTGTGTTTACGGTGTACTACTTGCGGTAGTGGCTGCGCTGGGTTTTTGGTGGGTTCGGCTGTATCGGCTTAGTCGAGTCTGGGGATATCTGGCCCTCGCTGCGACGCCGGCATCGGTGTTGATCGGAGCGCTAGGGCCGTGGGTGTCCGGCCAAGATCTTGTCGCTGATGGCGGCAGACTTGTGGTGCTGCGGATGTTGTTGACGCTGGTCGTTGCAGCCGCCGGCGCAACCGTCGGTGTGCTATCGGCGGTAGCGTTGGGCCGCGACCTCACCAGTCAGGCTTGGCAAGCGCAGGCTCAAAACGTGCACGCTAGAGGTCGTGCGGATAAGAAGCCGGGTTAGGAGCCTGGTGGAGTTGCTGGCCCGCGTGAGCTGGCCAGATTGCAGTAGCCCCAAGGTATGCGGAGGAAACGCCTGTGACGTACGTGATTGCTGAGCCCTGTATTGATGTGCAGGACCGTACATGTATTGAGGAATGCCCTGTCGACTGCATATATGAGGGCGAACGGATGCTATACATCCACCCTGACGAATGCGTGGACTGCGGAGCGTGCGAGCCGGTGTGCCCGGTCGAGGCCATCTACTACGAGGACGATGTTCCCGAGCAGTGGAAGGCATATACCGCGGCCAATGTCAGCTTCTTCGATGAGCTCGGCTCGCCCGGTGGCGCCTCGAAGGTGGGAAAGCTGCCCTACGATGTTCCGCTGGTCGCAGCACTTCCCCCGCAAGCTGAACCGCCCCAGTAGGCAAGAGAGTCAATAGTTAGGTGCTTATCTGTACAGATGGCTACGCTTGGTAGAGAATTCCGTACATGTTGACGGTGAACCTCACAGACGCACGAGCGCGATTATCGGACCTTGCTGATGAAGTCACCGGCACCCATGAGCACGTCACGATCACTCGCAATGGGATACCGGCAATGGTGCTGCTGTCAGCGGATGAATACGAAGGCCTCGTTGAGACCCTGGAGATTCTGCGCGACCCACGGGCGACGGCCGATATGGCCCTAGCGCAAGCCGAGTATGACCGTGACGATAGTCATTCGTTAGATGAGCTAAATCGGGCAATGGCCCAGCGACGAGCGCGCGAAGACTACGACCTTCGACCCGCGGCGTGAAACCCCTGCCGATCGGTTGTGGCAGATACGCATTTTGTCCACAGCTTATCGAAAGCTTCGGCTCGGGCCGCCAGATGGTTTGCACGCCAGCGCGGCTTTTGCGGCCACATCTACCGCCACCGTTAATCCAGCGGCGGATACTTAAATTGGTTGTTGGTGCGGCGGCGCACGCCGCCGCACCAACAACATTCTCACTTGCCGGTAGCGTTCCAGTCAACGAGCTGGATGATGACGCCGTTGGGGTCTCTCACCTGGAAAGCGCGCTCTCCCCACTCCTCAACGGTCAAGGGCATAGTGATGCCGACTCCCTCGGCCTGGAGCCGCGCGAGCTCACCTTCGAGGTCGTCGACAACGAAGGCCAAAATCAGGCCGAGGGCGTGGTCATCGCGCTGATCCTCCGGCAGCGTTTCCAAGCCTCGCCGCAGGAATATGATGTTCATCCCGGCGTCGTCCCGGGTTAGGGAGACAAAGCCTTCGGCGGCCATCTCTTCACGGAATCCGAAGTGGTCGATCAGGAACTTGCTGGACGAGGTGACGTCTTCAACATTGAGCGATACGGCTGATGAGGTGATCTTCACGAGATCCTCCGAGTCTAGGTAGTGAGAACAAATGTTCCGTACAGAGTACATTATACATTGTACGGAGAAAAGTGGGGGAGTGTCTATGACTATCGACCGGAGCGGTGGCGGTGACCCAGCGCGGAGCCTGCAGCTTCTGTGGCGTGATGCTGGCGCCGAGGGCTCTCCGCATGGTCCTCGTCAGGGCCTGACGGTGGATCGGGTGATCGCGGCGGCCATTGAACTGGCGGGCGCTGAAGGTTTGCGGGCGGTGACAATGCGCCGGGTTGCTCAAGCTCTGGGAGTTGCGCCCATGTCGCTCTACACCTATGTTCCAGGTAAGGCCGAGTTGCTGGACCTGATGCTCGATACGGTCTACGCCCACATGCCGCATACGGATCTGTCCGGCAAGTCCTGGCGAAGCCGGGTCCAAGCGATCGCCCAAGAGAACTGGGACTTGTACGAGCGGCACCCTTGGGCGGCGACGGTCTCGATCAGTCGTCCACCTCTGGGGCCCGGTCTCATGGCTAAGTACGAACACGAACTGCAAGCTTTCACCGAACTGGGGCTCGACGACCTGGAAATGGATGCCGCCCTGACCTACCTGCTGGGCTTCGTCCAAGCGTCCGCGCGTTCGACTACTGAAGCTGTCGCTGTTCAGCGAGATAGCGCTATGAGCGATGAGCAGTGGTGGGCGGCAAATGCCCCCTTCCTGAAACGTGTTTTCGATGAGACCAAATACCCCACCGCTACCCGAGTGGGCGCCACGGCAGGTGCCGCTCATCGTGGCGCTTATAACCCAGCGCACGCCTACGAATTCGGGCTTCAGCGCGTTCTCGACGGCTTCGGGGTGCTGATTAGCAGTCGCCGTCCATCACCGGGTTAAGGTGCACCGAGCGCTCTCAAGTCAGGGTTTTCTGGGTCTGCGCCCGGACAACTTCTTCTGCGAACGTGACGGCGGTGGTAGTGAGGGTGTCGTCGCCGTCGAGTACGGCGCCGTTTGCGTACAAACCCTCGATGATCAGCATGATCCTATCGGCCAACATGCACGGGTTTGATGCCCCCGCTTGATCCGCGAGAGCACGCAGCTGCGCCCGGAGAACGCTGAAGTGCTCTACGGATATTTTATGAGCTGGGTGAGTGGCATCGGGGAACTCGGCGTGCGTGTTTCGCAGGGCGCAACCTCGAGTACCGGGAAGCGTGGCCTTATCCGCGACGGCACGAACGATAGCGACGAGTTGACCGGCTGGATCGCCGTCGAGCGGTTGAGTCGCCCGCTCGACCGTTGCCGCCCAATCCTGACGGCAGCGCTCTAAATATATGTCCACATTGCAGCCACTGTCCCCCGGCCATGCTGACACTGAGTTTTGAGTCTCATTCCGGCTGGTGAACTGCTTTGATTTTTTTGGCCGGCGGGAAGGCGGTAGGGGCACGGTTGTGGCTGCTGTATATTTCCAGTCCGGACAGGCGACCTTCGGTGACGAAGAGCAGCAGGCCTCCATCTTTTGTTGGTGCTTCGACTGGCACCAGGGTATTTATTGGTGCGGCCGGAAGCGTTAGGTCCACGATGAGGTGGATGATCGGGCATCCGCAGCCACATTGCCCAACTACCCGAGCCGTTGAGGCTTGTGTCCGTAGTTCTTTGGCTCCAGGAAAGTCAATAGCGAGCATCGCCGCAAGTGCCTGTTGTTCGTTCGTCGTCAAGGCTCGTGCCATTAACCCAATATGCTGAATTGGATATGGAATCGTCGGGGACATGTTCCCGTGCTGTTGATCGCTCGCACCACCTCAAGTAGCGGGAGTTTGCCTATTACGGGCAGTGTCAAAAATTGGGTGTAGCTGTTATTCGTTGTTGGGTGGCCTTATAAAGCTAGCCCAATTAACTACCTTCTACTATATTTACGTACATGAAGACGGTTAATGTGGCGGAGGCGCGTGTTCAGCTATCCGCGCTGCTGGACGAAGCGGCCGTTAGCCATGAGGAAGTCACAATCACCCGCAGGGGGCATCCGATCGCGGTTGTCATGTCCTTTGACGAGTACGAAGCTCTCCATGAAACCCTCTTTTGGTTGGCGCGGCGAGACCCAGAGGAACCTTCAGTGGAACTGATCAAAGCGGCGGCTGAGCGGGGGGAGTACCCGACGGTCGAGCAAGTCCAACAGGATTTGATGAAGGCGGGAATTCTCAAGGAGCCCGTGTGAGCCTCGGCCCTTACATGGTGGTCATCGCCCCATCGGCGCGTCGTGTGTTGTTGAACGCGTTGCCACCGAAAGTCATCTCTGCCTGCCTCGCTTTCATCAACGGGCCGCTGCGGCTCAATCCCTACCGGGTAGGTAAACCGTTGGAAGGCGAGCTAGCGGGATTTCATGCCGCCCGGCGTGCCAGCTTCCGCATCCGATACCTCATCAACGACATGTCGCGGCGCATCACCATTATCGACATCGCCAGCCGAGGCGACGCATACCACCGCAATCGCGCTTAGATAGGAACGAACGTTGCCGACGCGGAGTTGGTGGCTATTTCTGGGTAGCTCGCGGGTGGAGTACGAGGGCTGCGTGTTCGGCCTCGACCTTGGCAAGTCTCAGCTCAATGTCGTTCACTCGGCCGGATCGGCTGGCGGAAATCGACAGCTCGCCCTCATCGCGGCAGCGGTTGTTGACGCAACTTGAACTGGTGCTGACGTTGGTGCCTTCGACTTGGAGCCTACTGCTGGTGCCTTGGATAGCGAGCGTGATCTCGTCGTTGCCGATGGCTTTAACAGTGATGCTGTCCACACCGAACGTAGAATCGACCGTCAAACGGTCTCCCACGCGGACATCGACTGCGCAGTTGGCGTCCCGGCATGCGGCGAGGTTCATGCCGTCGGCCGCCTCCGACAACGCGCGCGAGGACGCCGGAGCCGAGCCGCTTGGCTGGGTGTGGGAGTTCTGTTTCGACGGCGTATCGCCCTCACCGCCTCCACCGCAGCCGGCTAACAGCGTCAGTGCTGCGCTAGCTACAAGCACGACCGTGAGAACCGCTTTGGCGGGATTCAGCTTCTTCGGCGTCACATGGCTCCTGGGTACACCGCCTATATGTTATGGGGGGCTGCGCTACCTAGATGGAGCGAAGTCCATGGCCAATGTATCGGCTTGTTCAACGTTTCCCCTACTCGCTGATTATCTGGCCCGCGTGTAGCTTGCCGGAGACGATCCCGACCGCGCGGTTTTCCACAGGTTGTTGGTGTGGTCGTTGTGGTGGGTGTTTTTCGTTTACTCTGTTGGGTTATGTGGCTGGATAGGTTGCCGACGCGTTGGCAGAGTGTGGTTGTGGTGTCGGGGTTGGCGGTGTTGGTTGTCGCAGTGTGGTTTTTTGTGGTGCATGTGGCGCCGGGGTTGTTTTCTGATGAGGGGGGTGGGGGTAGGCCGTTTTCGGCTAGCGGCGAGTCGTCTGAGCCAGGTATGGCCCGGTCGTCGGCTAAACCGACTCCGCCGCCGTTACCCCCGGCGGCCCGTGAGCAAACCGAAGCCGGAGCGGAAACATTTGTGCGATACCACTTTGATATAGAAAACTATGTGCAGCACACAAACGATGTGGCACCCGCTAAGGAGCTTTTCGATCCCAAAGTGTGCAAAGGCTGCCAAGTCGTGGTGGATAACCATGAAATGACGATTAAAAAGGGCCGTCAGCTACAAGGTGGAACGTATTACGTACGTAGCGTCGAGGCGAAGAAGACCTCCAGTGGAGACTACCTAGTTTCAGTTGTCATTGATCGGGATGCGACCAAAGTAATTGATAGTGAAGGTAAACAGGTGGGTGCTGAAATACCGGCTGACTTTCACGAGCGAGGGTATTTCTATCTTAAATACGTGGAGGGAAAATGGTCTATACTAGACTTCGCGGCAGCTGCATAAAGCTACTTTCGGTATTTTTGCTCTTCTCTTGCACACTGGTTTTGCCTGAGATGCGAGTTAGCGCTGCTTCGTGTAGCGCAGACGACGGGTCTTCAGGTCAAGGTGAATTTAAATTACGTGGTCAATGTTCGATCGGCGGTAAGCCAGGTAACCATAGTTCGGGTGACTCGGGTCCGGCTTTGTATTCGGAGCTTTTCTCGGATTGTAGTTTTACGACTACCTGCGGTCAGTCGAATTGTAAACCTGGCGAGCTGGGTTATGTTGAGCTTTATGAGCCTGCTGTTGGTGCGGATCTAAAGATTCGGCCTGTATGCCGTGCTCCGGGTAGTGCTGATGTGGCTGGGCGGGTGTTGGTGGAGTTTCGCAAGTATCGGCCGGAGGTTGGGGCGCCGACGATTGAGCCGGGTGGTTGGGCGTTGACGAATTATCCGTCGGTGTTTTCTTCTTCGGTGGTGCAGCGCGATGTGCCGTTGTCTTTGTTGGGTCAGTCGTTGGTGTTGCGGGTATCGCCGACGAATTATCGTTGGGATTTTGGGGATGGGGAAAGTTTGGATACTACGAAGCCGGGTAATCGGTATGACCCGGTGAAGATCAATCGGATTGAGGAGATTGAGAAGTTGTGTGATGTGACGCACCGGTACCGTTCGGTGGGTCGGGTGCGGGGCAGGTTGACGGTGACGTTTGGTGCCACGTATTCCTTTCATGGTGGCCCGTTTGAGCCCATTGCGGGCACGATCAGCGCGAGTAGCCCGGAGTTTTCGTTTCTGGTGAGCCAAGCCCGCGGCGAACTCATCGTCGGCAAGTAAACACGTCAAGAAAGCGTGATGGCTATGTCCACCAGAATGCCCACCGGAACGCACACCAGAATGCGCACTCGGCTCAACGTTAGGCTGCCGCGAGGTGATGCCGGCAGCATGCTGCCTCTGATCGTGGTGTGCGTGCTCATCGTCGTGCTGATGATCATGGCTGTAACCGCCTCCACCGCGGCTTTTTTGGCGCAACTCAACCTAGATTCCATCTGTGACGGGGCGGCGGCAGCCGCGGCGAGCTCAGTTGATCCGGACCGTATTTCCACCTCCCCAAAGAGCCCAGACTTTCTGCCAGTATCAGAACAAGCAGCCCAAACGGCAGTGGATGAGTACGGGACAGATCTGGTGCCCAAAGGCCCCACTCTGACCATGGCAACCGAAGTGAACTCCGAGCAGCTGGCAGTGAAATGCCACAGTGTGGCGAAGGTTCCCTTCGGGGCATTCTTCGGTTATTCCAAAGGCGTCAAACGCGATACCGTAAGCACCGTTCGTTCACCACTGAGCCTGCGGGATTCATGAGGAAAAGTAGACGTGGAAAACCGGAAATAAAGGAGGAGCGCCGCTTATGCGGAATGCTGTACTGGTACATGGCACTGGTGGTAGCGACCGAAACTATTTCTGGTTTGCTGACACGAGGCAATATCTGGAATCTAAAGGATACAAGGTTTGGTGGCCGCTTCTACCACATGCTGAAAAACCTAATCTTTCTGAGACAAAGAATTTTCTAGAGCAGAATCTGCCGGAGATCGGCAAAGAGACGATTTTTGTCGGCCACTCGTCTGCCTGCCCACTAATACTGCACATGATGCAGCACTTTGAGGTTCGTGTTAAACAGGTATTTCTTGTCTCCGGATTTTACCGGCCACTTGACGATGATGGTTATTCGGATTTGATGCTACCCGGCAAGTTTGAGTGGGCTAAAATAAAAACCAAAGCTGATGAAATCATTCTTATAAACTCCGACAATGACCCGTGGGGCTGCACGGATTCCTCAGCTCGCCCAATTGCTATCAACCTTGGTGCGACGCTGGTGGTGCCAACGGGCCAAGGCCACATGGGCTCAGTTTCATTCGAGCAGCCATATCCCGAGCTTCCTGTGCTCAAACGACTGTTGCGGGTATAACGACCGCGGTCGGTTCACACCCGCTTAATCAGAAATCGGGCGGGGTCAGCAACATCGTGCCGCACACCATCGTCGGTAATGTAGTAATGTCGGTCTGAGGGGTATTTGGTTTTCC
>QHCE01000048.1 GCA_003243955.1 Acidimicrobiales bacterium | reverse complement strand
AGCTGGGTCGATCGGTCTTATGCATAGCGTGCGGGTCACTAACGGCTTCGTTCGCCCAATCGGGAAGCATGTTGTGGGCTTCCAGACCGTAGCGCCCCGATCGCGTGGCTAGGTGCGTTATTCGGTTATCGGGCCACCTGATCTCCACCCGCCAATTTTTGCATTACATAAAGAAATGCGCAAGTCAGACGGCATCCGGGTTCGATTTTTCCCCAGTTCGCATATGGGGATGTATGTGAAACTCGTGCTATGGCAGGCAAAGGCGTCACCCGCGGGTGCGGGACGCCCGGCGACGGCTTGCCGAGCCGGGCAAAACGGCATAGTCGCGCTAACACAGCGACGACAGGGGCCTATTGGTGGACGTTCTTAGAGCTGGGCGGTTACATCGGCGAGTAACTGGCCCATGCGCTTTGCGCAGTCACGTGCGGCTTGCAGCACATCGGCGTGATCCAATATCTCGCCGCTAATACCCGCGGCGAGGTTCGTGACGAGCGATAAGGCCAGCACCTCCAGCCCCGCGGCTCGGGCGGCAATGGCTTCCAGCACCGTAGACATACCAACCACGTCCGCCCCCATGATTGCGAGCATGCGAATCTCCGCCGGTGTCTCGTAGTGCGGGCCAGGCATCGCCGCGTAGACGCCTTCAACTAGCGAGGGATCAACGTTGCGTGCAAGTGCGCGAAGACGCGGCGAGTACAACTGGGTCAAGTCGGTGAACGTCGGCCCCGTGAGCGGTGAACGCGCCGTGAAGTTGATGTGATCACTGACCAGCACCGGCTGGCCCACCTGCCAGTCTTCGCGCAGCGAACCGGCGGCATTGGTCAGCATGACGGTGTGGCACCCAGCGGCGGCGGCAACCCGAACACTGTGCGCTACCGCTTTCTCGCCATGACCTTCATACAAATGTGTGCGGCCCAAGAACACCAGTACCCGCTTGTTGCCGACCACGATTGACCGCACCTGGCCGGCGTGGCCGATGACGCCTGGCGGAGCGAAGCCGGGAAGGTCCTCAAAGGAAAGCTCGGCTACTGGCTCGCCGAACTCATCGGCGGCAGGCGCCCAACCAGAGCCGAGCACAACGGCCACATCGTGCTGACGAACTCGAGTAGCCGCGGCGATAGCTTTACCCGCTTCGGTGGCCATGAAGGGCAAGTGTGGGCTGCGAGGAGTCATCACGTAACCATCTTCTCTGCTCCGCGCCGCGAATTTCTCGAAATCATGCACATTTGTGCATATCAACACAGTATGGGGATAACGCGCTACGTCAGGGACGCCCGCTTACGCTGATTTTGCCTGCCCTGAGCATAGCTGGTTTGGGCGGCGATCCGCTCCGCACGCGATCCGGTACGCACCCCGCGCAGCCGGCTGGGTGGCCGGTTAGCACACACGGGTGCCGGGAGTCCAACCGAGGCGGGAGGCGGCGGCTGTGGTTCGGGCGCGGCATTACGCTGCGCGACCATGTCGTCGACCTGCCGTTGCGCTGCGTTGGGGCTGCCAGCGTTGCGGCTCAGCCGGTCGGGCAATGCGTCGCGCTCCAGTAGCTGAGCACTGGTTACGCCGTAGTGTTTACGGGCATAGCGGTCGCCTTTGCCCTCGGCGCCCCGCTTTTTAGCAAGCTCGCGACCCACTGCCGAATCTAGCGCCGCAAGCTTTGCGTCCAACCGGCTGCTAGACCCGCCGCGCGCTTGGCGTAGCGCCTGCTGACTGGCCTGTAGTTGTTCGGGGGTGGCGTCACGAGCTTGAGTTTCGAGGTTTTTACTGGGGTCAAAGTGGCTTGCGCTGTACACATTGTGCTGTAGTGCTGTGCCGGCCTCGCGGCCCACTTTTCCCAGCCCGGCCGGAAGTTCGCTGCCGAGGCCTAACGCGGTACCTGGAACTGTGCCAGGTTTGTTACGTCGATTTCGCTGCTGACTTCGCGCGGGGCCGTCTGGTTTTTTCGCTTGCCGATCCTGCAGTAGCCCCGCAAGCTCTACGGCCGCGTTCAGCGCGGCGACAGCGCGCTTCGCACGCACCGCCGCCGCGCTGCCGGTGGCTTTGCGCGACGCTTGGACGTGGCGACGCTGGGCTTCGTCACGCTCGCGGGCCAGCAGGTGCAGCAGTTCGTTGGCGTTGGCATCTACCGGGCTGGCATCAAGCTCGGGTACGGCCTGCTTGGCCTGTGCGATACGGTCCGCGATCGCCGCGCTGATCTGCTGACGATCGGAGTCCACGTCAGAACCGATAGGGGCGGCGAGCAACTGAAAGGCGTCAGCCAGGCTCGGGGCCTGCACCCGCACAGCCGACAGCTGCTGGCGCCGGGTAGACCCACCCATCGCGGAGCGTGACATGTCCGGCTCCTCTGCCCAACGGCCTGCGCTGCTTGATTAGCTCAGCTTAACTGATGCAAGGCCGCGCAAGTGCGATTCTGTCAGCTTAGGCGGCCGTTGCTGCGGGAGCTGGAGACGCCCCCGTGGCAGCAGCGGTCTGGCGTTGAAGCGCTCCTGGGCCGTTAGGGTCCCTACTCGCTGTCGCCGAGACCTGCTCCCTCCCCGTTTTAGCAGGCCCTGTACCTGGCGTCCAGTCACCCCAGAAAGCAGGGTGACCGGTGCTCGGTGTCGGGATAACGTCCATGCGCTCAATGCCGGAACTCGTCGGCTGACTGGTTGGGGGCGCCTGTCCAACGTTCGTTGGCTCAGGGCCGCCGCTAACCGCACTAACGGCTACCGCGTTACCCGTCTCCACAACTACATCCTTCACTGTTCGCGTAACAGCGCCTAGCAAGCGGGGAGGAGCGTAGCGGGTATCATCGTCGGGAGTCTCTTGCACGGGCACGCCACCGGTAATTGGCTCAGAACCCCCCTGCCTGGACGTACACATTCTCGCGAGCAGCTTCCGACCTCCACCACCACCAGCCGCGCGCCCAGCTCCTAAGGCCTCTGCGCCCTCGATGCCCTCGATCGCAGCCGGAATAAAACCATGGTTGCTCACCTCGCACATTGCATGATCACTTGAGCTGTTAAAACGCTCGGTGATTCCAGACTACCCCCTCGAGCCGGGCAAATCTTGGCGATTTTGCGGATAATGTTTCGCGTCAAGCTACTGGCCTGGCAACGGCTCGGTTACCGTAACTTCTATGGCCACAACCCTTGGTAGAACCGACTGTGGGTTCGGCCAAGCTGCGAAACCTGTCGAGCTCCAACGTTTCCGCAGCTGCCGCCTTAGACCGCTCCGAACTGTCTGTCCCCGGCATCGCCTAAACCTGGCACGATATAGCCGACCTCGTTGAGCTTGTCGTCCACAGCCGCGGTAAACACGTGTATTGGCCAGCCACCGGAGCGCAACCGCTCCACACCTTCTGGGGCGGCCAGAGCGCAGATCACCAGAATGTCGGAGGCGCCACGAGCAGTCAACAATCGCAGGCAGTGCTCCAGTGAACCCCCAGTAGCCAGCATGGGATCGAGTAGCATCACGGTGCGCCCGCTCAAATCGGCTGGAAGCGATTCTAGGTACGCGGTGGGACGCAGCGTACCTTCGTCTCGAGCCAACCCGACAAAACCCATGCTTGCCTCAGGTATCAGCTCTAGCGCGGCATCAGCCATGCCAAGCCCCGCCCGCAGCACTGGGACCAGTAGCGGAGTCGCCCCCATGCGTATTCCCGTTGTGGCAGCCAGCGGCGTCTGCACCTCAAACTGCTCGAAAGGCAGCCTCCTGCTGGCTTCGAGCACCAGTACGGTCGCCAGCTCGCGCAGCGCCGCACGAAAAGCCTGCGGTGTAGTGCGCACGTCTCGCAGCACCGTTAACCGGGCTGTCGCCAACGGGTGATCAACCACAGTGAGCTCCATTACCGCTCATGGTACTACCGCAAGCTGTAACCTTGCTCAGGTAAGCAGCGCAACTGTAGGGAAGCATTGAGTAGGGAAGCATTGAAAGGCGCAATGCGTGGAAAATGTGGAGTCTCCCCGAGGCCGAGCGCGTGGCATAGCGCCCGGTGGTGTCCCGGCGAGCGCACCACCATCGAGCGCCGCCCCCTGGGTCGACGGTAAGCCAGCCGGACGAGCTCGGGTAGCGCCTCGGCCAATGTCTGTCCCACCAGTCAATTCGGTGCCGCCGGGAAATTACGTCGCCCCCATCTCAGCGATGCCAGCCGTTCCAATATCGGCACCACTACCACCACGGGTGCCATCAACTCCTCCAATTCCTCCGGCAATCAGGCGGCGACAGCCTGAACTGACCTGGCGGCCGCAGTGGGTTCCGGACGCCGCCGGGTCAGCTTTGCCGGCATATCCATTTCCCATCAGCGCTCCGGCCGCCATGGGCTCGATGCCTGAGGTATCTGGTGCGGAAGCGGGCCACACTCAAACGCTCCAAACGATGCCCCGAACGCTGCGCGCAGCCTCAGTACTGCTGGGGGTGAACCTGCTGCTATCGGTACTGACGGCACTGATCTCAATCCTGATCGGCGACCAGCTCATCGAGCTATCGCTGGGGCGCGCGCCGCTAGCCTCCGACCAGGCCTTAGTACACCAACTCGAAATCACGTTCCTGATCCGCGCTTGGAGCAACGTGCTCGTGGCGCTGCTTTATGCATTCCTTATCTGGCGGCTATACAGTGGTAAATACCGCGCCTGGCGACGTTTGGTGTACTTGTCTGCTATCGGCATGGCCGGTGTGGCGTACCTACTTTTCCTGCCGTATCCGCTGCTGTTCCATATTGCTCAACTCGCACAGCTTTTAGTGCTATTCGCAATGTTCGCCCTTGCGGTGCATCCAGAGTCTAGGGCCTGGTGCCAGAGGAAGACGCACTAGAGCGCACTAGGATCATCTCTGCAGGAATCAAACCAGTCGGAGGAATTTCGTGGCCAAGCGGGCAGCTAACCGCGCACAACAACAGCAAACCGCACAGAACCGGCGTAAAGCGCTCGCTGACAAAGCAGCTGCGGTGCTTATTGACGAGCCCGAGGCCCTATCCGAGTTGGCGGACGAACCGACCGAGCCAAGCTATGAACGCACCCCCGAGGTAGCGCAATTCTGGGAAAGCGCCGGAATCGAGCCCATCGAGATAGCACTGCCCGGCGGTAAAGTCGGTTTTACGCTGCGCCACTACCGCACAGCCATGTTCTACCCACCGGTAGTAGAACCAGAACCCGATCCTGGCGCGCTCGACGCGGAGCTTGATGCCGATTTTGAGTTACCGGAAACTGTGCAGGTTCCCGACGACGAACCCAACAGATCAAAGAAACATCGGGGCGAGAAGCTCGGCAATCCTCAGAAAGACACCGCTGATGCCCCCGCCGATCCAGCTGAAGAGAACAACGAACCCGATTCGGCCGATTTCGTGGGCGATCCAGACACAGAGCTCGTGGGCGAAGAACGTGAGGAAGCAGTACTGCTCGCGGGAGACGGCGAGCTACATCTATTCCGCACCGCCCGCGGTTTGGTGGCATTTGCGGCCTCGAACGCCGCACACGACCTTGCAGATATTGAGGCATTTCAGCAGATCAAGCAGAAGCTGCGACCAGAGTTGATCGCGCCAGCCGACGAAGACCGCTACGAGCTGGACCTAGTCGTGCGCAATTTGCGCGGCGGGCGTGATGTCTGGGATGCCGAGCTGCTGGTCAGTGCGGCCGAAGTTGCACGCGACGCAGCCTACGCCTGCGGTCTCGCCGAAACGCTCGAGGTTTTTGCGGTCGGTTCTCCCCTAGACATCCTCGATGACGCTCTGCGTGACAGCGGTTTCTGGGCTCGGCGGCGCTTGCGCAGGCTCAAGCCCGAACAAGTTGCGCTGGCGTGGCGAGGAGTAATTGGCAAGGTAGCCGGCGCCATCCACTGGCACGACTAATCGCGTTCTAATAGAGCCCTGCCGGCGTTTCGCTGTTTCTTGAGCCGCCTTTCCGCATTACGCACGCGGCGGCTCCTGCGGCCTTGGCAGATACACGTTCGCTGATCGAGGTAGATCAGCGACAATCGGCTCAGTAGTATCTATTCTTCAACCGCGCAGCGCGGCGTAACCGGGAGCGATCAGCTCCTCGGTGATCTCTTGGCGCACGTCGTCGTCCACGAACGCCGCCGTGATGGCATTGCGGGTCAGCCGTTCCAGGCCTGCCAAATCATAATCGAACTGGTGCACCAGACGTTCGAACTCGTCCGTCATGCATGTTCGGCTCATTAACCGATTGTCGGTGTTCACCGTGACGAACACACCGGCCCGATCCAGCAGCAAGAACGGATGTTCGGCCAAAGACGGTACCGCGCGGGTATCCACATTCGACTTAGGGCAGAGCTCCAGCGCGATACCTTCGGCAACCACGCGAGCAGCGATTGGACCCAGCACCGGCGTACCACTGGGGAAACTCACATCGTCAGCTAGACGCACTCCATGGCCTAATCGGCGCGCACCAACCTCCAATGCCTCGGCGACGCTGTCCAAACCCGCGGCCTCCCCGGCATGCACCGTGAACGGCACGCCTGCTTCGCGCAGGTAGGAAAACGCGGCATCGTGATCATGGGGGGGAAACCCCGCCTCTGGACCAGCGATGTCGAACCCCGCCACCGCGGCACCCGCGCTGTGATACGCGGCTGTTAATTCAGCAATCTCCGATGATCGATTCTGGTGCCTCATCGCACACAATAAGGCGCGCGGCACAATGCGCCGACCGTGTGTGGCGGCCTGCTGGGTGCCGATAACAAACCCCTCCAGGACCGCATCCACGACCTCGGGAGTGCTCAAGCCCAGCTCGGTGGAAAGCTCCGGCGCGAAACGAAGCTCCGCATACACCACGCCATCAAGTGCAAGGTCAACCACACATTCGGCGGCTACTCGGCGCAGCGCCTGCGTAGTCTGCAGCACCGCCACGGTGTAGCTGAACGGTTCAAGGTAGGCAAGCAACGAACCAGACGCCGCACCTCGCTGAATGTGTTGTGCCAGCTCATCCGGGCGGATGCTAGGTAGCGCGACACCATACTGCTCGGCAAGCTCGATCAGCGTGCCTGGCCGCAGCCCGCCATCGAGATGGTCGTGCAGCACAACCTTGGGCGCGGCGGCAAGCTGATTGCGGGTGCTAGAACCGAACGAGGCGTCGCGGGCATCGGAGGTCATAGATTGCAGCGTAGAGCTCGCGCAGTTGCGGGTTGAGTCAGGGAGCGGTTGGCACCGTAATTTTCCCGTCAACGATCGCCTGCTTGACCCGGTTGAGTTCAGCAATCAGTTTGTACTTCACTAGGTAACCACCGGAGGCGGCGAAATCCATGCTGTGGCCGGCCAGCGTCATCAAGCGCACACCACCAGTCGCCTTGCCCGCGGAGTAGTCGGCGAGAAATGCGAACACCGCGTTATCGACCCGCTTCACCATAGAGGTGAGAATAATTTTCTGCTGTTCAGGAGTGGTCACCAGCTGCTGATCGGTGTCTGAACCGATTGCCCACACCCCGCGGTTACCCTGCGCTCGCGCGGTGACTACAGCGTCAAAAACACCTAGGCCGCTACTGCCCGCAGCGTGATACAGCACATCAGCGCCGCGCTCCAACATCTGGGCGGCTATGCCTCGGGCCGCGGTCGGCGAGTTGCGCCCATCGCTGCTCGAAACGCCTGGCTGACCCGCTAGATACTGCACATCGATGGCAATATTGGGCTTTACAGATCGAGCGCCGGCCACGAACCCCGCCTGATAACGACGGGTATGTGCATCGCTGCTGCCTCCGATGAAACCCAGATGGCCAGAGCCGCTTTTGCGGGCAGCAGCCACACCCATCAAATAGCTGCCCTGCTCCTCAGCAAAGGTGATGTTCACAACGTTTTCCGCTCGTGGTGCGGGACAGTCCACGATGGCAAACATGGTACGCGAGTGCTGAGATGCCACGTCCGACAGATCTGCCGCGTACTTGTCTCCCACCGCAATCACGGGACTGTATCTCTGGTCAGCTAGCTGGTTAAGCCGTTGAGCGCGCTCGTCACCGCGCTGCGACAGCGTGACGCGCTTGATGCCGACCCCGATTCGGTGATGCGCCCGGCCTAAAGCGGCGATGGTCATATCGTTGAAGCCGTTGTCGCTGTCACCCCCTGGCGCCAACACCGCCCCGGCGTTGACTCCACTGTATTTAGCTTCCGGAATGGGGCTGCCACAAGCGCTGGTGGCAGCGAGCGCGATCAACAAGACGACCGGGAGCCATTTAGTCGGCTTCACTATGGTTGTCCTCCTTGCTCAGCTGCACGACACCACTGAGCCGTTCGTTACTAATCAGCCCGAAAGTAGCTAAATTTTCAGGTCAAAAGGCTGCACCAGTCCAGCTACTTCCGATCTGATCAGTAATAGGGTAATGGTGGCAGTTTCGACCCGCGCAGCGTGGCACACGCTGGCAATCGAACGCCGCCGGCTAAGCTCGCAACCATGCCGCACAAGCAGCACACCCTTGATGGGCCGCTAGCGCATCCAGTAGACCGTAGGGCCAACGCTGCCCGGCTACGAGCAACATTGGCCTTGCTGCCGGCGCCAACGTGGTTTAGCTGCCATGCCGAAGCTATCGACAAGCTACGCGTGACGGTGCCGCAAGTACTGGCCGGCGCCGCACGACGCGAACCAGACGATGCGCTACGCGGGTGCACTATGGCACGCGAGGGGCTACGCGAGGTCGCGAAGCTGCTACAGGCCGCATGGGCGAAACTCGATGCTTACTCGCGCGCGCAGGGCTTTGGCGGGGTGGACGCGCGAGCTACTACCGCGCCGATGCCTACGTCTTCGCCCGTGCCGACCCCACCCAAAGCGCATACGCTGGCAGACATCGCAACGTTCGTGCAACGTTGCCTGCCCCTGCTGGATCCGACGATGCTGCGTGGGTGCGCCGATCGACTTGGCCGTGCCCGAAGCGACCTTGCCGCGCTCGGTGCACCCTGGAACGCGACGATACCTGCCGGGGCCGGTTACGAGCTGACCGCGGCAACCACGTTGTTGGGTCAGGCGCAGCAAGGATTGATTGCTGCCGCCGAGCGGCTAACGTTTGGTCATGAAAGTCTGCGAAGATACTTAATCGTGGTGTTAGGCAGTGCTCGCGGGAGTGAGTCCAGGCGCAGAAAGCTCAGCTCCCGCGCCGGATCCGCTCGAGTGAGTAAGCAGCTGCGTCGCGCCAAACCTCCAACATCTGCGTGCACTCCAATGACCACTAGTATCTAGCGTCACGTCATCGATGACATATTGTACGTGAAGTGCTCCGGCTGGGGTTGTCTTACGACAACTAGGCACACGTTGTCGTAAGGGGTGTGCGACGCTATCGATGACACGACACTAATTGTCGTTAGAGGACTTTCGTGGCGTACCTTTAGCCCCGCGGCGCAGATATCGCCAGCCATGAAACGTAAGCGCTGGCTTGTCACGGACTGTTCCGACGCTACTAGTGGCGGTGATCGCCGCGCAAAACAGCAGCAGTCGGTTAAAGAAGTTCAAGAACAGCAGCAAACCCACCGCGGTAGCGACCACCGCATATGCCGGGTTGGTCACCGCATATCCCACAAACAGTTGCGCGAACTGTTTGAGCACTTCTAACGCCACCCCGCCAAGCAACGCGGAAACCCACAATCGGCGAAACGGCATATCCAACCGCGGCACGAATGTAAGCAGCAGCGCGACCAACACGATGTTGACGCAAACAGCCAGCAGCAAGCTCACGACTTGAAACCCGGTGCCGTGCGCTGGCACGCCGGCCAGATCCAGCACTAGGGCCGCTGCGGCCGTGAACGCGAAGGTAGCAACTACCGACATTGCCATTACCGCGCCCAGCGTAAGCATGACTACTACGTCGACCAGCTTGGCCAACCACAGAGCACCAGGGTCTTCGGTTTTGTTCCACATCGCCCGCACTGCGGTGCGGGTCTCTTGTACCCACGACAAGCCGGCGAATAACACCCCGACCAGGCCAATGATGCCTGCCGTCAGTCGTTGTTTGGCGATGACGTCCACTTGCAGCGTGGGTAGATTTTCCTCCAAGTAGGAGGCGACTTCTCGGGTGGCGTTGGCGTTGCCTTGCAGCACGAAACCCAGCACCGAGAATGCCAGCAACAACACCGGAAACACTGCCAGGAAACTGCGATAGGTAAGTGCGGCGGCCAAGCGGGTGCCCTTGGCTTCGTTGTAACGGACGCCGGCTCGTAGCGCGTGGCCATACCAGGTGCGTTCCTTGCACACCCGGGTGAACCATGCCCCGCCACGCTGCCAGGCCCAATCTAAGCTCTTCCAGAAACGACCGGCGTGGCGCTTCAACCAGGCTCTTCGCGCATCCCTGGACGTCATGCGGTTAAAAAGCCCACCCGCTCGTACACCGCGGCCAAAGTGTGGCCGGCGACGGCACGTGCCTTGGTGGCCCCATCAGCCAAAATCGCGTCTAGCTGTGCTGGGTCGTCGAGGTATTGCTGGGTGCGTTCCCGGATCGGGGTCAACGCTTCGACCACTAATTCCGCTAGCTCGGATTTGAAATCACCATATCCACGCCCGGCGTAGCCAGCTTCAATATCGGGAACGCTCTTGCCGGAGAATGAGCTGTAGATTGTAAGCAGATTGGAAATACCTGGCTTGTGCTCTGGATCGAAGATAACTTCGCGATTGGCATCGGTGACCGCGGCACGGAACTTCTTGATGATGGCCTTTGGCTCGTCGAGCAGGTTCACGATGCCTTGCGGGCTGGAGGCCGATTTGCTCATTTTCGCGGTAGGGCTTTGTAGGTCGGTGATTTTGGCGGTGTCTTTGACGATATGCGGTTCGGGCACGGTAAACGTGTTTCCGAACGTCTTGTTGAACCGCTGGGCTAAATCGCGCGAAAGTTCTAGGTGCTGGCGCTGATCTTCACCCACTGGAACCGCGTCGGCTTGATACAGCAGGATGTCGGCGGCTTGCAGCACCGGATAGGTGAACAAACCCACGCTGGCCCGCTCCGCACCTCCTTTGCTGGACTTGTCCTTGAACTGTGTCATCCGGCTCGCTTCACCGAAACCAGTAATACAACCCAGCACCCATGCCAGCTGGCTGTGCTCGGGCACATGGCTTTGCACGAATAGCGTGGACCGCTGAGGGTCGATTCCCACCGCCAGAAGCTGCGCCACGGCCACCCGGGTTCGACGGGCTAGTGCCGCCGGATCATGGGCCATGGTGATCGCATGTAGGTCAGGAATAAAGCAGAAGCAATCGTGCGTGGCTTGCATGTTAACCCAGTGGCGCATTGCCCCCAAGTAGTTGCCGAGGTGGAACGAGTCGGCGGTCGGCTGGATACCCGAAAGCACCCGCTCGCGGCGCTGTCGCGAAATCAGCGGTAGCTCATTTAGGTCGTTGATACGCTGCGTGACTGCCATGGAGCAATTCTTTCAGCACAGGCATCGACCCCAACAGCAGGGCGAGCAACCGCGCTGCTTGCGAGCATTATCGGATAACGCCTTGACAAGGATTGGGGTAGATAGAGCGACCATTGTCATATTCCTTGACACAACCTGGCGCAAATGTGCGGCAAAGACATCGAGTACGGTCACACTTAAACTGCCGGCAAATTCACCTCGGAGGACATGGTCGTGAAACTGTTTGTCACTGGCGGCGCCGGTTACATTGGCGGTGTCGTGGTACACCAACTGCTGGCGGCCGGACACAACGTCACTGTGCTGGATGACCTTTCCACCGGCCACGCTGACACCGTTCCTGCCGGCGTACAGCTGATCGAGGCGTCAGTGCATGACATCGCTGAACACTTACCTCATGACACCGACGGAGTGCTGCATTTCGCGGCAAAAATCGCCGCTGGCGAGTCGGTGGTCTCTCCCGAGCTGTACTGGCAGACCAACGTGCAGGGCTCGCTGGCGCTGCTGGAGGCGGTACGAAACGCTGATGTGCCTCGGCTGGTATTTTCCTCCACCGCCGCGGTGTACGGCAACACTGATGAGCCAATGACCGAGCTCTCGGCGACCAATCCGTCGAATCCTTATGGCGCCAGCAAGCTTGCAATAGACATGATGATCACTGGGGAAGCCCGCGCACACGGGCTAGGCGCGGTGAGTTTGCGGTACTTTAACGCGGCGGGAGCATCTGGACCGCTGGGCGAACGGCACGACCCCGAAACACACCTCATACCGATCGCTCTGCAAGCGGCGGCGGGTGATCGGGAGAAACTACAGCTGTACGGCGACGACTACGACACTCCCGATGGAAGCTGCATACGCGACTACATCCACGTGGAAGATCTCGCAACCGCGCATGTGCTGGCGCTGACGGCGACAGTGCCGGGTGCGCACAAGATTTATAACCTTGGCACCGGAACCGGCTACAGCAACAAACAGGTCGTCGATGTAGTCCGCACCGTTACCGGCAAACCGCTACCGGTGGAGATAGGGCCGCGACGCGACGGAGACGCGGTTATTGTGGTGGCCGCTGCAGACAAAGCCAAGGCCGAGCTGGGCTGGCGCCCCGTCAAGGCCAGTTTGGAAGACATCATCAGCGACGCGTGGGCGTTCTACCGAAGCTTTTACGGTGCGTAACGCAACAGGTCAATCCGTAATGTGAGCTGCTGAGCGCGTTGACTCATCAATATGCGCGCGGGCGTACTTACCCGTGCTGGCTGAGAGCCTGAACCTTGTTACCGCCGTCGCGCTGTGCCTGTATGCCTCGGCTATGGCACAGCACGGGCAGAAGCCAGCTGAGTAGCCGGCAAGGTTTCTTACTCTTCACGCCAGGAAAGTGCGTCACTTTCCACCAAAGAATCGGCTATGAGCGGGCAGCTAGGTACTCTTCCAATGCGTGACGGGCAAGCTTGGAGCGCGTAGTGTGTTGTTCTTGGGCTACATGAGTCAGCTTTTCGTTGAGGCTCGGCGGTAATCGGAACGCCACCTGCGGGCTAGCCTCACCATCATCTGTACCTGGCAGCGTTGGCCGACCGCGACCGCGTAGCGCAGCGCGTTCGAATGCTTTGGCAGCGCGCGGTTCTTCTTCGGCGGCGTAACGTTCAATGAGCGCATCAACGGCTTGCTGGCTGAGTTTCTCGGTCATGATGAACTCTCCTTACTCATGCCGGGTAGGCGGTAATGCCATACAGTTGTCCATTGATATCGAGGTAGACCACGGTGAGCCAATCTCCGTAACTGGGGCTGTACCCGGTACTACGTCGCTTATACGGTTCTGACGAATCGACTGCGTCTGTCCAGGCCCCCGGCGCATTGACCGCTTCCTGTGTCCACTCCGGATCAATCCGCTGCGCATGGGGCCCTCGTCTGGACACGTCAAGCAGATGCGTTCGCTGCGTGTCGTTCCAGACGATCCTCACTGAGCAAGCATGTAACACACAAAGTTTTTTGTCAAACAAAAATTCGAACTGATGAGCATCTCATGCTCGGCGTTTGCATGTCTGTATGAGGCAGTTGGCAGGGTGGGGGTGAAAGTGCTCGTCTCGAATATGGCACAGCGTAGGTAGCGCGAGCTCCTCGCTTAGTGCCGGAGAATCTTACTTCTCAGAACCCCGACCAGTAGGGCGCGCCTTACGCGCGCATCTTGGTGAGTCAACACGCTAGCTAGTTAAATCTGGTTATTAGATAAGATCTAGGCATGCGAACCCTTACCGCAACTGAGGCCTCACGGACATTCTCCAATCTCCTTGATGCGATTGAGTGTGGCGAGACTGTCACCATCACACCCGCCGTTCACCCGGTGGCCGAGATAGGGCCAGCCCGGCGTCGCAGCGGCGCGGACCTCCGGGCCGCACTCGCCGATGTGGCACCACCCGAAACCGTCTTCGCCGACACCGTACGAGCCACGGCATCGCTACTGACAGCACAAGAGAGCAACCCGTGGGCAGACGTCTGCTCTAGATACCAGCGTCCTCATCACATATGAACGTGGCACGGTCGATCGCGCCCTGTCCGACGACGATGACCTTGCAATGGCGGCGGTGTCAGTTGCTGAGTATCGGGCAGGTATCGAACTAGCGAACACTCCCGTGCGTGCAGCCGACCGTGAGAGCGCACTAGTCGCTATCACGTCAATGGTCGAGGTGTTGGAGTACACCCAGGGCACAGCGGGTGCATCCCGCTCGCCTACTGGCGCAGGTTAATCGCGGTGGATACCCTTTACGCACACGACCTCATCATCGCCGCACATGCCTCTCACACCGGTCGAACCGTTGCGAGTCACGACGTCGCAGCGCGATTCGGGGACCTGCCCGGTATCACTGCTATCGAGCCCTGAGCGGCAGACCTACCCGCGTACTGGGCAGGCAAGACGGCTAGTGAGCGCCTCGGATTAACGATAATGTGCCGCCAACTGAGCAGCGCGCTTTATCGCAAGCGGCCTCCAGTAGGCGCGCAACGCGGCGTAGCTCGGCTTCTCGGTGGTCTGAATGGCTCCCCATTTGCGATAAAGGAAGACAGTCTGGTCCACAGCAAACCCATGGGTGAGCGCGCCCAGTGCAACCGCCAGCGCGAAATCTTCAGCCACGGGGAAGGGCGGCCAGCCACCGGCGGCCCGCACCGCCGCTGCCCGGGCGACCATGACGCAGGCATGCCAGGGTAATAAACCGGTTTCTACCACTCTCGGCGTTTCCC
>QHCE01000091.1 GCA_003243955.1 Acidimicrobiales bacterium | reverse complement strand
TCCAGCGGCGACCGAGAAGGCCTGGGCGGCCTCAAAGAACTCGCTCCGCACATCAAAGAACCAGACACTCTCACCAAAACTCTCATAGGCAAAGGAGGCCACAACTTCGGCATGTGGCGACGCGCATTACCCCAAGCATTTACCTGGATAGGAGACCTTTCCAGCAAGCAAACAACCCAGCCCCAGGCTCTTAGCGCCATGCACTGACGGCTGGCAGAATGGTTCACTGTGCCAGAAGGTGACACGGTGTACCTCACCGCCAGACGGCTGCATGAGGTGTTGGCTGGCCAGTGCCTGCTAGTCGGCGAGCTACGCCATCCCAGCTACGCCGAGCACAACCTCGCCGGACGCACAGTGACGAGTGTGCGCAGCGTTGGCAAGCACATATTTACCCGATTTAATGATGGCCTTAGTCTGCACAGCCATCTACGCATGGACGGTTCCTGGCACGTATCCCCATCTGATCACCGGCAGCGCCAGTGGCATCGCCCGGCGCATCAAGCACGGGCTGTTTTGACAACTGCGCAGCACACCGTTGTGGGGTTCGCGCTGCACGACCTTGAGTTGCTGGCCACCGCGCACGAGGCACGGCTGGTCGGACACCTGGGACCAGACCTGTTGGATCCGGCATGGAGTGAGCAGCACGCAACGCAGGCAGCTGATCGCCTTGCCGCGTGCGGTGCTGCCGAGATAGGAATCGCGCTGCTGGACCAACGGGTCATGGCTGGGATAGGAAACCTGTACAAAAACGAGCTGTGCTTCCTGCTGGGCGTCTCCCCCTTTGCGGCCACAGACACTCTGCCGGCAATCCGGGTCGTAGCGTTGGCTCGGCGGCTTTTGCTTGCCAATGCCACACGACCTCACCGGTCGACCACTGGGAAACTCGCATCCGGACAACAGTATTGGGTATACGAACGCGGCGGAAAGCCTTGCCGGCGCTGCGGCGAACGAATACTTCGGCAGCCGCAAGGCGAGGGCATTTATGCACGCGGCACCTACACCTGCCATCGATGCCAAAACGGCAACTAACGGGCCTGTTGCTCACCCTCATCGTTTTTCCATATGCACTACCGCTTAATTTCGGGAAACCGGAGGTTCACCGTTCTCGAATGGTCCGCGATTGGACAACACCGGGGCGGTGTACACGGTGGGCAGAAACCGAGTATGAGGGGCAACTCCGACAGGACCGGGTTGGTTGAAGGCGGCCAGCCGAATTCTGCGTCGGCGGCGAAAGCCTAGCGTTCCCGCAATCATCACCATGGCTCCGGCAAACAGCCCCAAAGTCGAAAACCCGCCCGAGTACACCAGCTGCGGCAGCGCGTACGGGCCTACCGAAGCGGGCTTGGGAGGAAGTGTGGGGGTATCGATAGGCCATTGGGATACCGCTCCAATATTGCCGCCCAGCGCGGCGGCTGGCTGGACTACGCCAAACCCGTACTCCGCGTCACGCCCCGCGGCGCCTTCGTCTTTGGCCGTGGTTACTAACCTGTTGACAACGTTCTTGGCATCCAGCTCTGGGTAGCGCGAGCGGATCAGCGCGGCAACACCGGAGACGATTGCGCTGGCTCCGCTTGTGCCGTCAGACAGGGCATATCCGCTCTCCGCCACGGAGGTGGGCACCGGTGAGATTAGCTGCACCGCCGGAGCCGACAGCACCACCTCCTTGCCATGCCCGGAGCCTGGCCAAGCTCGGAGCTGCTTATCCAGACCAGCCACCGCCACCACGCCCGGTACTTTCGCTGGCCAGGCCACACCGGACCCACTCCGTTCGGAATTTCCGGCGGCCGCGACGATCACTACGTTGTGATCCAGCGCGTACCTAACCGCTGACACCTCTGTACCCACCGAAATGTCGGTACCGGGGCGTCCGATGGAAATGTTGATCACGCCAGCGCCATGGTCAACCGCCCAGCGGATCCCGTCAGCGATCTCATTTACGGTGGGCTGAACGCCGGTGGAGATTGGCATAATCTTCGATTGCGGCGCGATCCCGAGCACGCTGTTCTCTCCGACCCCTCGCCCGGCGATGATGCCAGCCATCGCGGTGCCGTGCCCCTCTTTGAGGTCGTCATCCCGCCATCCGTTGGCTACAGTGTCGGCGCCAAAACCCTTGCCAGGTAACAGCCGATCCCGCAGATCAGGATGGAAGGGGTCTACACCCGAATCCAGCACTGCCACAACCACGCCTCGCCCTTGAGTAAGCCGCTGTGCCTGTGCCACCCGCAGCGCCGCTAAATGCCAGGAATATTGGCGAACCGTGACCGCGGACGCGGGGGCTGCCGGAACCAGAACACCTGCACTGAACACCAGCAGTACCACAGCGCAGTGACACAACCCCACAATGCTGCTCCACGCAGCGCGGGCAATGAGCTTCCTGGACACCGTACTTGCTCACTTCTGCATCGGTGGGTCCCCGTGAGAGGTGTCACGGGAGTAGCCTCGGGGAATCTTAGACACCTGCATTTAACACCAACGAAACATTCCGTAAAGTTTCCGATCGCCGCACGGCTTCGGGTACTTGGAGTCTATGTGCTCGAAGGTGTCACCGACGGGTAATGCCGTCAAATCCGGGTAAATTTGCCAGCCGCCAGAGAGAGTTTGCAGAAGCAAGGAGATCCATGATTGAGGCGTACATCTTGATTCAGGTCAGGAGCGGCACAGCCCATGAGGTGGCAGAACAGCTCTCCGGCCTAGACGGGGTAGCTGAGGCCCATGTCGTGATGGGCCCCTATGACGTGATCGCTTTCGTGCGAGTCTGTGACACGGAGGCGATGCATGAACTCACCATAGGCCGTATGCATACCCTGCCCGGTGTCTCCCGCACACTCACTTGTTCGGTTGTCCCCAGCCAAACGTGTAGCCACAGACCTAGTCCAATAGATCGATGAGGTCGCTGCTACGGCGCATAGCCGCGAGCAACACACGGCGACCCGCCCTGTTCGCCGCAGCGCTTTCGTTACCAATTGCGTTACTGGCCGGCGTGGGGGTGTTTTGGCTATGCTCGCCAACACCGGGCATAGCCGAACCGGCCGTTAAGCAGCTCAACAGCCCAGTGAGGGTCATGCCTGTCTCCGCTACCCCACAGGCTCAAGCCGCGTGTCGCGAGCTGCTTGCCCGGCTGCCGCAGCGGCTCGTGGGGCAACGCCGCCCCGTGCAGCCCAGCAGCGCGAGTAGCACAGCTGCACCCGCAGAGTACGCCGCCGCTTGGGGCGCCCCGGCTATCGTGCTGCGCTGCGGAGTGGCACAGCCTTCCGCGCTTACTCCTACCGCGCAGCTCATCGGGGTACAGGGCGTGGAATGGGTGGCGAAAGACGGCGGCACTCAAGACAGTACCTCTGGGGTGGTGTGGACCAGCACCTCGCTGCCGGTGTATGTGGAACTTAGCGTGCCGCGACGCTACCGAGACATCACCGCGACGCAGCTGCTTAATCCGCTGGCCCCTTACTTACTGGAGTCGCTCACCCATGCCGCAATGTAGGACTTAACGCTCAAGCGAAGAGTACCGCGACTGTGATGGTGAGCACCAAGCTGAATAGAAGCGAGATAGACAGCGCGCCGGCGGCGAAAGGTGCGTCTAGTTCCTCCATGGAGGCGAACGTCACCGCGTTGAACGCAACTGGCGACAGGCTCAACATGAGTACAAGAACCCGATCAATGCCGCATAGATCGAAACCAACGATGACAAGCGCGCCAACCATCAAGCCACATATCAGCCGGATGACGATGACTTTTACGGTAAGGAAGAAGTCATTTCTCGTTGGATTAAAAAGTATGCCAGTGGCAATCGTCAGCACAAAAACCGTCGCGCCACCGAAAAGATTAGCGCCGTTCATCAACGCGCTTGGCACAGTCCAGCCGCAGGCGTTTACTAGTAACCCGGAGATGACTCCAAACAGCGGCGGACTGAAAAGAACCTTTTTCGCGAGCCCCAAACTCCCATGATGGTTGGGGTTGCTGTGAGCGGCAACAGCGTAGCCAACGCCAAAGGTAAGAAACTGGTTCACAAGTTGGAACATGACGATGCGGGCGACGCCTTCGTCCCCGTAGATTGCTTGCGCGAACGGTAGGACAAATCCGGAGTTGATGATCATGCACGCGAGGAGAAAGGTCGGTCTCCGTACACCTGATAGCCCAAAGCGTTTACCGGCGACCCACCCCGCGACATACAAAGCGGTAAAAATACCGAACGCGGCGAGCGGAAAGACGAGCAGGTGCTCGGTGATCTTGACCGTCGCCAACGTCGAGAAGCTCAGCGCTGGCGTACATACGTAATAGCAAACTTTGAATAAAAAATCGCCATCGGCCCTGCCAGCTACGCCCTGGAGATAGAGCACATAGCCAACCAGTAGACCGGCAAAAACGGGAAACAGCTGAGCCACAATAGCGGTCATAGGTGCGCTCGCGGCATGCAGCAAACTGTCTTACTCTGTGCTGGGACACAACGCTGCACCAGCGAAGACTGCTTAGCCTCAGCTTCAAGTGCCACTTTCACCAGCCGGACTGAGGTTGGAGGAGCTCCGTGAACCAGCCAAAAGCATGAGCTCCCTCTCCAGCGCTATCCGCTCCAGCAGCCGGTGATGCAGACCTCTCGCGGGCAAGTAAAGGAAATGCTCAATTAGCAGGCGTTAAGGCTCGCTTACGGCTACAATAATCGTAGAATGTCCGGAATCAATGGCGCACTCGCGTGTCGAGTCACCACGTAGCTAAGGGTAGGGGCATGACGGTACTGCTGATCCCGGTCGGGCATGACGTTGGACCATTTTTTGCCCGCACCGGTGATGAGGTCCCCCGCAGTTTCGACGTGCGCTACGGAGATGGGGCGTTTAACTTCAACCCCTTGGAGTATCTGCTGTGGGAACTTGCCCACGGCGATATAGTGCAAGCAGTCGCAGGTGAAGGCTGCACTCGCAAATACCTTGTAGAAACTGCGCGGGAGCACCACATTGCGGAGCCTGAGCCCGTATTGGCCGCTGTGCTTAGCGTTGGCGCACTAGTGGAGCTGGATACAGCAGACCCTGTTGCGTGTCACCGTTTTGCGGAAGCTCATCGAATCGTTCCCCTTACGCGTGGGCTCGGGAACTCACCAAACGCCCCAGTGCTGTTTGGTATTCCCACCGCAGGCACACAGCAGCTTGCTGTCACCGCCGATACATATTACCTATGGATGTACGGACATTTACAACACTCTCTGTGGAGAGCGTGCGTTCAGCGAGAAACTGGGCGCGTCACGCCAGGCTCCGGCCTGGCGAAGAAGAGTGAGGACGCTACCGCCGTACTCAACGAGATGATCTCCGCCCTACCGCAGCTCATGGCTGGCCGATCCGTCTACATCGATAGGAGTATCTGATGACGACTCCCCTTCCCTTTCCCGCAGACGTGTTTCCTGACAGTCTTCAGGAAGAGGCTTTAATACGAGCCACTAGACAACGAGTGGAAGCGGTGAGCAAGGCACAAGAATGGAATACATTACTCGCGGAATTGTCCATAGCAGCTGCGCAAGTTACGAAACGGAGAGAGGCATTCCAGCAACTTCAACGAAGGAGAACGAGTGAGGAGCAAAACCGGATAGCAAGGGAAAGGAGTGTTGTAGCTCCTACCCCAATTTCGGATACTGCTTTAGCTACACAGAGGGAAGCCGATCAAGCTGTTGCTATTCAGTATAGGTTTGCACTCAGACAATACCTTGATGCACTAAGTAGAGTTGCTGATTCCGCAGGGGATGCGGCTAGTATGGAACTATTGCGTACATCGGCCGCTGAGCTTGATGATCCTACAAACCTATCCAGAATAGCCGATGCTATTGAAAGTAGTAGACTAGAGGCTGCTCTTCCCAGAGTGCAAGAAGCCGTCGATCAGCTGAATACATCAGCTTTGGAAGAGTTGAACCAAGATACTGCGAGCCGTAATCTCGTCAATTTCACCACGGCACAGGGCCTTCTTGAAAGGCTGCCGGCAAGGCAAGCAGCTGCGCTCAACGTGTCGCGTCCCCCGGCCCCGGAGACTGCGGCTCCAGGGCCAGCCGGAACTGCTACTCCTGCGGCGGCACCCGGAGCCCAATCTGAAGTTTCGGCGGGGGAGACAGCATTTCCCCCACATCCAGGTTCCGATAACCGCGTCATACCGGCGGGGGCGGAGGCTACGAGGCTTCGGGACAACCTGTTCCCCGGTACAGGAGCCATGGTTGGAATGGGGGCCGCCGCCTTCACGGCTGTAGCCCCGGGAACCGTCGGCGGTTTACTCTCAGGTGCGGCAATAGGCCTAGCACATAGTGTGGGTATCCCAGCCGCCGCTGCTACAGGTGCTGCGGCTGGGATTGGTGCTTTCCTTGCCCCCCCACTTGTGGCGGCGGCACTAGTATATGGGGCAGTTAAGCTCGTGCTTCCAGGTCTAAGGAAATACCGCGAGCGTCAAGCCCACGAGATTTATGTCAATAATAGCCTTGATACTCTTGAGGAAGGACTGGAAAGCTATCGGGCATCAACTCAAACAGGTCGACAAGAAGCTGACGCGGAAATTATCGCGAGGTCTAAAGAGCTAACTAGAGAGTTCGGAGTACTAGTCGGAGTACCCTCAGGAAGGCTGGATCAGCTCGATATTAACTCGGCTCGAACTTACATAAATTTAGCAGTAGAGAAATTAGAAATGGATAAGGCAATTGGTATCCACGGAACGGGACCTCGGAACGAATTAGCGCTAAAGAAATTTCGGGAAGTGAGAGGTTGGCTCCAAGGCCGCGATGAGACGGAAGTACGTGTAAATCAACAAATAGCAGCCCTGGAAAGCAACGCCGCCCAGCTGCGGGAGGCAGCGGGGCGCCCGCCGACGCAACCCTCATCACCGTCCCCTGCTACTGCGCGAGGTGGTGGGCAACTACCCCCTGCCCTGGCAGGGTTTCAGAGCGCAGCACGGCAATCGCCCAGAGGAGTGCCAGTGCCGGGGGCTCCTTTCACAGGAGCGACACGTACAGGGCAACGAACCGGGCGGCGCTAGCGGGCCTTCTTCTCATTTTCACACTGCAACAGAAATGCAGAAATAGGAAAGCGCACTCCTCCCTGCGTAACTCTGGCGGTGAGAGGCGTCATCCCAATCCGGGATTCGTCGTCGTGTCTGCTTCCCGGCATCTTTTTCGCACCAGTCAGTGGCCGACTGCACCCCACAGCCGAGCCGCTAGTGCAGGCCGGTGCCTCGGTGTAGCGCGGTCGTGATCAGCCGATTCAGCAGCTCCGGATAGGGCAAGCCACTGGCTGCCCACATCCGTGGAAACATCGAGATCGGAGTGAATCCGGGCATAGTGTTGATTTCATTCACAATGACCTGATTGCGCTCGGTGACGAAAAAGTCCACCCGAGCCAGACTGGCCCCATCCACCGCAACAAAGGCTTTACGGGCTAGTTCCCGGACCTGCGCGGTGACTGCGTCGGATAGTTGCGCGGGGACGTCGAACTCGCAGGCGTCGTCAAGGTATTTAGCCTCAAAGTCATACCAATCGTGACCTCGTATTACCCGAATTTCGGCTGGAAGGCTCGCCTCAGGCGGCCCACTGGCGATCCCTTCCAGCACACCGCACTCCACCTCCGCACCAACGATTGCGGCCTCAACAAGGATCTTTGGATCGACCTCTCGTGCGGCGGCTACCGCGCCTTCCAGCTCATCCCAGCTAGTCACCTTGCTGACGCCGACGCTGGAACCGGCGCGTGCCGGTTTGACGAATACGGGCAGGCCG
The DNA here is from genome assembly GCA_003243955.1 of Acidimicrobiales bacterium. Lineage (GTDB taxonomy): Bacteria > Actinomycetota > Actinomycetes > Mycobacteriales > QHCE01 > QHCE01. Next base: position 27,605 of record QHCE01000091.1, on the reverse strand, counting down.
AGCCGGCGCTGCTGCGCCTGCGTTAACTGCTCACCGGCCCGCAGTACCACGTAGTCACCGATCGGCAACCCCGCCGCGACAAGCAGCCGCTTAGTGAACTCCTTGTCCATGCAGACCGCCGAGGCAAGCACACCAGAACCCACGTAGGGAATGCCTGCCATCTCCAACATGCCCTGGATCGTGCCGTCCTCCCCGTAAGGACCGTGCAGGACCGGAAAGACCACATCGATGCCACCAAGCTCCGCCACACCAACCGTTGGGTCCATACTGATCAAGCCGCCCGAGGTGGGATCACCTGCCAGGATCACCGCGGCGCCGTCCTTCACCGACGGCAAGGCGCGGTCGTGAATTTCCAGCTCACCCCGGCTCCCGGAGGTGAGCACCCAACGGCCCTCTGGAGTTATCCCAATAGGGACCACATCGAAAAGATTTCGATCCAGTGTGGCAAGCACGCTACTGGCGCTGACACATGAAATGGAATGCTCGCCGCTACGGCCACCAAAGATCACCGCCACCCGAGTCTTACGATCGGTTTTTGACCGCCCGAGCTGGGTTGACGACGAGAGGGCCGTGGGGCGATTCATCACGGCGCCGACCCTACCCGTAATACTTCACGCCCGCATGACCGGTAGCTGCGCTTACTCAAACCGAAACTGCCACCTTTAAAACGCCCACCAATAGTGCATCTGCCAAGGCCGCAGGAGCCGCCGCCTACGAAGGTAGGCAAGGTGACGAGAACGCTGGCAGGGGACCTATTGGCGGGCGTTTAGTACTGCATCGAAACAATGCCGAACTCTGCCTGCGGCTTACGAGCCATGAGCTCATCGAACGCCTGCGCTGGGGTAGCGTCTTCGTGGCAGATCTTCACGATTTGATCGGTCAGCGGCATATCTACTCCCAGCCGCAGCGCCAAATCCCGCACGGCAAGCGAAGACGTCACCCCTTCCACCACTTGAGGGTTACGCAGCTGCGCTTGGCTCATGCTCTGGCCACGTCCCAGCAGCTCCCCGAACCCGCGGTTGCGCGACAGCCGCGAATAGCACGTCGCCACCACATCACCCAGCCCAGCCAAGCCCGCAAACGTCATCGGGTCAGCACCCAGCAAGTGACCAAGACGGGTGATCTCCGCCAAACCGCGTGCGATCACCGACGCGGTGGCGTTGTCTCCCAACTTCATGCCCGAGACAATTCCGCAGGCGAGCGCGATGACGTTCTTCATCGCGCCAGCAAGTTCGCATCCGACGATGTCGGGATTGGTGTAGGGGCGTAAGTATCTAGTCGTGCAGGCACGCTGGACTAGCTGAGCGCGTGCTGAATCCTCACATGCCACCACCGTTGCTGTAGGTTGCTCTCGCGCAATTTCTTCGGCAAGGTTGGGCCCACTCACCACAGCCACTCGCTGGAAGTCGATTCCGGAGACTCCGACGATAACTTCGCTCATGCGTAGGCCGCTGCCTAGCTCAATACCCTTGGCTAAACTGACCACAACAGCGCCCGGGTCTACCGCTGGTGCCCATTCCGCCATGTTGCTGCGCAGAGTCTGTGACGGTACCGCGAGCACCAGCAGATCGCGGGCGTGTTCCATAGCCTGGGCGCAATCGCTAGTGGCACGCAGCCCCACGGGCAATCGGATGTGGGGCAGGTAATCCGGATTACGACCAGTGGCGGCGATGCTGCGTGCTATCTCGGGCCGGCGCGCCCACAACAGGACATCACAGCCAGCATCGACGAGTACTTTGCCGAACGTGGTACCCCACGATCCAGCCCCCAGTACCGACACTCGTAGCGGAGGCGCCACGGGTTCGATGAGTGGATCAGCCGACGATGGCGACCTGCGTTGGCCGCCGGTCATATCAGCCTCCGACTTTTCGCGGGTACAAACAACGGACCTACCGGCGCTGGCTCGCCGCGCACCGCGGCAACATCGTCACGAAGTCGCCGCAGGATGGTATCAGTGGCGCCACGCAGCACCTCGTTGGTGAGTGGACAATCCATGAAGCGGGTTAGGTCCACTGGAGGCCCAGCCGCGACAGTCACTCGAGTTCGCGGCCGAAACCCGATCTTCCCAGTCACCGGGTTATGAAAGCGCTGGGCGCCCCACTGCGCGATCGGGATCACCGACGCTCCGGTGGTCAGCGCCAGACGGGCGACCCCAGTCTTACCCTGCATCGGCCACAGCTGCGGATCGGCCGTGCACGTACCTTCGGGGTAGATGATCACTGTCTCATCGGATTCGAGCACCGAAATCGCGGCCTTAAGCGCCGTCATCGCATCCGCCGTGCCGCGTCGAACGGGGATTTGGTGCATCTGCCGCAGCATATAACCGATCACAGGTACAGTGAACAGGGAGTCTTTCGCCAGAAACCGCGGGTTTCGAGGCCGATCAAATACGAAATGCGCCACGATTAATGGGTCGGCGTTAGACAAATGGTTAGGAACCAGAATTGCTGGACCACTGGCTGGAATATGCTCTTGACCACGCCACTGCCGCTTGGTCATCATTATCGCGATTGGCCGAACGAGGACTTCGGTCAATCTAAGCCAGAACCCGCGCCGCACGAAACCTCCGCTTGTACTTACACCTCGAACCCAGCGTAATGCCGCCACGAGCATGAATGTAGCTAGTCTCTCATGGTGGCTAAAGCTTAGAACGCGGCTGGTTCGCGGTAGGTACCCCACAGCTCGCGCAAAACGTTGCAGATCTCTCCAAGCGTAGCCTCTGCCCGCGCCGCGTCGAGCATGCTGGGTACTACGTTATCGGTACCGCGCGCGGCTGCCACAAGGTTGGCTAGCGCAGCCTGCACCGCAGCGTTGTCGCGGTTGGCGCGGCGCGGTTGCAGCAGTTCGCGCTGCTTACGCTCCACCTCACGGCCGATCCGCAAAACGTCAAGCTGCTCACCGTTGGGCTGGGAATAGACATTTACCCCAACAATCTTCTTCTCGCCTTTCTCCACCCTCTGCTGGTAGACAAACGCCGATTCGGCAATCTGGCGTACGAACCAGCCGCCTTCGATCCCGCGCAAGATCCCGGCCGTCATGGGTCCGATTGGGTGATCAGCACCTGCCGGGTCCAGCGCGGCGATCGTACTGAAGATGCCTTCAGCTTGACGCTCGAGCTCGTCGGTAAGCTCTTCGATGTACCACGAGCCACCCAGCGGGTCGGCTACGTTCATCACTCCAGTTTCGGCGGCAAGCACATGCTGCGTGCTCAACGCTATCTGTGCGGCCTTCTCGCTGGGCAACGCAAGCACTTCATCTAAGGCGTTGGTGTGCAGCGAGTTGGTGCCGCCGAGCACGGCGGCCAGTGCTTCCACCGCGGTACGGACAATGTTGTTCTCCGGCTGCTGTGCGGTGAGCGAGACTCCAGCGGTCTGGGTGTGAAACCGCAACCATTGCGCTTTCGGGTTCGTGGCCCCATAAACGTCGCGCATCCATCGGGCCCAGATGCGTCGTGCCGCGCGGAACTTCGCGATCTCTTCGAAAAAATCGATGTGGGCATCGAAAAAGAAGGACAACTCCGAAGCGAAGTTGTTGATCGACAAACCGCGGGAAAGCCCGAGTTCCACATAGCCAAAACCGTCGGCGAGCGTGAATGCCAGCTCCTGCGCCGCGGTGGCACCGGCTTCTCGAATGTGATAGCCCGAGACCGATAGCGGTTTGTACGAGGGCACACCGCTCTGACAGAACTCCATGAGGTCGCCGATCAGCCGCAGATGCGGCTCTGGGGCAAAAATCCACTCCTTCTGCGCGATGTACTCCTTGAAAATATCGGTTTGCAGAGTTCCGTTGAGCTGCGCCATCGGAACACCTTGACGCTCGGCCGCAACGACGTACATACAAAAGATCGGCACCGCCGGGCCCGAAATCGTCATCGACGTCGTGATCTCGCCCAACGGAATACCCGCGAAGAGGACCTCCATATCCGCCGCGGAATCGATAGCGACCCCACAGTGCCCTACCTCACCGAGCGCACGCGGATCGTCAGAGTCGCATCCCATCAACGTTGGCATGTCAAACGCTACCGACAGTCCATCGCCGCCTTGGCGCAGAATCATCGCGTATCGGGCGTTAGTCGCGGCCGCACTGCCGAACCCGGCGAACTGCCGCACAGTCCAAGGCTTACCGCGATATCCGGTGTCGTATAGACCCCGAGTGAAGGGAAACTCCCCCGGCCAACCGATTCGTTCGAAACCGGGGAGCTGCACACCCTCGGCCGGCCCGTACACCGGAGCGACCGGCAACCCGGAGAGCGTGGTGAAATCAGCTTCGCGCAACCGCCCCGATGCTCGAGCCTGCTCGTAGCGGTTCCGCCAAGCGTGACCACCAGAGGAGTTCGTGTCACTGCTCATGCCGGCTCCCATACCGACATCGTATGCCCGGCGATGCGGTCGCGGGCCGTAGTGCTGACCTGTGTCCTAGATGAAGCGGCGAGAAGCCCGCTCAAACCAGATGGTGAAAAACGGCGGAATACTCGCAAGCAGCCCTAGCGTCCAGCGAAACGGGGTCCAGCTCCGGGCGCGAGCGACGAGCACCACGGTGACCACATAAACCAAGAAGAGCACGCCGTGAATCGGACCGAATATCTTCACCCCAATGTCGTTGGCAGCAATTACATACTTGAACAGCATGCCGACGAGTAGACCGGCCCAGGAGCAGGCCTCAGCGATCGCGGCAATTCGAAACCATCGCACGAGGCCGGCAGTTGGAGCGAGCGGGGAGGTGGAGAGCCGGGTCTGCTGAGGCATGTTCGCCGTCCTTTGATCTAGCCCCGAAGGGCAGCACTACTTCTACATTTCGTAGAAATGTTACCCCTCAGGTCTTACGTGAAGCGGCCGCCCTGCCACCTCGAAGGTCACAAGCAAAGGCCGTATCTGTGGGGTCAAGGCTTACTGGTCAGCGGCAGCATGTTTTGCCAAGTTAGGAGAACTTGGCAAAAATTTTTATCGTGCACACCTCATTAGTACTTTTGCGTCTGTGAAGGTTGAGCAGGCTAGATCGCCTGTAAGTGTTGGTGTTGGCTGGCATGGAGCTGGCAGGGTGGCGTTGGTTCTTCTCGCTGGCTGCGACTCATGAAAGGACACAGTGCATGTCCTCACTAATGTAGGAACCGTCAGGTGGGTGTGCCCTCACGTCGCAACGCCGATTTCACCGTTGCGGCGTAGGTGTCCACATACTCTTGTCCAGACAGAGTTCGCAACTGATCCATGATGTGATCGGTCACGCCTCGCTCTACCCGGCGATCTCCGACCAGACTTGCGTGTTCAGAAAAGTCCAAGGGCTTGCCAAACCGGATCCGAACCCGCATGATTCGGGGCATCTTCCGCCCGATCGGCTGCACTTCGTGGGTGTTGAGCATGACCACCGGAATCACTGGCGCTCCACTTTGGAGTGCCAAACGCGCCACACCAGTCCTGCCTCGATACAACCGGCCATCCGGAGACCGTGTGCCTTCAGGATAGATGCCTAGCAAGCAGCCCTGATTAAGCGCGTGCATACCAGCATTCAGCGCCGAACGCGCCGCGGAACCACTGGAACGATCAATAGGCACCGCGCCCATGCCAGTGAAAAAGATGCGACTGGCTATACCTTTAATGCCACGTCCGTTGAAGTACTCTGCCTTGGCCAGGAAAACGATGCGCCGTTTGATCATTAGCGGCAAAAATACCGAATCGCTGAACGATAGATGGTTGCTAGCCACAATGGCCGCACCGTGGCCGGGAAGATGTTCGACACCCTCCACGATCGGGCGGAATACCAGCCGAAGCCAAGGGCCGAGAACCACATACTTACCCAGCCAAAAAAGCACGGTTCATTCTCCCATATCTCGCGATAGCCCTGTGCTCCCCGTACCACCTATGTCGCCCAGCGGGTCGCTACCGACACACCGATTCTCGTGAGTACAGATTTTCTCGGAGGTACAGATTCTCGTGGGCACAAACACGAAATAGGCTAGCTGCATGTTCCCCTCAGAACCCGAGCCGCCGCAGGACTCAGCATCCGAGCCGTGGCACGAGCTCGACCCCGACGAAGACACACCCTTTGTTCCGCCCGAGCCACCGCCAATGCCGCTATTCGCCCCGGCGAGCGTGCTCGGCGCCATGGCCACGATTGTCGGGCTCGGACTCCTCTTCTACCCCGCCGTCCTAACGTCGTTTTTGGGCGTTTCTATCCAGCTATCGCTGCTGTTGGCGGCGATGCTGCTACTCACCGGAGTAGCGACGTTGATCAGTCGACTCCGCAACCCCGATCCTGACGAGCCCGAAGATCCTGATCTTGGTGCCCAAGTCTAATCGCGTTTTGTTCGCCACACTGGACGAAGTATAAGATATTTAAGTAAAAAGTTCATTCGCTTGCTTTTCTTATAAATGGCATATTTAATTCAAGAAGCGTTTTATCCGCAGTCATAAACAGCAAACTCTCGCGAGCTGCTTGGGTAATTAGCATGCGATCGAACGGATCAGAGTGGTTCGTATCAATGCTCGTCAATGCCCGTACATGCTCTCCTTTAAGGTCAAGGATTTCTACTCCAAGCTCACGGGCGCCTATATACAGCTCATCCGGTGAATAGGGAAGCTTTTTCTTATGGTATTTGAGCGTTAATTCCCAAAGGCTCACAGTTGAGCAATATACTTCTCTATCTGTCATAAGCAACTTTTGCGCAATTTTACCAATTTTCGATGGTTCATACAGCGCCCAAATGAGTACGTGCGAGTCGATAAGCACATTCAGGTTCATGCTGGAAAGTCGTGACCGACGCTGGTTTCAATTGCACGAATAATATCTTCGTCAGGTGCAATTAAATCCGCGGTCTCGTCTGCCTGCGGCAGACGCTTGTGTGTCCAGATGCCTAGTTTTAGCCCAGAGCTAGAGGATTTGGCGGGCACCAACATAACTTCCTCTTTTCCGTAGCTGCCGATGAGTACCCTTTCGCCAGCTTTGGCCTTTTTGACGTATCGGCTCAGATGGGTTTTGGCTTCGTGGATACTGATAACTGCGTCCATGCTTGAAACCTAGCGCAGCAATCTGGACTGAGTCAAGACTCAGTCCAGATCTAAGGTCGCGTAATCGGTATCGTCGGATGTGTGCTGGCGCTCGGGTGTCGCAGCTTGCAGCGTAGTAGCCCAAATCTAATCGACGCTTTCCCCGAAAACGTCGATTAGAGCCTCATTTCAGGGGCGTTTTCAGGGGAAACGTCCCTGGCTCCTAACGGCGTCTGGCCAGATCGGCGGCCCCCACTAAGCCAGCCTGGTTACCCAGCGCCGCAAGCTCAACCGTCGCCATAGGTTCGCTGCGCCCCCGGCTAGCCACCACAGTCTTGTAAGCGGCAATCGCCGGTGTCAACAATAAGTCACCCGATTCACTGACTCCACCACCAACAACGATCAGTTGCGGATCCAGCGCGAACACGACATCGGCAAGCCCGATACCCAGCCATGCGCCAACTTCGGCAAACGCCGCAAGCGCCGCAGGGTTTCCTTCACCAGCGGCCTGTTGGACGTGAGCCCCGGTCAGCGCCGCAAGGTCACCGCCGGTGAGCTCCCGCAGCCGGGCGGCCGCGACTGGATCCTTTTCAGCGGCCTCGCGCGCATATCGTCCCAGTGCGGTGCCGCTGGCGTACCGTTCCAGGCAGCCACGGCTGCCGCAACCGCAAGGTTCCCCGTTCCGCACCGCCAAAGTATGGCCCAATTCGGCAGCTTTCCCGAAGCCGCCGCGATACAGCTGACCATTGAGCACGAAGCCGGAACCGATCCCGGTGCCGATCGTGAGCAGCACCATGTCGGAAACTCCGAGACCGACGCCGAACCGATGCTCACCCCACGCCGCGGCATTGGCATCGTTCTCCAACGTGACTGGCATCTCCACTAGCTCACTCACCATGGCACGCAACGCAACGTTTTCTTCCCATAGCAAATTCGGTGCATGCTCCAGCACCGAACGTGATGCGTCGACATATCCAGCAATAGCAATCCCCATCGCCGAAACGGCGAACTGTGCACCGAGCTCGGCGGCGATCTTTCCGATCACCTCGACGGTCTCAGCAGTGTCATCGGCGGGTGTGGGATACCGACAGGACGCAAGAATTTGACCATCGTCGGCGACCACGCCACCAATCACCTTGGTGCCACCGATGTCGATACCAAGCGTGTACGTCTTATCGCTCATGCGCTCCCCTTACTCAAGTCTCGTTCCGTTAGCCGAGTGCTTGGCTCATCTACGACACTCGGCAACCGAGTTTGCCACGATAGCGCGGTGTGGCGTACGTGGGAGCAACCGCAATCGACCGTCCTCGACAGCTAGGATCGAGCGAGTTCCCAAACGTGATGTTGCTGGCATAGGGGCACATATCGCAACAGCCGCGGACCGCGACTTCCACGGATTACGCAATTGTCTATATACAGAGGTAATCGATGACATCCCCATGGGCATATGCAGGACCAGCTCCATCATGGGGGGCTGATGGCGGGGTTGTAACCCTCGTTGAGGGACCGACATGTATGATCTCGGCACAAAACGCCGACATCATACATAACACGGTACAAGGTCTATATTTTCGGGATATTCGGTTGCTCTCCCATTGGGAGTTACTCGTGGACGGCCTGCGGGTTGAACCCCTCTCTGTCGTGCCAGACGAACCCTTCAGTTGCGAATTCATCTGTACCGGTCCCCCCCAAACTGGCGTGCGCGATTCTCCCATAGTTGCCAGACGGGTACGGCTCATCGGACGCGGGATGCGTGATCAACTCACGTTGCACAATTACAGCGACGCCACCATCCGCATGACTGTCACCTTGCTGACCGCCACAGATTTCGCTGATGTCTTCAGCGTGAAGGAACTGCGCTCAAATGAGCTCAGCCGCCCGGAAACCACGACCACCCCCGACGGAGTCGAGATCTGGTCCCGCGACCGCCAGATGGGCGTACTCATCACCGCACGCGGCCCAGATTCGGAGGCCCTAGACTTAGAAACCACAGCATTTGGACTCACATTTCATGTCATTCTCGAGCCTTATGGTTGCTGGTCCACCTGTATCGAGGTCGTCCCCGTACTCGAAGGTGAGCGTGTGGCTCCGCGCTTTAAGCGCGGAGAGTCAGCGGAGCACTCCGTTCCAGCCCAGCGGATGAGTGACTGGCAACGCGTCGCAACTCGGATGAAAACCCCACACTTTAAACTTGCCGAAGCGCTGCGCAGCAGCTGTGATGATGTGGGCGCGCTGCGCCTTTTCTACGCCCAAAATCCGCAGTATCCGACGATTGCAGCCGGTGCGCCTTGGTACATGCGTTTGTTCGGCCGAGATTCATTACTGACGGCGTGGATGGCGCTGATCCTGGATCCGGGTTTGGCTATCGGCACCGTACGCGCGCTCGCCGCGCTCCAAGGCAGCAAGGTCGATCCGAGTACCGAAGAGGAACCCGGAAGAATACTTAACGAATGGCACAGCCTCACTGGCTCAGATGCCCTCGGAAGCGGAAAGAACGCTTACTACGGCACAGCTGACGCCACGCCGCTGTTCGTAATGTTGATGGGTGAGCTGTATCGATGGGGGTTTAGGGATAAAATCCGTGCGCTGCTGCCCAACGTGGATCGAGCCTTGGACTGGATCACGTCATATGGGGACAAAGACGGCGATGGATTCGTAGAATACCAGCGGGTGGGCAACTTCGGGCTACTTAACCAAGGCTGGAAGGACTCATCCGACGCCATTGCGTTTGCTAACGGCAGCCTGGCTCAACCACCCATCGCGGTGGCCGAGGTGCAAGCATACGTCTATGCCGCGTACCTAGCTCGTGCCGATATCGCCAACGCGGAAGGGGATCTTGGCATTGCTGAGATCTACCGAGGTCGAGCCGAAAAGCTCAAGCGAGCTTTCAACGAACAATTTTGGCTCAAAAGTGACGACTTCGTGGCAGTTGCGCTCGATAAGGATAAAAACCAAGTAGACTCTTTTACTTCCAATCCCGGCCATTGTTTATGGACCGGGATCCTTGACCACGACAAAGCCGAGCTAGTAGCAGATAAACTTCTATCTCCACAACTTTTTAGTGGTTGGGGAATTCGCACTGAATCGATACAATCCCGCAAATACAATCCCGTGAGCTACCACCATGGCTCAGTTTGGCCGCATGATACTGCAATTACAGCAGCCGGTTTAATGAAATATGGTTTCGCTACCCATGCTAAAAAGGTCATTTTGGGCTTACTAGACGTTGCTCATCATCGAGATGGTCGCCTTCCCGAGTTGTTTTGCGGCTTTTCTCGAGACGAACTTTCTATCCCGATCAGCTATCCCAGCGCATGTTCGCCACAGGCGTGGTCGGCAGCATCGCCCTTACTGCTGGTCAGAGCTATGCTATCCTTCGATCCGGATATACCAGCGGGAGTAGTAAAAATTTCTCCTGCTGTACCCGACGAGATTGCAGAAATTACTCTCGACGGGGTAGCACTCGGTTCTAGCCGGGTAACCATAACGGCGCATGGTAATTCTGGCAGTATCGCTGGACTACCGGTCGGAATAGTGAAAGGTGCATGATGCGAGATCGGATAGCACGGAGAAATGATCCTGAAAATCTCAAAGCAGAGTTGCCAGTAATCCCAGAAGACCTCCCAGATCAGCTACCGACTCTATTAACCGCATCGGCGCCTTCACAGCCAATGGAAGGTCCACTGAAGATCGCTATTGTCGCCCCGCCATGGTTTGAAATTCCACCGCCAAGCTACGGCGGAATTGAGGTGGTGTGCGGAACACTCGTCGACGGTCTTGTCCGTCGAGGTCATAACGTCACGCTAATTGGCGTGGGAAAAAATGGCACTACCGGACACTTTCATTCCACAAACGCAGAGCCGCAATTTGCACATATCAGCCAGACCTCACCTGAGGTCCTGCACATCGCCCGCGCAAACGAGTTCATTGAGAGTCAGCACTTCGACGTCGTGCACGACCACACGAACGCCGGTCCACTGTCAGCCGCACTGCGTACGGCACCAACTGTAGTTACCGTGCACCGTCCAATTCATGAGCTTGCCGATTACTACAGGCTGCTGAGGGACTCTATCTGTTTAGTGGCAGTTTCGAATAGCCAGCGCGCTCCTCGCCCCGACCTTAACTGGGCAGGCACTGTTCATAACGGCGTGCCACTACAGCAGTTCACGTTTAATCCCCAGCCGGGTGACTACGCACTCTGGTTAGCGCGATTTAACCCTGAGAAGGGTCCCGATATTGCGATCGAGATGTGCCGCAAAGCTGGCGTGCCACTGATACTTGCCGGGAAGCTCAACGAGGAGGATGAGCACGACTACCTGGAAAAAGAAATCAGACCGATGCTCGGCCCGGACGTTAAACTCGTGCTCAACGCAGATCGACGCAGCGTGGTACAGCTAGTACGCAACGCCCGTTGTTTAGTACATTCTGTGCGCTGGGCAGAGCCGTTCGGTATGGTTCTGATTGAGGCAATGTCATGCGGTACTCCAGTACTCGGACTGAACCGTGGCGCGGTATCTGAGGTAGTACTTGACGGCGTCACCGGATGGGTGCGTGATGATCCGGATGAACTCGCCGAGATGCTGCCCCAGGTGGATCAACTTGACCGAGGCGCTTGCCGGGAGCATGTCAAACAGCACTTCTCCGGTGGAGCCATGGCAGCTGGCTACGAGCAAGTGTATCGGTCTCTTATCGCTGAGCGTGACATCGCCAGTGGCGCAGCGTCGATGCTGCGCTCCCGGCGCGAAGACTAGTTCGCCGCTGCCATAGCGGTGTTGTTGGCCGTCTCGATGGTGCCGGAGGCAAGCACAATATCGCCAGCGGGATCCGGACGGTACAGCACCACCGCCTGGCCCGCCGCTACCCCACTGGCACAGCGGTGCAGCCGTACTACCAGCTGTTTCGACCCGCCGTCTATATCGACAAGCTCGGCCGTGGCCGGGTAAGCCTCACCATGAGCCCGGAGCTGTGCCTGACAATCGAACGGTCCCTCAATCGGCTTGCCGCCCGTCCATACCGGCCCTAACGCAACCACTTCGTCTACCTCTAGTGCCTGGGCCGGACCAACCCGTACCGTATTGCTGACTGGTTCAATGCTAAGCACATAACGCGGTTTTCCATCGGCGGCTGGGCGCTGTAACCGCAGGCCTCGGCGTTGCCCAACGGTGTAGCCAAAAGCACCGTCATGTTCTCCGAGGGTCTCCCCCGAGCTGTCATCCACGATGGAACCCTTGGCTTCACCCAGATGGCGACGCAGAAAACCCTGCGTATCCCCATCTGGGATGAAACAGATGTCGTGACTGTCCGGCTTGTCAGCAACAAGTAAGCCCCGCTGCCGCGCTTGGGCCCGCACTTGCTGCTTAGTCAGCTCCCCCAGCGGGAACATCGCTCGCGACAGCTGCTGCTGGGTGAGCACCGCTAGCACGTAGGACTGGTCCTTGCCCATATCCACCGAGCGCCGTAGCACTCCGCCGGATAGCCGCACGTGATGCCCGGTAGCCACCGCGTCGAAACCCAGCGCCACCGCCCGATCAAGTACTGCCGCGAACTTGATCTTTTCGTTGCAGCGCAGGCATGGGTTTGGGGTGCGCCCGGCGGAATACTCAGCTACGAAGTCGGCCACGACATCTTCGGAGAACTCAGAGGCCATACCCCATATATAGAACGGGATCCCGATCACGTCAGCGGCGCGGCGCGCATCGTGAGAATCCTCAATGGTGCAGCAGCCCCGTGCGCCCGTGCGCTGTGCTTGCGGGGACGCCGACAGCGCCAAATGCACGCCGGTGACATCATGCCCCGCGTCCACGGCTCGGGCGGCCGCCACAGCAGAGTCCACGCCACCCGACATGGCCGCTAACACCCGCATGGTGGCTCCTTCTTCAGCGCGCAACACCTGTCGGCTCACCGGCAGATTGTTGGTCACGCAGTTCCAGTCTTCAACGACCGTGTTCACACGACGCCTAGTCGTTCCTAGGGTAGTTCAGTACACAGTAGGGGGATTCGCCCGGCGTCACGTCACGCTCGGACGGTGGGGTTATCGTCACGACAAGTTCAGTCCGGCCGCTGCTGCCACCTTGGCCGCTAAACCTCAAATCTCTGTACCATGCGTGCCCCACATATAGTAATTTGGGTTCATGGTGAAAACGACGACGTACCTCAGTGAGGAACTTAAGCACAATATTCAGCTGATTGCACAGAGTCGAGGAACTTCTGAAGCGCAAGTCATGCGTGATGCTGTAGAAAAAGAAGCAGCTAATCTGCGCCCAGATTGGAATCTTCTGCCAGCTCTGAATCTGCCGCACATGCGGGCTGTAGCGCACGAGGATGAGCGCTTTCTCACCGGTTTTGGTGACGATGCTGATACCCCAGGTCTTTTGGCTCTGAACATTGAAAAAGTTTAGAATGCCTAGATGCTGACCTGCCGTAGCTTGCTTCGTGGCATCAAATACAGTAATCGACGCGCCGACGATTGATACCAAGCCGCACTTCGCAATTCGCTCAGTGAGATGTGCCGAGCCCGGCGAGCTCAGACCAGAGGTAAGCAGCCGCTTCGGCGCCTTTATACAAGAACCGCAGCCGGACTCGTTCATTGGGCGCGTGGAACCGGTCATCGGGCAAGCCAACACCTAAAAACACCAGTGGAGCCCCTAGCGTTTCAGCGAGATCCGCCTCCGGTCCCGAACCGCCCTCTCGAGTAAACAACACATCCGTCTCAAACGCCCGGCTCATAGCGCGCGCTAGCGCCTGATTAGCCGGGTGATCGATCGGTGTCGAGCAGGGCCGCACGCCATCACCTTCGGTAGAGACCTCCGCTCGCACTGACGCCGGTGCGCGCTCGGCGACATACCGCCGAAATAACTCCAGAACCGTACTCGGCTCCTGGTCGGCAACCAGTCGGAACGAGACCTTGGCGTGGGCGCTTGCTGGAATGATCGTCTTGAAACCAGCACCGGTGTGACCACTCCACACCCCGTTCACCTCGGCGGTCGGCCGGGCACCGATGCGCTCCAGCGTGCTGTATCCACGTTCCCCGAATACACCAGAGGACACAGCCGTGCCCACTAGCCATTCTGCTTCATTAAACGGGAGCCGCGCATAGTTCTCACGCTCGGCGCTGGTGAGCGGAACAACAGAATCGTAAAAACCCGGGATCGCTACCGTGCCCTGCGCATCGTGTAGGCCGGCCAGTAGATCAGCAAGTACATGGGCGGGATTGGGCACCGCACCGCCGAAGATTCCAGAGTGCAGATCAATCCGCGGCCCAGCGATGTCGATCTGGCATGTCACCATGCCGCGCATTCCGGTGCAGACACTCGGCGTCTGTTCGTTGAACATTGTGGTGTCGCTGACCACAATCACATCGCACGCCAGCCGGTCACGATGCTGCGCGAGCAGCTTAGCGAAGTGCGGCGATCCCGATTCTTCTTCGCCTTCCACGATGAACTTCAGGTTCACCGCCGGCGCGCTACCACCTGTGGCGGCCAGATGCGCGCGCAAGCCCAGCAGGTGAAACGCCAGCTGGCCTTTGTCGTCGATCACGCCACGGCCCAACAACTGCGTGTCTGAGCCCGCTCCCACCATAGTGGGCTCAAACGGCGGATGTGACCACTGCTCTAGTGGCTCGACCGGCTGCACATCGTGATGGCCATACACCAGCACAGTCGGCGCATCGGGATCCACGCTGTTCCACTCGGCAAATACCGCCGGATGCCCTGGAGTCGGCCAGATCTCTACGGTCGAGAATCCGGTGCGGCGCAACGCGGTGGCGAACCACTGTGCCGAAGCTGCTACATCGGCCCGGTGATGTGGGTCGGCACTGATGGAAGGGATCGCAACCCACGCGACGAGGTCATCGAGTAGTTCAGTGTGATGGCGCTCAACGAAATTCCGAACCGGACTGATCAACGTGTTAGCTGTGTGCTGGTGCATGCCGCCACGCTACTCGTATCCCATGTGTCGGTTGCTGCCTCCGGACCAACAGCTACTCCAGCGGCAGTGAGGTGATCAGCCGCGTGAGTTCAGCTTCATCGAGCAGATTGACCGGACGTTGAGTGTGATTGGCCCGCACATAGTGAAAACCCGCCTGAACCTCAGCTAACGCGACGCCGGCCAGTCGGGCCCACGCCAGCCGATACACCGCTAACTGCACCGCAACGTGCCGGGCCGCCTGGCCGGTGGGTACAGCGCCGGTCTTCCAGTCGATCACATCCCAGCGCGGCGATCCCGATCTCGTAGCGTTTCCACCGTTGGATAGCGCATCCGCCGGAGTGGCAAACACCGCGTCCATCCGACCACGCAGCACTACACCTCCAAGCGTCATCGAAAACGGCACCTCGACCCGCATCGGGCTGCGGCGCGCCCACTCGCTAGCCTCAAAAGCGCGTTGCAGCTCAGGCAGATCATCGTCGGGGCCCGAATCCAGGTCAGCAGCCCCAGGCAGCTCATCGATGTCTAGTAAACGGTCCACTGCGAAGCGCCGCTCCAACCACGCGTGAAAGCTAGTTCCGCGTCTAGCCATCGGAGCTGGCGGTCGCGGCATCGGGCGACGCAGTTGCGCAACGAACTGCGCCGGATCTCGGTTCAGACCAACCAGCTCCGAAACCGAGATGCTGTCGGGAAGCAGCACCGGAGCACCATTCGGTTGGGCAATCCGAGTGCGCTCAGCAAGTAGCAACTGGGCTCGCGCAAACCAGTCCTCGCCGGCCGAGCGCTCGGCAGCATTCAACCTTGCGGGATCGGCAGCGACCACCAACGCCGCGCCAGCCTCGATATCCGGGCGGCGCGGACCGAGCGGATCAGCTGGCCATGCAGCGGTAGGTGACTGTGCAGCTAGCGGATTTCCCGCATCCGGTGCCGGCGGCTGAACCCAAACATCCGGCTCAATTCCGAGTCGTTTAGCCGATTCGGCAATCTCATTCAAAAACAGCGACGGTCCGCGTGGCTTTTTTGCTCCCTGCGCCCACCAATGCGCCGAACATAGCAGAGTTCGCCGCGCCCGAGTTACAGCAACGTAGACCAGGCGGCGCTCTTCGGCGAGATAGTGCTGCTTCCAGCGGTCCTCGACGTCAGCCAGTTCCGCGGCCAGGCCTACCTGATCTTGCACGCTTGCATGCTGCATGCTGGGAAGCTCGGTACTGTCCCCGCGCAGCTCGAACGGCAGCACGCCCGCGTTCTTTGTCCATAACCCGCAGCTGCGTTCCTTGCTCGGAAACGCCGAATTCGCGATTTCCGGAACAGCAACAACATCCCACTCCAACCCTTTCGCGGCATGCACCGTTAGCAGCTGCACAGCCCCGGAGTGCACCGCAACGCTGCCAGGCGCCAGCCCCCGCTCGTGATCTGCGGCAGCATCTAGATACGCCAGCAACGCCGAAGGGGTGGCCAGCGTCGCTGTATTGGCAAAGTCGCTGATAACGGTGGCAAGTTGGTCGAGGTGTACCCGCGCAACCGTGGGTGAACTAGGCTCCCGAACTGCGACTTCGATCCCAATTCCCATCGCGGTTTCGATGGCATTGATCAATTCTGGCAGCGGCGCGCTCAGCTGTTTACGCAGTTCGCGAAGCTCATCGCGCAACATCTGTAACCGCAGGTATCCCTCGGAAGAGTAAGCCGTCTGGGAGCCAAGGTCCTCTAGTGCGTCGACAATGCTGGACGGCTCATCCACGGCTAGATGAGTCTCAAGCGACGCATCAGCCACAGTTAGGGAGTGGGCACGAGAAGCCAGCGCAGCCAGGTCTCGTGGGCCGATCCGCCAACGTGCCCCCGTGAGTAGGCGCAGCAACGCGCTACCCGCTGTCGGGTCCACCAGCACCCGAAGGGTGGCAATGACATCACATACCTCGGCGGTCTCTAGCAGGCCACCGACACCGACGACCTCTACTGGAATACCACGAGCGGTGAGAGCATCGGCGTATCGAGAGATCTGGGCTCGAGTGCGCAGCAGCACAGCCGCAGTCGGGGGTGTTTCGCCGCCGTCGCGCCAAATATCGGCGAGCTGTGCGGCGAGCCATGCAGCTTCGTCAGCCACCGAGTCGCAGAGGGCGTATCGGACTTCGCCGCTCCCGTGGTGCTGCGGAGCCGGAGTAAGGTCAGGCATTTGTCCAGTGCGCAACGGCCGAGAAAGCTCATTAGCCACGGTAAGTACTGCTGGTGGGTTCCGCCAGCTTGTGCTCAGCGGTGCCACCTCCGCCGCGGCGCCATCTTCACGGGGAAAGTCGGTCGGAAAACGGGTCAGGTTGCCGGGGCTGGCACCTCTCCAGCTGTAAATAGCCTGACAGGAATCTCCGACAGCGATTACCGGGTGCCCCGCACCAAATAGCGCGGTCAGCAGCTGTAACTGCGCATAGCTGGTGTCTTGATACTCATCGAGCAGTACTACCCGAAAGCGCGCACGCTCGCCGCCGCCCACATCCGGGTGGTCGCGGGCAAGCCGCGCGGCACGGGCCACTTGATCGCCATAATCGGCTGCCTCCGCTTTCTGCTTACGTGCCGCGTATTCCGATATCAGCGGCAGGAGCTGAAGCTGATATCGCTGCCGCGCTAGGAGATCGGCCACCAATTTCGGCACTGTGCCACTGCCGCGACCGGGTCGGCTCCCGACTGGCAGTCTCTGGATCCGCGCGCACAGCGCACTGCTGAATGCCGCAAGCTCCTCGGGGCTACGCAACTGCTCGGCAAGCTGGGCAGCCAGGTCACGCACCTGCGTTGTCACTGTGCTCGGCGCTGCGGATACCGATGACATATCTCCGTCGTAGCCGCGCACCACCGCGTCGACGAGCTGCCAACTCGCCGCTTCGCCTAACAGTTGGACTTGCGGCTCGTAGCCAGCCCGTATACCGTGCTCGGCCACTATCCGCAGCGCGTAGGCGTGGTAGGTCGAAACTACTGGGTCCCCGGTCTGCTCGAGTAGGCCGCGCGCCGCAAGCTGCGTGAGTCGTCGACTCAGACGCCCGGCTAGCTCTCCGGCCGCTTTGCGGGTGAACGTCAGCCCCAAAACCTCTTCCGGCCGAACCAGGCCGTTAGCCACGAGCCAGATAACCCTGGCCGCCATGGTCTCGGTTTTTCCAGAGCCGGCTCCAGCCACCACAAGCAGCGGCTGCAACGGCGCCGAGATAATCGCGGCTTGCTGAGCCGTCGGAGCAGGTAGCTCCAACATCCGCGCAACTTCAACCGCGGAATAGGAAACCATGCTGCGCTCTCCTCGCTCTGCTAAACCCACTCTCCGACGCTTTCAGGGACTGGACGTTTTCAGGGAAAATGTCGGTAAAACTCCCTTTCTCACTACGTTTTCAGGGAAAACGCCCTGTAGTGGTCTGCTCGGTGTGCAGGGGGCACGCTGAACGTACCGGGCAGCGATCGCACCCCGAGTTGGCCGTCGCCGTAAACACCGCGTCAGCCATGCCGTGCGCCACCTGTTCTATCAGCTCTATAGGCCATTTGGGATTTGGAGCTTGATCTAGCGAAGGCTGGAGCTGTTCTCGGGCGGTCTTGGCTGTACCCAACTGCACTAACGCTGCCCCACCACACAGGCGTGAGCCAGTTACTGGCTCCGCCAAAAAGCCCCTGCCGGTGCTGTGCTTGCGCGGGGCACCCGCACCCGGGCAGTCGCCTTCGCCTATGCCCGGCGCAGCTTGCGAGCCGGCCATAGAGCCAGTTACTGTGGCAGCGACGTCGAAGCCGCCTTCAGACACCGCGAGCTGATATGCCCCTAGCTGAGGGTGGATAACAACCTCAGCACTGCTGGGGGCTGAGGAGCCGGTTTTAAAATCCACCACAAACAGCCGGCCCTGCTCGTCAGCTTCCAGGCGATCCACCCTTCCGCGCAGCCGCGCACGACCAACGTCTACCGCGAAAGCCTGTTCAACAGCTACAAAACGGCGCGGGTTCTCATCCAGCCAGCGGGCGAGCTTGGCTACCATCTGTTCAGCCTGTTCCCGCTGTCTACGGGCGTACCAGCCTGTTCCCAGGTCGAGCTCAGCCAGCCGGCCTCGCAGTAGCGCAAGCAGCTGCGGCCCAGTCGCGCTGTATCCTGCCGCGGCGACCTCATGCACCGCTGTCCCGATCAGCTGTGCTGGGCCGGATGTTCGGCTGCCTCCTGCTCGACGCTCCAGCATCCAGCGGAGCCCGCACTGAGAGAACGTCTCCACAGCAGATGGTGATACCGGCACCGTTGCGCTTGGCTCGATGAGCGGCGCGGGGTCTGACAACGGCGCCAAACCCCACCACGTAGACGGTGCCGCCCCCGGAACACCAGCAGCGGACAGCTGCGCCAGCACCGCGGCAGCCGCGGCCCGCCGCGCGACAATAGCTTCCTGTGTTTCTGCGGACTGGGCGTCGGGCACGACGTTCTGGGTAACTTCGCGACGGAGCTCAGCCACCAACGCCGAAAGTGTCAGCAGTGCTGGGGCGTCGCTGTGTTCTCGCCGAGTACCGGCCATGCCCTCGCGCGGGTCCAGTTCTTCTAGGAACCGCGAAGGTTCATTCTCCTCGTCCTGCGTTGCCGTGACCACGAGTTGGCAACGTGCCCGTGTCACGGCAACATAGAACAGGCGGCGTTCTTCATCCAGCAGCTGCTGGTATGCCGCGGCACGCGCCGCGGCGCCGCTCTGCGACCGACCGGCCGCGAGCTCGACGAGGTCCGCCGCGCCTAGCACACCTCCGCGCAGCCGCAGATTAGGCCAAACACCCTCCTGAACTCCTGCGACCACGACCACGTCCCACTGCAGCCCCTTTGCGGCATGCGCGGTCAACAGCCGCACACCAGAGCCGCTGGCACGCGCGTTGCTGAACACGTCCGCGGGAACCTGTTGTGCTCGTACATGCTCAATAAACAGCTCCAGCCGAGCACCCGGCATACGGTCGCTGAACGCGGCGGCCGCTTCAAACAACTCGATCACCGCATCCAGATCCCGATCGGCCGCGGAAGCCAGCGAGCTCACAGCCCCCGCAGCGCTGCGTTGCTGCCAGCGCTGCGGCAAACCGCTGGCCTTCCACACCGACCAGAGCAGCGTCTCGGCAGTAGCACCTGGTGCGGTGGCCGCTGTTTGAGCTGCCTCTAGCAGCGCTCGAATTCGACGCAGTGGGGCGGTCAACCGCGGCTCGATGCCGGTTAGCAGCTTTCCATCCACAATCGCCGCGACGAGTAGGCCCCCTGTGGACAGTGATCGGCTGGCCGGTTCTACATCTGGCGGCATGGCTGATTGCGCATTGCGCCGCAGTGCTCGCCGCAACCGGCGCAGGGCTGGTGGATCAGCATCCCCCAGCTCGGAAAGCAGCAGCGCCTGCGCGGTGGCGTCATCAAGTGCGGCAGGGTGAAGCGCAACTAGTAGTAGCGCAAGCAACGGTGCCACCGCTGGCTGTTCAGCTAGCGGAATCTGAGCTCGACCAACGGCTACTGGTATGCCAGCGGTCAGCATCCCTCGCCGCAGCGTAGCCACCGACCGGGAGGCTGAACGCACAATGACCGCCATGGATTCCCAGGCAACGCCGCCGATGAGGTGAGCTTCCCGCAGCGCGGCCGTAATCAACGCCGTTTCGTGGCTGGTCGATCTAGCCACGTGCACAGCACAAGCCGGCGTTGGAGGCTCCGCCAAAAAGCCCCTGCCGGTGTTCTCGTCGCCTTGCCTACCTTCGTAGGCGGCGACTCCTGCGGCCTTGGCAGATGACTCTTTGTCGGTGCCTCTAAGCGATGAGGGATCGATTTCGGCGAACGCCCGCAGCTCTCGGTGCCGAGCCGGACCCTTGATCCGACTCGCTACGTTGCGTGTGTGCTCGACTAAAAGGCGGGCACTGCGATGGCAGGTACGCAGCGTGACCGCAGCCGCCGGCTCGCCGCTGGCGGCGGGGAATCGCTGCCGGAAACGACGGACACAGTCGGAATCGGCGCCGCGAAAGCCATAAATGGACTGGTCTGGATCCGCAAACACCACCACAAATCTGCCGCCGCCGGTCAGCAGCTGGAGTAGTTCCTCCTGTGCTGTATCACAGTCGTGATACTCATCGACGAATACATGGCTGTACTGGCTGCGCTGCGCTGCCAGTAGCTCACGATCGCGACGCAGCGCGGTGATAGCGGCACGAATCAGCTCCGCTGGGTCGTAGGAGGCTCCTTCAGCTAGGCTCGCGTCTCGTAGCTCGGTGACATCCGCGTATTGCTGCATGAACGCCGCGGCCGACCGCCACTGCGGCTGATTCTGCTCAATTCCCCAGCGGTTGAGTAGCACCGGATCTATACCGCGCTCATAGGCACGCGAGAGCACATCGCGCAGCGCTGTAGCGAATCCGCGGGTGCGCAGGGCACCACGCAGCGCAGCAGGCCAGTGCACTCCCCTACCGGCCGCATCCCCGACAAGCAGTTCCCGAATCAGCAAATCTTGCTCCGGGCCGGCCAATAGTCGCGGGGCGGGCTGGCCACGGCGTGCAGCGAGCTGTCGTAACAAACCAAATGCGTATGAGTGAAAAGTGCGTGCGAGCGGTTCGGTAATCACGCGGTCGACCGCACCGGTGAGCTGGTCTCGCAGCGAAGCTGCCGCCGCTCGACCAAAAGTGAGTAGCAGCAACCGTGACGGATCCACGCCGGCGTTAATACGAGCGGCGGCAGCAGCCAACAACGTGCTCGTCTTGCCTGTTCCAGGGCCAGCAAGAACTAAAAGGGGCCCAGACGTGTGCTCGACGACAACCCGCTGCTCAGTGTCTGACGCAAGGGTGGCAGCACTGCTCTTGCGAACGGGACCACGCGCCAAGGCATAGTGCGGTGGAGCTGCGATCATGGGTGCCATTTCATCAGCAGGCTACGACAATTTGCGGCGACGGGTAGTTCAAGAATCTCTACCAAAAAGTTCCTATCTAGCGCGAATAGTCGTTGAGCGCTTTGGCAGCAGCTTGCGTTGCCGAGCCTACGTTTACCGCGTACTCTTGCGCCATTCCCACTTGCTGCCTCGCGGCCCGGGACACCACTTCCCGCAGCGCGGCAAAGTCGGCGATGTCACGGCTGAGTACCGTGATCGCGCGGGGGTCACGCTGAAAGAAATATCCGCGGGCAATCTCAGCGGCTGCCTCGTTGATTCCTACCGAAACCACGGCACGCGAGGCCGCCGCTGCTTCGATCATCGTGGTCGACGCCCAGCTCACCACCGCGTCACAAGCACCAATGTCGTGGGCAAGAGAAGTGTCTTTGGTGAGCACGCGCTTAGTAGCGGGTCCGATCGGCAGCTGCTCTAGCTGATCACGCTCGGCAGGATGTAGGCGAACCGCTAGCTCCCCACTGGGAGCGGTAAGCGCCAAGTGTTCCACGAAGGCGTACCACGCGGTTTGGGCGAGCTTTCCGCCGATCTGGTCATGGTCCATCGGCTGGCTACACAGCAACACCCTGCGTGGCTCCCCCGGCGAGACGGGCGCCAGGGGAGCCAGTTCGTCTGAGCGCGGGTTACCGACATCGATAATTGCACCGACTCGCTGCGCACGAAACACTTCATTCCACGCTGGACCCCAGCTGAGCACCAGGTCGGGTCGCGACGCGGCCATCTGCCCGTGCCTACCGGCGACCACCCTAATCGCTGCGAGCAGCCGGTCAACCAGTGGCACGAGTCCGCCTTTGAGACTGCGACTAGTTACCTTTTGCCGGCTCACGGCACCGTCTGGGAGCAATACAATTGCCGCCCCAGCGCGGCGAGCGGCCGCGATTGCTCGGCGATACACCAAACCTACGTCCTGCGGTACTACCAGAACCGCGCCCGGTGTAGCTTGCGCCCAACGCGCCGCGGCCCGGCCAACTTTGATCAGCCGCCGCAGCGTCACTGGCGGCAGATGGCCTGGCACGGTCATCTGCTCCACCTGGCGCAGCCGTGCGCTCCACATATCCAGCACCACCGCTGGACGGTTCAGTTGCTGCGTGATTCGGACAGCGCTATCTAGCTGTACACCCGAACCCACCAGAAATGCGATGGTCTGTGGCACGGTGCTCAGCTCGTGTTCAGAGGTGGTTGTAGGCACGATTAACGGTAGCAGCCCAGCTTCATTCACGCCGTGGGTGCGTACGACGAGACCGCCCGCTCTCGCACTGCAAGCTGTGGATGACACTGCACTGATGGTGATGGACTGCATCAGCACTTCCTCCTGTTTGACAGCGAGTGACTCCAATCATTCAGTTATGTCAGGGGCGGCCAATACGTTTGACGATATGAGAGTCGGCGTCTACATCGACGGATATAACCTGTACTACGGTGCCCGCGGCTTGTGCGGGCGTTCAACTTCTGGTTGGCGTTGGCTCGATGTGAAGAACCTTACGGCCGACCTGGTCGCCACGCGTTCGCTGTGGAACGGCGCCGTCATCGAGAACGTGACGTACTGCACCGCACGCATCAGCGGGGCGGGCAACATGAACGGCCAGCGGGAACAGGATGTATACCTACGTGCGCTCAATCGCTCCGGTTCGGCGACGCGGATCAGCTACGGCAACTATGTCGCACGAGTCGCTACAGCGCCGTTGGCAACAGCCGGAGAAGGTATCGGGGAGGATCACGAAGCCGGTACCCTGGTAAGCGCATATCGTGTTACGCTTAACGCACACCACCCGGCGTCTCTGGCGCCGGGTTTACTTTTGCCCAAACAGCGTGGCTACTAAAGGCCATGTCATGCGACGAGCCGGCGCGTGGCGCTGTCATAGCAAGGGTCACCAAAACCCACACCACGACGGCAAAATGACCGTTGCGGACATTGGGGTTCACCAACTCCAGTAGCGTCGCTACCGCGGGTACTGCCCACAGCCAAGCCAGCCGCGGCCTCCGCACAGCCAACGCGATGGGGATCGCGTATAGCAACAGCACACCCAGAGCCCCGGTCTCCGCGAGCAGCCACAACAGACCGTTGTGCGGGTCGACGGCGACCACAAGGCGGGGGTTCTCCTCGCTCTTGGCCCAGCCCCAGCTGTTCCAGCCGCTACCCACAATGGGGGCACGTTGCCAGATCGCTGTTGCTGCCTGCACCAGACCTCCACGGGTAGAAAATGATTCCCCACCAACGTCGGCACCTGACTCCGGACCCGATGATCGATGCTGGGTGGCGTAGTTGGGATCAGAAGCCCTTGGCAGTTGATGCGCGAGTACGCCTGGAGTGAGCGTGTTAAAGCGTGGGTTAAGAATTGGCAGCGCAACCGCGGTTACTACGCACAACAGCACCGCGACGCTACTGGCGGCGGCGATGGCTGGTAGCGCGCCGCGCCGGGGCCGTATGCGACGCAGCACACCAATGACGATTGGCGTGAACACCACAATCAGCGACACCAGCATCGCCACTCGCGATTCGGTGAACACCAATCCCAGTAGCAACATCGCAATGGCTACAAGGGTCCCTCCACGTGGCCAACGTATGTGTTGTCGCAACAGCACCGCTGCGACAACACATACGCACAAGTAGTTGGAAAGAATGTTGTTGCCCCATCCGGGTAGCGCCGGACGGTGATCCACGACCAGCGGATAACCGAACGCGAAGAACTGCGGCTGCCCTGGCGCCAGGACTTGAGCTATCAAGAGCGCCGCCACAGCAGCTACAGCCAGCAGCGCCCCCGCGACGATGACGGTGCGCGCCGTGTCACGCACCGTGGCCTCCCACCCGTGTAGCCGCACCCAGAGCACTACCAGACCGGCGATAATCACTGCCCGCAGCGGCATAGTGGCCCCTTGCAACGCCGCTGACACGCTCTGGCCAGCCCCCCACCAGATACCAGTCAGCACGGGGTACACCGCCAGCACCGCAAGACTCCCACACCACCACGCCAGCCAGCGCAGATCCGGCATCGTGGGTGCGGCTGAGTTCTCCGGAAAGCTCACAAACCGAGACGTAACAAACCGCGACTGCCAGGCCAGCATAAGCACAGCGAACAACAACACCAGATCAGCCAAAAAGAACATGTCACGCGCACGAAGCGCATAGTCGGTGTGGGGGAAAATGAAAACTTGCGGCAGTAAATTGTCGGCGGGCGCGGGACCGACCAGGTAAGCGGCGAGCACAACGACCACAACATTGCCGTGGGTCAACCACCACAATCCAAGGACGAGCATTAGGTAGGGCAGCACGGCCAGCGCGACGGCAAACTCACCGGCAACAGCGGCTCGAGCGACCAGCACACTGATCATGAAACTACCCGCAACGGCAACCAACGCCGAACAGTACATGGAACGCGCAGCTGGGCGTTGCGAGGCAAATGGCTCTGCCGGAAGTAACTCACTCGATGCGGAGGACACGCGGCACCTTAGCAAACTCGATAAAGGTGACCGCGGATATGTATGCCTCTGCCATTGGATGACTACACCTGAAGTAGCGTGGCCACTGTGCTGACCACTTCGTCCGCGGCGCGGCGCCGCTGGCTTGCCTCATGCCCACGATGGAGCGCCCCATCGGTCGCAAGATTGTGGGCGCTACTGCTGGTGGTCGCGCTGATAGGCGGTGTAAGTGGAGCCGTAATCGGATGGTGGACGAGTAGCCGAACCTCACAGGAGTACAGCGCTTCGGCAGTGTTCGCAGTGGAAAACATTGCACCCGACATGCAATTTCTTAGCTTTAGCAAAGCCATTGAGGCGCAGCAGGCGGCACGAGTATTGAAAGCTGGTCGCACTGACAAGATCATTCCGCCCGACGTGTCTGCCTATCGGTGGGAATGGACTACAGGACCCGCGCCGGGACAAGTCTCGTTCCGGGTGCACTCGGCACGCGCTAGCGAGGCGAATCGCGTGGCCACGAAGCTGCTCGCCGAAGCTGGAACAGCCGGCCGAGCGCTGCTGAATCCGACCCAACCACGACCGGGACTCTTACCCCAAAAGGTCCTACCGGCAACGGCCCAGTACCGGCTCGGTACTTCGACGGTTGCCTTAAGCGCCGGATTAGGTAGTGCTATCGCAGTGGGGCTATTTCTGCTGGGAACGCTTATCGACGGAGCCAATTATGCTGTCCCGCGGTCGGCACAGCGGCTGGACAGTTAACGGCCAAGGAGGGCACCTCCATTAATCTGGAGGACCTGGCCGGTGATGTAGGAAGCCTCAGGCGGCGCGAGGTAATCGACGGCAGCGGCGACGTCATCGGGGTGCCCGGCGCGGCCTACGAGGGTCCCCGTGATTAAGCGTTGACGGCGTTCATCGGTCATCGTATCGCCGAAAAGTTCGGTGGAGTCGATAAAGCCGGGGGCAATGACATTGACGGTGATTCCCTCTGGGCCGAACGCACCGGCGAGGGTGTAGCTCCAACCGTGCAGTGCCGCCTTCGCGGCGGCGTAAGCGGTTCCTCCGCCGCGAAGCGCCGCAATGGAGGAGAAGTTGATGACCCGGCCTCCGGGGCGGCGTAGCCGAGGTTCCAAGGCGGTGGTCAGCAACACCGCGGTCAGAACATTGGCTCGTAGCGTCTGCTCCCAAGCCGCGGCAACTTCGCTCAGCGAGGTCCCCTCAGGCGGGCCGCCACTGCCAGCAGCGTTAACTAGCACGTCGACCGCTGTCTCGACCGGAAAACGATCGTCGACAAAAGACTGCACCTGATCAGGTTGGGTCAGGTCAACTGCGGCGACCTCGACTCTTCTTGAGTGGAGGTCGCGTGAGGCACCTGAGGATGCGATGTATTCGGCAGCCTTGTGTAGCACGTCGGCGCGGCGGCCGATGATGAGCACCCGGTCGCCGTGGATAGCGAAGCGGCTTGCGATAGTGCGGCCGATGCCAGTGCCACCACCCGAGATCACCACTGTTCTGTTCATGCGTCCCCCCTGTCATTCTCCCTTGCCGCATTACCTTAGCTCTAAACAATATTACCTTACTGCTAAGGTAATGGAGTGATAGCCGTCGGGAAAGAGCGGCTGGACGCTATTGACCGGGTACAGCAGGCATGGCGCCGACAGCGTCCCGATGTTGACGTCTCCTCGATCGGGGTGCTGAGTCGGGTGAGTCGAATCGCCGTGCACCTCGATCGAGCCCGGCACCGCGCACTCGCCGATTTAGGCACAGACGCCATGACCCTGGATGTACTGGCCACCCTGCGCCGCTCCGGGCACCCGTTCCGCCTCACCGCCGGACAGCTGCAGCGAGCCGCGCTAATCACCTCCGGCGCTGTCACCCAGCGAGTGGACAGGCTCGAAGCCGCCGGCCTCGTACGACGCGACAGCGAAGGACCGGACAAACGGGTGGTGTTTATAACGCTCACCGAGGCGGGTCGAAACCTCGCCGACACCACCTTGGCTGGGTTAATGGAACGCGAAGAACTCCTACTGGCTCCGCTGACCGAGGCGCAACGACAACACCTGGAGATCCTGCTGCATCACTGGCTGCTCTGGTTCGAGCAGAACCAGAGCAGCTGATCTGCGATACCGCCATCACTCCTGCAGCATTTGCGCTCGACTCACGTTGTACCGGTGTCCCACTACCGTTTGAAGGTGGTTCTTGCCGCTGGGTACGCCTCCACCGAGAGCATCGGTCATAATCGAGGAATGTCAGACAGCACTGCAGGCGTGACCATTACCGAGCTCAGCGGGGGCAGGATGCCGCGTAGGCAGCGGCGCGCGCAGCTGTTAGCGGCAGCTCGTGGAGTTTTTGTTGCGGCGGGTTATCATGCGGCGGCGATGGACGACATCGCCGAACAGGCCGGTATCTCGAAACC
>QHCE01000022.1 GCA_003243955.1 Acidimicrobiales bacterium | reverse complement strand
GCCCGGATCAGAAAATTGCGATTCGACCAGGTGAATTCGCGGATCCCAGGAGCCACCCGCATGAGATCAGCTACGACCTGGCGGTCGATCTCGTAGTTGTCCTTACCGCCGAGCCCGGCGTCGTAGACGCGAGCGATGCTCGCTCTGGTGGGGTCCACCCCGACAGGAGGGCGTTTGTCACTTGGCTGCGCAGGACTCATCAGCTTCTCCCGATCCTGTGGAATTCGACGTCATGGCTCCTTCCAAGGGTAGGCGTCCCCTCATGGGTAGCAAACGCCGGGGCTGGCGTCCCACGACTCGGTGTGGATGCTCGATTGCCCCGCTTCAGGGCTTGCTGCCCACGCCGCACGACGTAATGGTCAGGCCCGTAGCTGCATGGTCCTGGGGTGGGGGTTGGATCGATCTAGGCTTGCGGGCGGGGTGTCTGTGACGTGCGGCGTGTCCCGATGAGGCCTCGGCGATGGGCTGGGGGGCGATTGCCTGCGGGGCGGGCAGGCTTTGGATCAGACCACCGATCGATCCTAGCCAATTCGCTTCATGCTTCCTCCTCAGAGAACGCCGAATTCATCTATCCATCTGTTTCTTCGACGGCGCGCGGAGGAAGAGGATCTGAAAAGAGATACGGTTCCCCCGATTTTTTTCGGTCGCGCAACTCGTCAACCGTGAACACTCTGTCATCTAGATGATCCACCACAACATGCCAACGTTGAGCTGCTGCTTCCACTAACTCAAGGACTACCTGCTCCGTCCCTTCCTCCCACGAGAGGTCGAGAATCAGGCGAGTTCCAATCACACCGCCAAGCTTGCCTTCAAGCGCACGTACCTCACTCTCCTCCATCTCTCTTGGATCGGCGTTGTAGATCCATACATGTCGAGACTCCCGCGAGAGCCTTCCCAATATCCATTCGTCGGGGTGCCGAACCCCGCCGAGCGCAACCACAACATCGAGAAATCGCTCCGGGTCGATGTCCTCTGAGAACACTAATCCGAGCGATTCCGACATGTTGGCTATCCTTCTTAATCTGAGAAAGCTTGCCCCTTAACGGTTGCAACTTCGACTATTGTGCCTCAGGGCCACGGAGCGGTTCAGATACCCACATTCCCGAATGCTCGCTACCTGGTCTCCCGTACCGAGTATGACCATTTCACGCGGCCGGAGTTCACAGGGGAGCGTCGGCAGATCTTTACCGACTCCCTCAAACCGATCCTAGACCACAAATTACTCGAGCTACTCAACGTCCCCGCGAAGGGATTTGACGTATCGCCCGACATCCGTCTTGTGTCAACTCCCGGTCATACACCCGGTCACGTATCAGTGGAGCTCACCAGCGCTGGCAAGGTTGCCATGATCAGTGGCGATGTCCTCCATCACCCGATTCAGCTCGCGCATTCCGAATGGAACTGCAACTTTGACGCCGACGCAGAACAGGCCGTGAGTACTCGTAGGATCTTCCTCGACAAGCTCGCGGACTCCGACACGCTCATCATCGGCACGCACTTCCCAGCTCCTACAGTCGGCTGGATACGTCGAGACGGTGACACCTACCGCTTCCAGGCCGCGCAGGAGCAGGGTTGGAAAACAGCAGGTGATGGTTGTTCTTAGGCGAGCTGTTTGGGTGTTGCAGACCGTAGCGGGAGACTGCGACGCCCACGTGTTGAGGATTGATTCAGGCTTTGGTCGCCCAGCCCATGCGGGCTGGTTCTCGCTCGCTACGTTTAGTCATGATCCCATGTCAACGCGGACGTGGGCATGTAGTGGACCTGGATGTACGTGGCATGAGCACTGGCATTGTTCTGATAGCGAGCGCGGTGGTTGCGCTGCTGGTGGTAATCGCAGTTCTTGCGCTGCGGGTGCGGTTGGTGCATCGGCAGCGGGCACGCTATGCCGCTCACTGGCGGGACGGGAACAGTCTGCAAGCCGATCCGGACGCGGTGTATCTGGTCACCCTCGGCGACTCGATAATGCAGGGCATTGGAGCCAGTAAACCGAGCAAAGGCCTGGCCGGTCTGGCCGCGACGCATATCCGCCAGCGCACCGGGCGTGAGGTGTACCTGAAGAATCTCAGCAGCACTGGTGCGCAAGTCGCTGACGTGCTACGTGATCAGTTGCCACATGCTCCACTGGACCAAGCCGACATCGTGCTGGTCTGCGTGTCGGCCAACGACGCGGTTAAACGTGTGCCACTGGCGGAGTATCGCCAGCAGCTCGACGAGCTGCTGAGTCAACTTCCGGCGACCAAGACCGTGATCGCTGATGTTGCGTTGGTGAAAGCT
Source organism: Acidimicrobiales bacterium (assembly GCA_003243955.1). GTDB lineage: Bacteria > Actinomycetota > Actinomycetes > Mycobacteriales > QHCE01 > QHCE01. Next base: position 7,531 of record QHCE01000022.1, on the reverse strand, counting down.
CACCCGATCTATCAGCCAATCATGCAAGAACTTGCCGATTCCTATGGCATTCGGCGAGCCCGGGTGATGCAAGCATTCGCCGGCTCGGGAAACCCCCTCAAGGTCGTGGCCGGGGACTTCTTTCACCCTAATAACCGCGGCTATACGCTCTGGTTTTCGGCTTTCGTGCCCCAGCTCGACGAGTGTTTGACTGAGCTAAAGCGGACCTGACGGGCCCTAGTGCGCTAACCCATACGAGATGCGCCTTTTAGTGTCGACTTTCTATATTTTGTGCCTCTGTCCACGCTGTGTCGGTTATAACTAATGCGGCTAGACGTAGGTGTATTTGCCGACATTCTCAGGAGCAATAGGTGGTAATGGACAATACCGATGGGCTCGTGCCGCCCATCGACCAGGCCGCTGCCTTTGCGAAATGGAGTCGCAGCTCTCGGGCATGGCTGGAAGGAGTCATCGACCGCCGGCGGCGCTTCGGTGAAGAAATCTGGTACCGAGAATTGCTGGATGCGCTGCGCACTGACGTAGTTCCCCAGCTCACCGAAGACGGAACGCTTGATCTCGACGCTGCGTCCGTTCCACCGATTCATGCCGGCGTGCCGCTAATCGGAAGCAGCCACGACCGCATGGGCGCCATGTTCGCCCTGGCCGTTGACCCGATCTGGGCCTGCCCACGTCGTACGCTCAAACTCCTGCCCAACCTGCCATGGGTGGTGGCCGAGCAGACGTGGGCGTCCGGTGACGATGAGAGCTCGGCCATCGCCTCGGTGTGGGGCGCACCTTCGTCGAGTTTCCTGGAGGAGTTGTGTGAGCCCGGTACGCCAGAATCCATCAGGATCGAGCTGGCGCGCGAGATCGGCGCCGGTGCTGTGGTCGAACTGGTACGTCGGCTTACGCAGCGGCAATGGCCGTCGGGAGCGCCTACCCTCGCTGTGGAGATCCGACCGGGCGGCGTCAGTAACACCGAGCGCAAGAAGGCAGCTGATGCGCTCCGAGCGCTGGTTTCCCAACACGACGGTTTTCAGGTTGTGGTGGACCCGCGGATAGACCACCCCGAGCCCAGTGTGCACGGGGTCGATTGGCTCACTGCCAGCCAGTACTTCAGAGAGCCGGATCTGATCGCGGACGTCGCCAACGATCCGAGTCATCCGCTACGGGCCCGGTTCGAAGACAGAGTCGCAAGGATGTCGTCGAGCCCGCAGGGCTTCGCCGGCGAAGTCCTTGCACTGCCGGCTTTTGCCGACATCGGGTATGTCTTCTGTGCCACCGAGCTCACAGCTGCGGTCCGGGCGCTGGGTCGATTCGCCCCCAAGCACCTGGGAAGCTTCTACCCGGCGACGCCGCAGACTCTGTCGACGGTCATCACCGACAAGCTGCGGTGGCACCTGGACACTGACCACCCGGTGGTCGTTGTTGCGTGTCCGGGTGATGCCGTGGCTACACGTGTCGCGTTGGAGCAGCTGACGCCGAACGTCCGCGTCTCGGGGTTCGTTACTAGCCACGAAGAGGCCGCGGAGTTGCACGCGACTACAGGACTTCCCCCACACATCTGCTCGCAAACATACGCGGCTAACCAGGGATTTCACAACCCTCGCGGTGTGCTGGCACTCCGCGACAAGCTTAGCCGGCAACGTGAACTGTCCCATGACCTGATCCAGTCCCGAGACGTCCTGACGGCGGTCACTTCAGCAGGTGCTCACCGCCTGGCGAGGCTAATTACGCCGCTGCGTAACCATGAGCTCAACCGGGTCCGTGCCGACCAGCTCGGCCTACCGCCAGAAGACATTTCCCCATGGCCCGGTCTGCTGGTGAGTCGGACCGCTGGGAAAGAGGACGGCTTCACGCTGATCCGCGGGTTCCTGCCGGACGCTAGACGTGGTCTCACGTTGGTGCTGCCACCGAACGAGCCCGAGCATGTGACCAGCTCCGTTCGCTCCTTCGGCCCCAGCCATCAGCGCGCCTGGGCACTGCATTTTGGCGATGTGAATCCCGAGCATCTACGCTCTCTGGTAGCACAAGTGAGACCCACCGAGCGGCTGGACATTCTGATCGGCCAAGGCCGAGAAGCTGCGCCGGTCGTGAAGCTTGTGCGCTCTCTGCTCGCCGACGCCCGCGCATTGAACGCTGACGCTGTGGTCGGCGTCACGTTCAGCCACATTCACAGCCCAGGGCATCTGGATGCGTGTGCTGAACTTGTTAGAATCGCGGCTACAGACATCCGGCTGTCGGTACGTGCCAAGGTGTTGCACCCGAATGATCGGCGGCTGCTTGCGCCGGCGGCGACTCCCGAACAGCGCCGCTCGAGCCGGGCGCAGATGTGGCAGCGAGAGCTGCTTCCCAGCGCGCTCATCGCGGCGATGCGAGCCATAGCCCCGCCGGCGCTTCCCGTTGACGTAGCTAGCCCGACCCCAATCTCCGCCGAGCCGCGTCAGCTGGCCGGCGACTTTGACCGTGCCAGGCACGTGTTGGTCGCCTGCGCCGATTCGGCCGTACCCGACAGGGAGCTTCCCGGCGCCACTATGGCGCGACAACACCATGCCGTGGTCTTTCGATGTGCGCCCGACCAGCTTGCGCAGGTGTTAGGCGCGCAGGGACAACGACTTGCCGCCGCCGATCGGTCGCCGCTGCCGACGGTGGTGCTTCCGGTGGGCACTGCCGCCGATCGTGCCTATGCCGCGCTGGCGCAGCTACCCGAACACCTCTGTCCGAACGCGTTGTGGGTTGAGTCCAGCTGGTGGGGGCAGCGGGCGAGCCGCTTGCAGGCCCTAGCGGGCGCTCCGGCGATGTACGTATACGGTCATCATCGCTCGCAGGGTTTGTTGGAACACGCCGAGCTGGGTTTCAGGGCGGCGACCGAAGCCGCACAGCTTCGACGAGATGTCGAACGCTCGCGCGATATTGGAGCTGCCGGGCATCCATTGGCTGCTGAAGGACATCCGGCGGCCGCACTGCGGTCGGCGCTGAGCGGCGCCTTGGCGAGCGCCAGCGATGGGTCGGCGAAACAACCGCGAGTGGTGGTCTCACCAACCAGTCTTGCGGTGATCAGCGGTTCGCTAACATTCGCGTCAGAACGCACGGTGCGCATCGCCGTGGCCGAACCTGAAGCGTTCGCGGCGGCGCTTGCCGCGCCGGACTCGGTGCGGCGCCAGGCCAGTGTGACGGTATTCGGATCCTCGACACCCGAGGAGCTCGCCGATCTTGCGTTGCGCGGTCGGGTTCCCGAGCACGTTACGTTTGTCATCGACGATCCCGACGTTCTCGAAACCACGTTCGATGCCGCCGTTCTCGCGGCCAAGCGGCTGATCGCGTCTCCCACTCGTCGGCGCGAGTCCGGCAAAGGCGTCTGGGTGGTCGTCAGCGACAGCGCCGCGCCGCAGTTTATGAACTCCTGGCAAGACCTCAAGTACGGCACGAACGAACGGCTACCGCTGCGCATTATGCTCGGCGACGATGCACCGCGAGCGCTGGAGCTGTTCGACGACGCTCCGTTGCACGCAGAGGTGGAGTTCTTCCCGCCGGTGCGTTCGGCCTCGGCTGGGCAGCGACCCTGGGCGAATATTTCCAGTGACGTCGACCTCGATCGGGCCTCGCGCGCCATCGTGGTGTGCACGGACTCACAGCACCCCGTGCGGATGGCGGCGCTGCGACGCATGGTCGGGGCCGAGCTTCCCGAAGGTCTCGTTGTGCTCCGCAGCGAACCCGCCGACCTTGCGGCCGCACTGGCAGGAGCGCAGGCGATTCGTGCCGAGACCGGACGCGCGCCACTGCCGGTCGATGTGCTGGCGTTGCCGCGTGCCAGGATGGACTGGCGCAAGGTGTGGCAAGCGTTGCACGAGGCAGCAGAAACTCCGCCGAATCACCTCTGGTTGCCGGCTGGAGCGGTAGACGCCGCCCGCAGCTCAGCTACCGTCGAGCTACCGCCATCGATCACGCTGGCGACGTACATACCGAATCCGAGCTCGCTGCCCGCCGACGTGTTCACTGGCGTCCCTAGCGTTGTTGTGCCCCCGAGTCAGTTGCCGTCGAGCGTGCCGCGACCCGAGAGCGTCTCCGCGACTTCCGGACCAGGTGAAGTCGGACAGATCCCCAGCCCTCCGCCGCGACCCGGGCCAGCAGTCCGGCGAGCCGTTGCCGCAAGAACGCCGGAAGGTCCCGCCCCGTGGGTGGTAGTGGCATCCGACCCGGGCAGTGCGGCTACTGCACACCTGCTGGTGGTGTGTGAACCAGGCCGACCTACTCGCGCGAACGTACTGCGGAATCGGCTTCCGGATTCGATGCCGTCCGGTACCGCGGTAGTGAGCTGTCGACCTGCACAGCTTTCAGATGTTCTGACTCGTGCGGGCGAATATGCTGCCGGACGCCGGGTCGCGGTAACCGTGCTGCTCCCCGACGGCGCGCAGCTTAAGCAGCTCCAACCTCAGCTCGAACGCATCGCCCAGCGTTCTGCCGGTCCTGATTCCCATGTGGCCTGGACCGCGCCAAACGTAGCGCTGAGGGGCTTCAGCCCGGTGATGCATTACGTCACTGATGGTGTCGAATTGCGTATGTTCAGCCCGCAGGCGGTCATCGCGCAACGATCTGACGACGCGGCGGCTCGCTTGGCAGCTCACCAGCTAGCGGGTGCTCCGTTGCCAGAGGCAAGCTGTGTCTTCCTCGCCTGCGGCGACTGGGAGGACGCCGCCTCTGCGCTTCCCGCGCCAGATCTGGAACGGCTTGGACCACTGGATGTTGCGCTGCAGCGGTATCCGGATGCCGCCATTCTGCAATGCGTTCCGCAGCAGCTCGAAGAGGTGCTGCGTGACCTCGCCGATGCGAGACCCGCTGAGCAGCTTCCGGTGAACCTGATCGTATGGCCGGGAAGCGGCCCGGCGGTACACGAAATCGTTACGGCGGCAGTGCCTGAACCGGACGGGACATTACCGCACGCTCCCTCCATGCTCTGGTTGAGCGAAGCCGACGCGGCGGCGTTGGGAGCACCTGAGCTCGGCATCTGCTCACAGACGTCGCTGGTGACCTACCCGGTCGCTGAGGGCGAAATCGAGACCGACACGCTGTTGTGGCATCTGGATGCAGTGTCGGACTGCGCAGAGCTGGCGTCGAATATGAGCGAGAACCGTCGTCGATTACAGGGCAGTCCGGGGCCGTCGGCAGGCCTACTTGGCCAGCTGCGATCCACTGCGTTGGAAGCCCGCGGGGTGGACGTGGACTCTGTCTCTAGGGCTATTCCGGCCGATATCGGCTTGCTCACTGACGGCAGTGCGTTGTTTGTCACTCAAGGGTCGTTAGGCACTGCGCTGCGGCAGCGGCGAGTCACGTTTTACTCCGCTGGCTCTGAGCAAGTTCGTGCGGTGGGCGAACAGTTTCCACCATCTGTCGGCACCGTCGACATTACGGTGTTCGGTTCCCCGCGAGACCCCGGATCGATAAGCTATTTAGTGAACGTCGGCGAGCCCCCCGCGGTCGTGACGCTGACGGTGGCCGATCCGGCCGCCGCTGAACTGGTCGCTGAGCTTGTTCCCGCACTCTGCGAGGAAGATTCTGAACGCTTCGTCCAGGTTGACCTGGCATGCGAACAGACACCCGCGACAATGGTCGCGTTGCAACGTTTACAGGGTATGACGGGCCATTTCGGGGACCGACTTGCGGTGTTGGAGAGTTGGCGAGCGACTGACCTGGAGGTGGCGGCTGCTGAAAACAGCCAGCCAGGAGCGCCAGCGGTGGCTCCCGAGACCGCCGAGCCGCGGTCTAGGCTGGCAAGCTCGGTAGGCGGCTTGTCGGACGAGGTCGATGCCCGTTCCAGCGAGGCTGAGCGGCAGTCGTGGACGGTACTGCACCAGCCGTCGGCTGATTCAGCCACACAGATCGTGGTGCTGTGCACCGAAGATACTGATCGAAACAGTGACGCCTCCGCCCGGACACAGATCTTTTCAAGCGTTAGTCGTGATACGACCGTCCTGATGCGCTGCGAGCCGAGGGAGCTGTTCCAGGTCATAGAGTGGGCGCGTCAGCACTACCCTGCCGCGCTGCCAGTAGCGGTCGCCGTGGCCGAGGGCACGGCGACCGGCGTACTCGATGCAATGCCGACGCTCCCCCGGCAGCTACTACCTGACGCGGTATTACTCACGGACCGGGATGTCCGGGTTCTGTCCGACCAAACTTCTCCCAAGGCCGCTATGGAGAATTTACTGCTGCGGCTACCTGAACCGACGCTGTTGCACACCTACCCGGCGCAGCATCAGGTGCCACCACGCAAGAGTTTGACCGATGGTCTTGCGTTGGCCCGCGACGCCGCGCTGGTTCGCACGATTCTCGCGAGCTCGGATCGCACGCAGCTGCCTCCGCGGCTTGCCGAGGTCGCACAGCAGCTGGGTGAGCATCCTCAGCTGCTGGCCGCCGGGCAGGGCATTGCAATACTTCGGGGGGTCCACCCCGCAGTGCAGCGCCGAAATATCTCCTTGGTGGACGCAGCCAGTGGACAGCTGCACGCGGCGACCGAGCAAAACCGTCCCGGTCAGCATCATGCGGACATCACCATCTCCGGCGAACTACCAGAGGAGTTAGTGGCTTCGTTGATGCTCGACGGCGCCCCAAGAAGAGTGGTCGTGCACGTGGACACTGGCGAGGGTGCGGTGCCACTGGTCCGGGCCATCGCTGGGTTGCCCGAGCGCTCGATTGCGCGTGGACACGCCGGTATACCGCAGGTGGAGCTCGGCTTCGGCGAAGTGCCCGAAGACGTTCGCGCCGAGTGTGCGGCCGTACTGCCGTCATCCGCTCAGTGGCTTACGGTGAGCGGTATCGGCGCGTCCGCCGCGCCGGAGTCAGTAGCCCAAGCCCAGCCGTTCCCTGAGGTTGAGTCGCCTATTAGTGCCGCTGTCTCGAGTCCGTCACCCTCTTCATCTTCTCAGGACCCCACTGACGGAATCATTCGGAAACCGTGCACTGACCTGTCTCCTAGCAACGCCCGGAACCTTTATGTCGCCCTTGCCGCCGCGGAGACTCGGCTCGACGCCGATGCTGCGGTAGCCTCACTTGCGGAGCACTTACCTGCTGATAGCTACTGCGAACTGGTGGTCGCTCCCGCGGACGGGCTCGCGGCGGCATGGGAAGAGTCGCGTCGCGCGTTGGCTCAGCACAGCCGGATTCGACCGACCGTAATCGCGGCGCCGGAAAGTGGCGAGTTTGTGTTGGCAGCACTTGCGCAGGTTGAGCTCCACGGGTTACCTGCCGTAGTAAGTCGGGCCCGAGATGCGCCGGCTAAACCACATGAATTGAGGCGATTGGAGCAAAAACTGCCGTATTGGCTCCCGGTGACAGTGTATGCCGAGGGCGAAACCAGCTGGCCTGGAGAACGAACCTACTACCACCTTAGTCATACGTCGTTTCACGCCGCGCGGTTGCAGGGGCGGGTAGCGCAGGCAAGGCAGCTCCTTACAGATGTGTCTGATTGGCGGCTAAGCGCAACGCTCGATGAGCTGCGCGATGATCCCAACGGACCGATTTCTCCTCGCTGGACTCTCTTAGAGGGTGTTTTGAAACT
>QHCE01000075.1 GCA_003243955.1 Acidimicrobiales bacterium | reverse complement strand
CTTGGAATAGATCATCTAGGCTGTGAAACTCTGCCGCCTAGACCGCTTTGCGCTCCTTTTGCCGACGTGTCCACTCCCGCATCCGAGGCGGATATCCGGCGGCAGCCACTTCGTAAATCGGAATAGCGAGCCGCTCGGCCAACTGTGCAGCCTGCTTGTGGCTCCCAACTCGGCGCCGCGTCCACTCACCATCATGGGCAATAAGCACCACAGTCATAGCCGTCACATTGGTCTGCGGCTCGGTATACGCCTCAACTCCACGCCGAGTTCGACTGAACTGCTCCAAGTGTTGCAGCTCCTGAGTCGAAAGGCTGTCGGAATTACGGCTAGCCGACTTACGCCTAAACCATCCCATGCCCGAGCTCCTTCTCCCTTGAACGCCTAGCGATTGACTCAAGAGACTCGAGTCTATCTGGCCCGCCCACATGAGCGCTCCCTGTTGCTAGATGCCAAGATGGAGGTGCGAGTAGCGAGCTGCCCGCGCCTCATCACATATCAACCTCAGGAGATCGGCGTGACGCATACACCGGCTGCGGGCACTCACCCCGACGGCCAGCCCTATGACGTAGTCATACTCGGCGGAGGCAGCGGGGGCTACGCTTGCGCGTTCCGCGCGGCTCAACTCGGAAAAAGCGTCGTGCTGATCGAGAAAAGCAAACTTGGTGGCACATGTCTACATCAAGGTTGCATTCCGACAAAAGCCTTGCTGCACGCCGCTGAGATAGCCGATGCCGCCAGAGACAGTGAACAGTTCGGAGTTCAGGCAGAGTTCGGTGGCATCGACATTCCCGCCGTGCACGCCTACAAAGACGGCGTTGTCTCCCGTCTGTACAAGGGCGTTCAGGGTCTATTCAAAGCTCGGGGTATCACCACTGTTGAGGGCGAAGGTCGCTTGGTTTCACCGACTACAGTCGCGGTCGGCGACCAGCGCTATACCGGCCACAACGTTGTGCTCGCCACCGGTTCAGCTCCTCGCTCGCTGCCTGGTTTAGAGATTGACGGCGGACGCGTAATCACCAGCGACCACGCCCTGCGGCTAGACCGGGTGCCAGATTCCGTCGTGGTGTTGGGCGGTGGTGTGATCGGCGTGGAATTCGCCAGTGTGTGGCGATCGTTTGGCGCCGAAGTCACCATCGTCGAGGCGCTGCCGCGTCTAGTGCCCGCTGAGGACGCGGCATCGTCGAAGCTGCTGGAACGCGCTTTCCGTAAGCGCGGCATCCAATTCCACACCGGTGTGCGGTTCTCCGGCGTCAAGGTGACAGACGACGGCGTGCAGGTTTCGCTCGAAAACGGGGTACAGCTAGATGCTGACCTGCTGCTGGTGGCCGTGGGTCGCGGCCCCGTCTCGGCGGACTTGGGCTACGAACAGGCTGGCATAGCAATAGACCGCGGCTTCGTCACCGTAGATGAGTACTGCCGCACCAACGTCGATGGCGTGTACGCCGTCGGTGACCTCATCCCCACCCTGCAACTGGCCCACGTCGGCTTCGCCGAGGGCATTCTGGTAGCCGAGCAGATCGCTGGCCTGTCACCGACACCCATTGACTACGCCGGTGTACCCCGAGTTACCTACTCCAACCCCGAAGTTGCCTCCGTTGGCCTCACCGCTGAACAAGCACGGGAGCGCGGTCACGAGGTTATCGAGCTCACCTATGACCTCGCCGGCAACGGGAAAAGTCAGATCCTCAAGACCGCTGGAGCGGTGAAACTAGTGCGCGCCAAAGATGGGCCGGTGCTCGGAATCCACATCGTTGGAGCCAGAGCTGGCGAACTGATCGGTGAGGCGCAGCTGATTTACAACTGGGAGGCTTTCCCGGCTGAGGTCGCGCAACTGATCCACGCCCATCCCACCCAAACTGAGGCGCTCGGTGAAGCGCACCTTGCGCTAGCCGGCAAACCACTGCACGTGCACGGCTGAGCAGACCCAATAGGCCCCTGCCAGTGTTCCACATGTTTTGAGCCGCCTTGCTCCACTTTTCTTCGTAGGCGGCGGCTCCTGCGGCCTTGGCAGATGCCCTATTGGTACACCCTCTAGACTCATCCATGCCTGGCCATTAACTTTTACTGAAAGGGAGTCGCACGGACTATGCCGACCTCCGTTACGATGCCTGCGCTCGGTGAAAGCGTCACCGAAGGCATCATCACCCGCTGGCTTAAGAACGTCGGTGACGCTGTTGCACTCGACGAACCGCTGCTGGAGATCTCCACAGACAAGGTCGACACCGAAATTCCCTCGCCCGTGGCCGGGGTATTGACGCAGATTCACGCTCAAGAGGACGACACCGTTGAAATCGGAGGGGCGCTGGCCACAATCGGTGCAGCCGATGAGGCTGATGCCGGCAAGGCCGAGAGCACCCCAGCTGAGCCCCAGGCTTCAGCGCAAGCCACCCCAGAGCCCGCTGCTCCGAAGCCACCGGCTCCAGTAGCTGCGCCTCAAGCCAGCATTGAGCCACCGGCTCCGGTAGCCCAGCAATCAGTAACGCCTGTAACGCCGAATCAACCACCCAGCGCCCCAGCTCAGAACCGAGCAAGCGAAAACGGGGCGGCTTACATGACTCCGCTGGTGCGCAAGCTTGCCTCCGAGCACAACGTGGACATCGCCAAGCTCAGCGGCACCGGTGTCGGCGGTCGCATCCGCAAACAGGACATTCTCGAGGCGGCTAGCAAACAAGCGGCGGCTCAAAGCCAGCCACAAGCCGACCCGTCAGGGTGTGGGCAACCCGCGTTAAAGCCGTCACCGCTGCGAGGACGAACCGAGAAACTCTCTCGGCTACGGACGCTGATCGGGCGCCGGATGGTGGAATCGCTGCAAACGTCCGCCCAGCTGACTTCCGTAGTAGAAGTGGACGTCAGCAAGATCGCTCGAATGCGCAACGAAGCCAAGGCTGATTTTCAAGCCCGCAACGATGTGAAGCTGTCATTCCTGCCATTCTTCAGCATCGCCGCCGTGGAGGCGCTACGCGAGCACCCAAGGCTTAATTCCTCGGTAGATACCAACGCCGGAACGATCACCTACCATGACTCCGAGCATTTGAGCATCGCCGTAGACACCGAGCGCGGGCTGGTAGTCCCTGTGATCCGCGATGCCGGAGATCTCAACCTCACCGGTATGGCCCGAAAGATCGCGGATCTGGCTGAGCGCGCTCGGGACAACAAGCTCACCCCGGATGAACTCGCCGGGGGCACGTTCACTCTGACCAACACTGGTAGCCGTGGCGCGCTATTTGATACACCAATTTTGAACCAACCGCAGGTCGCGATTCTGGGCACCGGAGCGGTGGTGAAGCGTGCTGTTGTGGTCGACGATGCTGACCTGGGCGAGCTGATCCTGCCGCGCTCGATGGTGTACCTTTCGCTCACCTACGACCACCGGGTAGTCGATGGCGCCGACGCCGCGCGGTACCTGGTAGCGGTGAAGGATCGGCTCGAAGCAGCCGCCTTCGACGTGGAGCTAGGCCTGAGTTAACAGGTCAAGCCGGAGTTACATCGTGGATGCGCCATTGCCCATCGACCAACACCAGCTCCATCCGGATTGTGCGTTCAGATGATGTAGGTACCTGGCTTACGTCGCTATGGGTGATTGCGGAGCGTTGTGAGCTGCCCAGATCCAGCTGCACGATGTGGTGCGAACGCAGTTGCTCGGCTAACTGGAGTGTGACTTTTGTGTCGCTGGCAGCTATAACGTGGATCGCGTGAAAAACGTGCCGCAGCCCGGTGGCTAAAGTTACGGTCTCGCGCAGTCGCGTAATTTGCTGCTGATCGGCGCGAAGCATAGCCGAGTTGGGGGCGTAAACTCCAGTGAGCGGTTCCGGGTCGATTCGGAAAAATGCGTCGGCTCGGCGTTCGTCAAGGCGATCCAGTACTACTCTCCAACGGTCTGACTCAGCTTGTGCCAACGTTTGGGGAACCATTTGCTGCCGCTGTTCATGCGGCGCCGAATCGTTGCCGTTTGCCATCGCCCAGACTGCCCCTGTGCCCAGCACAGCGGCTGTCAGGAGTGCAGCAAGCGCGGTGCGCAACAACCTCTTCCGGCGTGGCTGCCCCAGCGTATGCGGCCTCGGCCGGATGCGCGCATGCTGTATGCGCCAGCGGAAGATAGCAGCTCGGCGCAGCGCCCAGCGGGAAGGTTCCGCCAGGGATGCGGCGGAAGACTCGGCAGCTACGGCCACCTGCCGAGTAACACCGAAGACATCGAGCTCAAAGTCATGTTTACGGGTTCCACCCGCAGAAGACTGTGGTGTGGCCCTACCAGCCCTATCAGTCATGTCCAGTGGCGTCAAAGAAATCGCCGCGCATGCCTGCCGCAACTGAGCACAAAGATCAACTGCGGCTGGCCGATCAGCGGGTGGTGCGACCAGAGTGGTGCAAATCGCGGCCACCAAGGCTGGTGGTACGCCCAGTTGATGCACTCGATTTGCCCAGTGCTGTACCGAGTCTGGGGCGGCCGCAAGTGGCTCTCCCGCTAGTGCGCACGCAGCTACCGCCGCCAACGAGTACACGTCGCTAGCGGGAGTAAATGGCGCACCCCGCTCAAGTACTGGATCAACAAAGCCCGGCGTGCCGAAGATGCCAGTGCCTGTCAGTGGCTGGCTGCCGTTGACAATCTCAGGACCAGTGGCAGCTTCAGAGGCGGTGCTAGCTTCAGAAGCGGTACCAGCTTCAGAGGCGGTACCGCAGAGCTGCGCCAACCGAGCCGTACCAAGATCAGCCAGCAATGGTGTGCCGTCGCTACGGAGCAAGATGTTCCTCGGCGAGATGTCACCGTGCAGGATGCCCCGCTCATGCGCGGCATGCAGCGCTTGCGCGATAGGCGCGATCACGGCAACGACGCACCCCGGACGGAGCGGACCGCGGTCTTTCAGCAGTTGGGCAAGGCTGCGCTGGGCGCGGTCGAGCACCAAAACCAAGCCGCGTTCGTCGCTGCGTACACCGCGTAGCGCAACCACGTGCGCATGGGTGAACGAGGCTAAGACGGCGGCCTCGGCGCGTAGTCGCTCACGATTCTCCCGGCTCGCGCAGCCGTGCAACCGCTTTAACGCAGCCCTCTGGCCAGTACTACAACACTGCGCGGCCCACACCTCACTGTCGGCACCCTGCCCGATCAGCTCACCGACCAGATACCCCGGCACCGTAGGGGGACTTATGGGGCGCCCCCCACAGCTGCTGGGACGTTTTGGATTTTTTGGGCGCCAGGTGGAAATCATCCAGTTACAGTAACCACTTTCTCTCCTGCGGTACCCGAGTTATCCACAGCTAGCGTGTACGGCAGCGCGCGATCCAGACCGGCGGCAAGATCCGCACATAAGTCTTGCGACGCTTCGATGCCCACCGACAACCTCAGTAGCGAATCAGCGATACCGGCGGTACGCCGAGCTTGCGGAGTCATCGCTGCATGGGTCATGCTCGCGGGATGAGCGATCAGGCTTTCGACTCCACCCAGGGATTCCGCTAAGGAGAAGTACCGCAGCTGGGACAGTAGCGCCCGCACACCTTCTACCGCGCTCTCACCCTCGCCACCCAACTCAAAGCTCACCATTGCCCCAAAGCCCTGCTGCTGACGCTTGGCTAGCTGATGACCGGGGTGACTAGCCAGACCAGGCCAATACACAGCGCGCACCGCCGGATGCGACTCCAACAGATCCGCGACCGCGCTGGTGTTCTCTTGATGGGCACGCATCCGCGGCGCTAGGGTTCGCAGTCCGCGCAACGTGAGGTAGCTATCAAATGGTGCACCGGTGAGACCGATGCAGTTGGCCCACCAGGACAGTTCCTCGTGTACGGCGCAATCACGGGCGATCACGGCGCCGCCAACCACGTCACTGTGTCCGTTGATGTATTTCGTGGTCGAGTGCACCACTACATCGGCACCAAGCTCCAACGGCTGCTGCAACAACGGAGACAGGAACGTGTTATCCACCACGGTGAGCGCGCCCACGGCACGGGCCGCACGTGCAACCTCGGCAATATCGGTGACCCGCAGCAGCGGGTTAGACGGCGTCTCCACCCACACCAACGCCGGCCGCTGTGCCAGCGCGGCGGAAAGTGCTTCAGCGTCGGTGAGGTCGGCGAATATCACCTGCCAGCGGCCTCGCTCAGCATTGCGGTTGAGTAGCCGCCAAGTACCGCCGTAGCAGTCGTGGGTTGCCACAATTGTGCCGCCCGGAGGCACGAGCTCCAGAGCCAACGCCACCGCGGCCATACCTGTAGCTGTAACCACACTTGCAGCACCGTGTTCGAGCTCAGCAAGCGCGTCAGCGAGAACGTCTCGCGTTGGGTTACCACTGCGGGTGTAGTCATACTGACGTTTACCGCCGTATCCGTCGAAGGTGAAGTTAGTAGACAGGTGGAGCGGCGCGACCACCGCACCAAATTGGCTGTCGGTACCTATACCGGCACGCACCGCACTGGTAGTGGGGGCGCATGCGGGTAGGTCGTCGTTTGAGCTGTGTGACATGGATTTCTTTACCCTTCTTTATCGGTGATTGGGTTGAGCGCGGCACGCACAGCGCCACTGATCTGCTCTGGGTCGGTGAGAAATGCGTCGTGGCCGAAGATGGAGTCGAGCTCGATAAACGTGCATCCACTCTGGATGCGTTGCGAAAGCTCCCGCATGTCAGCGATGGGAACTAGACGGTCCGAGGCCACCGCAACCAGCGTGGTTTTCGCGGTGATCGCGCTGGGGTCCACGTGATGTAAGTCGATGGATTCCGACAACGCTAGAAATCGGTCCGCATCGCATCGGCGGACAAAACTCTCCCCTGCCGCGGCGAGGTAGTCTTCCACCGGAAAGCGGAAGCCGGCAGCATCCGAAAGAGGCTCGGAGCCGAAACGCTGCCCGAACTCTTCGACACTGCGGTATGTGGTCATCGCCAGCTCGCGAGCCAACGCCAGGCCTTCCGATTGAGAACCAGCCCGCGCCGCGAGCGCAACTATGCGACGCTGCACGCTGCGCTGCGCGGTAGACAGGGGATGCGACCGATGGGCGGCGCTGATCACCACGAGCCGTTGCACCAGCTTCGGATAGCGGGCCGCAAAGGCGAGCCCTACCATCCCGCCATAGGACGCACCGACGTATGCCGTGATTTGGTCGATTCGAAGTTCGGTCAGCAATGCCGCGAGCGCGTCGGCTTGATCCGCGGTGGTGATTGCGCTCGGGCGCGAGCGCAATCCGCGATCGGAATCGGTATTACCAGGGATGCAATCGGCCGGGGTTACCCAGTCCAGGCATAGCACCCGGAAGCAGCGGGTGTCCAATGCCAACCCTGGGCCGACAATTTGCGGCCACCAAGATTGTGGTGGATCAGATTGTGAAAGAGCTGGCGCAACCGCGGTATCAGGAAGGTCACAGACGGCACGATTGGCTGAGATCCCGCCCTGTGTAACGACGATCGGGGCGCCCACTGGCCCCAGCAAGCGGTAGCGCAGCTTGACCTTTGCCGGTGCGCCATACGTAGGATCCAGCACCACCTCGCACTCGGCGTCTGTATCGGTAGCCCTTGATCGACATGCCACCGCCGAGTTTCGGGGTCTACATCGGACTTTGAGCTGTGCGGGAGTCGCAAACTGTGTTGAGGGTGCAGCAATAGCAGTAGCCATGGTGGTTTCCTTCTCAGAAACATCGACTTATCAGCGTCAGACATGGAGACAGCAGCCCGCGGCTGCTAGCGGCGCGTACATAGTGGTCGTAGGTGAGCGGAGCCGGCAATCTACCGATGCGGCAGCACCAGGGACAGGGAAGGAACCGCGTAAGGCAGAACATGCCTTCGAAAGTGCGGGAAATATGCCCTAGAAGCTCGACTGGCCCACTAGGACATTCGCATGTTGGCTATGCTCGTCATGCTCGTCATACGCACGTGGTGAACGTGAGACTGAACGACGAGGAATGCCATGGCACGAGACTGTAGCGGAAACTGTAGCGCAGCGTCCACCCGGGCAGTAGGTTTAGATGCCGGACTGACAGCTTAGTTGTTAGTCCGCTGAAAAAACTCGATAGCGCCACTGATGGCGCTTCAATGTTTCCCACCATCACATAGCCGGCATGGGCCCAATGCGGATTACATAATCGTTTTGACTTTGCGCTAATGCCAGGCAAAGCACTGAGGCCAATCGTTAGAGTGGTACAGGTGACTGCCAGCCTATGTGTGCCCACGAGCAGCGGTACATCCACATCGTCGATAAAAGAGCTGGAGTTGATTGAGCCGGGGCTGGTTGATTATCGAGTGGCCTGGCAATGGCAACGTCAGCTGCACGCACAGCGCAGAGCAGATGCTCGCGGCGACACCGTGATGCTGCTGGAACATCCCAGCGTGTACACCGCCGGAAAACGCACCCTCGATTCCGACCGTCCCCGGAACGGCAGCGAGGTAGTCGAGGTAGACCGAGGCGGCAAGATCACCTGGCATGGACCTGGCCAGCTCATCGGTTACCCCATCCTACGACTACCCCAGCCGTTAGACGTCGTGGCCTACATTCGTCGCATAGAACAGCTACTCATCAACACGTGTGCCCAACTGGGGTTGGCTACTATGCTCATCGATGGCCGCACCGGAGTATGGGTTCCAGCCGATGATCGCGGCCCAGCTCGCAAGGTTGCCGCTATCGGGGTGCGGGTGAGCTACCGGGTGACGCTGCACGGCTTCGCGTTGAATTGCAGCCCGAATCTCGCGGCATTTGACACCATAGTGCCGTGTGGTCTGGCTGATGCTGGCGTGACATCGCTGAGTGCGGAGCTGGGCCGAACTGTGACCGTCGGAGACGTACTACCCGTGGTTCGGCCACAGCTTGGGACACTGTGTGACCCACGGCCGGTCCTGAACCCGACCCGAGCATGACGCTAACTCCGCAGCTGCCCGCCAACCTGGAGTTGGTGACGCGTTACGCACATTTGGCCAGCCAACCGCACGCCAGCTTGATCAGCCACGCCAGTAGCGGAGCACAGGTACCCACGGTGGTCCGGATCGCGCCATACGCCGGCCGTTTTGTGGCACAGATGCCGATCAGCTCCGGCAAAGTCGAGCGGATCGCCCACAACCGCGAAGTGTTGCTGGCGCCATGCGAGAGTAACGGCAAACTACTCAGCGACCCCATCCCGGCGATAGCTCGGCTGATGGCGCCTGAGGAGCTGATAGTTGTTTCAGTAGCGCTGACGGCGAAATACGGCTGGTGGTTCCGGGCCTTAGCAGTTGCTTACCGCCTGGGCCGGCTGCTGCGGTTAGATCGGGCACGACACGTCGGCGTGGAGCTCACTTTGCGCTAGCCCGGCCACCGCCCGAACGCCGGTTGCAGTTCCAGACGCGCTTCGCGGCGGCCACAACTCTTCCAGGACCTTCCTGTCTATGTGGCTGCTGGTCGACAGTAGCCGCCTGAGTGGCCCCGGATCGAGGCGGAGCGTTGTGGCTCACTGAGATACACAGTGCCGATCGCTCCGCAAGGTGCCGTTCGTATACGTCGGGCAAAGTAGGGCTGAGCTCGATCCAGGTGCCGTCGCCGTATTCAACCCGCGTGTGACTGAACTCTCGCCGCGGGTAGGCCATCTCTTCGGAGAAGATATCCACGACCCGAACCTGGAGCTGCTGATGCCGTCTGATGAAGTCTCGTAATCCACAGATATCGAGTGCAACAATCGCATCGCCCGTTTTTAGGGAAGCACCGATATACCCGCTACCTCCTGTCTGGCGCCCCGATATGACCATGGAGTCTTGCAACAAATCTCGATCGTTCAGCGTCTGATACAGCGCAGCGAATCCGATCTGAAAATTGTTGAGGGCACAAACCAGCTCGAGCCGCTCCACGTCCGTCAGACCGCAGTCAGGAAAATCTAACGGCCGCCAGTATCCCCGTGATGCCTTGGAATCGGGATTCGATGTTATACGTATCGGGGTGATCGTGGGCTCTACAGGCTCTGGGACAGCTTCACGTGCGACCATGCTCGACAGCCTGCCATCGTAGGGCCATAGATCTGTGTGCCATTGAACTTGTCCACGTTCAGCGGTATTCAGGGCAGCTCGCTGTATACGATCAGCGGATTTCGGCGTTCCGTTATCGCCTTGGTCCAGCACGTATCCCCAGTAACGGCCCAGTCGGCCGCTGCCGTTCCTGAACGCGTGAACCAGATTTACTGCTCCGGCGATGGTAAGACCAATCCGGCGCATGGCGCGAGCGTCGTTAAGTCGAGGATTCTCGGCAGAAATCTGTGCAGACTGCCATGCACGCTCCAGCAGCGGAATTTTGTCCTTTGGGGCGGGCGAGAGCAGCGAGATATCCCAGCTGTTCGAATTACCGGGGTCGTGATATCGGTCCACCCATACAAAGCCGTCGTAAAAACCGTGATTAACAGGATTCAGCCCGCGCAACAACGCGTTCCAGCGCGGCAACTGGGCAACAAACTCCTGAGGCGTCGTATCGAGCACCCACTGCCGTCGCAAGCGCGGAGTCGCGAGCATGTGATGCCACTTCATTGTGCGTAGATCCACGACCGCTTGCCGGGCGCCTGCCGCACGCACTTCGAGAGTCTCGTCGTCGCTATGCACATACCTGACGATAGTCGAACATGCGGCAATTTCGTCTCACATTGTCCCAGCTACCCCACCGGTGGCAGCGGGCTGGATGGCGAGATGGGAAGCCTAAGAGACATATGTGGCAGCGGCGGTACTGCTGGAAGTTCGAGTGGGGGGACCATTGGCATCACGCTCAGCGATGGCAGCAAAGGTACAGCTGTACTAACGGCATCGGGCGCTAGCGGCGATGCGGCTGAACCAGGGGGCGGCTCCGCAAGACCGACAAGGAAGGATTCGATCAACGCATTGATCCGCCGCGGCGCGAGTAGCTGATGGAAGTGGCCAACCTCTGGGGTCATACCTAGGGTGGTAATGGGGGAAAGCTCTATCAAGCGATGCAGATTAGCGGGCGTATTCGCTGAGGCAATGTAGTAGCTGGGTACCGGGCAGTTACGGATCGCGGAATCCGCATCCCACTGTGCGTGTGCCAGCGCAGTGTCTATCAGTACATGTTGGGGAACCTGCCGCATCTCCCCCAGCACCCAATCGCGTACATCAGGATCATCGGTAGGTAAAAACATGGTGCGTTCTGCCACATAGCGCAGCGCCTCTATGTAATGCTCCGTTTGTAGACCGGAGCTGATGCTGAGCGTTGCATTCTCCGAATCCTCTGAGACCGCAAGGGGACCGTCTAAAGCCACTACGGCCCGCACGCGTCCTGGTGCTCGGCACGCCAGCTCCACTGCTACCGCCGCGCCTAGATCGTGCCCGATCACCACCGGCGCAGCCAACTGGAGGTAGTCAGATAACCACAGTGCATCGCTAGCTAGAGACGAGATGCTGTAGTCGCCATTGAGCCGGTCACTGCCGCCGTGCCCCCGCAAATCCAGAGCGACTGTGCGGTAGTTCGCCGCGAAGAACTCCTGTTGGGGCCGCAGAAATCCCCTGTGACCGCCCCAACCGTGAATGAACAGCAGTTCACCACTGTTCGCAGCGGGAGGAGAGGTTTCGGTATAGGCGAGCTGCACCCCGTTACGTTTTGCGGTTGCCATCTATCTCTAAACCTACGCCTTAATCTTTACGTGAGCCTCGCGAGAACAGCACACTGATGGACATCAAGCGCTTTATTGTGCTCTAGAAAACATTCCCATGTGACAACTTTGGCTTATTTCATAAGAAATTGGCGCACGATGTCGGCGCAGTAAAGAGCTCACTCGGCCCTTTGGCAGGGAGGCTCTAAGCTTATGGTGTGACACCCGAACCGGCTGGACGAAAGCTGCTGCGCCTTGAGGCTCGCAACTCCCAGACCCCCATCGAACGCAAACCTTCCTGGATCAAAGTCCGGGCCAACATGGGCCCCGAGTACGTCGCGCTCAAGAACCTGGTGAAACGGGAAGGCTTGCATACAGTCTGCGAGCAGGCAGGTTGCCCAAATATCTACGAATGCTGGGAAGACCGCGAGGCCACATTTCTGATTGGTGGTGATCAATGCACACGTCGCTGTGACTTCTGCCAGATTGACACCGGCAAACCCGCGCCTCTGGACACAGATGAACCTCGCCGCGTGGGCGAAAGCGTCGCCACGATGCAGCTGCGCTACGCGACGGTTACTGGCGTGGCCCGCGACGACCTGTCTGATGGTGGGGCGTGGCTATACGCCGAAACTGTGCGACAAATCCATCAACAGGTGCCTGGCTGCGGCGTGGAGCTGCTCATACCCGACTTCAATGCTGTCCCACAGTTGCTCAATCAAGTCTTCGATAGCACGCCGCAGGTGCTTGCGCACAATATTGAAACGGTCCCTCGCATCTTCAAACGCATCCGTCCTGGCTTCCGTTATCAGCGCTCGCTCGATGTGCTCACCGCCGCGCGGCATGCGGGTTTGGTGACGAAATCCAACCTGATCCTAGGTATGGGTGAGGAACCCGAGGAGATCATCGCCTCGTTAGAAGATCTCTACGCCGCTGGATGCGAACTGGTCACGATCACGCAGTATTTGCGGCCCTCACCCCGCCACCATCCGGTGGTTCGCTGGGTCAAGCCCGAGGAGTTCACTGAGTTTGCCGAGCGGGCACACGAAATTGGTTTTGCCGGAGTGATGAGCGGTCCGTTGGTGCGTTCTAGCTATCGAGCTGGCAGGTTGTATCAGCAGGCGGTAACCGCACGCCAAGAGCTGCCGCGCCAGTAGTGCGAGCGTAAGGGCTGGTCGTTAAGCGTTTAAACTGCAGTCACCGCAACCAGCAGGGTCGGTTGAGCCGACAGCAGAGCAGATAGGCAGGCAGATAGCGAGCATGGCGCCCAAGGCCAGTAAATCAAAGTTTAAAGAACGCATTGGTCAGCTGAGTCTGGCGTTTAACTTCACCCGCCGGCACGACAAACTGCTGATTCCGATTCTGGGAGCAGGCTTTCTCGCTACCGTTGGCGCAGGTTTGCTGGCGGCGTGGCTGACCGGGCAATGGCTTGTGTTCACTCCACTTAGTGTGCTGCTGGGTGTCCTAGTGCTGGTGATCTTGTTCGGACGCCGCGTAGCGAAGGCCACCTACAGCGAGGTAGAGGGCAAGCCCGGAGCGGCAGCCGCAATTTTGGAAAACATCCGTGGGAACTGGCGGCTCACCCCAGCGGTGGCGGTAACGCAGCAGCACGACGTGGTGCACCGGCTGATCGGCCGCCCGGGCGTGATAATGGTAGTGGAGGGCTCCCCCGCCCGGTTGAAAAACCTACTGGCTCAAGAGAAGAAGCGAGTCGCACGGGTAGCACCCGAGACGCCGGTGTATGAAGTGCTCGTAGGCAACGGCGACGGCGAGATTACCCTGAAGAAACTTCAGTCGCACCTGATAAAGCTACCGCGCAACATCACACCAAAGCAGATCAACAATCTCGAGCGTCGGCTGAACACGCTGGGGACTCGACCGCCCATTCCGCAGGGTCCACTTCCTAAGGGGGCTCGCGCACTCAAAGGGCCGAAAGCAAGCCGACGCTAACGTTACTAGCGCTGTACCCGCACTACGGCTGAACCCGCCACTCGATCGTGCCAGCGGCGGCCATCAGCGTCGGTGAGTAGCGCAGGGACCACTAGCTGCAGAAGTAACGCCCGTAGCGCCGACTTTGCCAGACCCAGCTGAGCCCCATCTGACCGCCGCACGCATTGCAAGCCGAGCAGCCGCATCCCGAGTGTCTCGGCAAACAGACCGACAAAGACGGTGTGCGCCAAGAAGAACACTAACGCGCTGAGCAGACCAGGCGGATCGGGCCGCGAGAACAATGCGGCGACACCGATACAGGCCGCACAGTCAATCAACAACGCGACCAACCTGCGCCCAAAGCTGGCAGGCATCAACGTGGCTGGTTGCGTGCTCGATGTCGTGTCATTCACGCAGGACACCTTAGAGGGTGTTTTGAGGCCGTGTAGCCAATGACGCCACGCATGTAACACCGGCGAAACATATGGGACATAAAGTTGCAATCGGAGTATATCTATACTTAGGGTCTGCGCTCTTAGGGAGTACTTGTCCCCCTCATCCGCTTACATCATGGAGGATTAATGTTTGCCAGCCCCGCCGAGTTGCTCAGTTACCTATCCCGCGAACAGGTGCGCTTTGTAGATGTCCGGTTTTGCGACTTGCCTGGGGTCATGCAACACTTCAACGTGCCAGCCGAGTCAATATCGGAGGATCTCTTCAGCGAAGGGCTAGCCTTTGACGGCTCCTCGATCCGCGGCTTTCAGCAAATCCACGAGTCGGACATGCTGTTGCTTCCAGATGCCACCTCGGCCTACATTGACCCGTTCCGAGCAGAGAAAACCCTGGCGCTGAACTTCTTCATTCATGATCCGTTTACCCGTGAGCCCTACTCTCGTGATCCACGCAACATCGCCAAGAAGGCTGAGCAGTATCTGGCCGGTAGCGGCTTGGCGGATACCGCTTACTTTGGTGCCGAGGCCGAGTTCTACATTTTCGACTCTGTGCGGCACGACACTAACGCCCACAGCGCGTATTACTATCTCGACTCCATCGAGGGCGCCTGGAACTCGGGGCGAGAAGAAGATGGCGGAAACCGTGGCTACAAACCGCGCCACAAGGGTGGTTACTTCCCCGTACCGCCCACCGACCATTTCGCCGACCTTCGTGACGCAATGGTGTGCAAACTGATGGACGCCGGAATCGAGATCGAACGCGCCCACCACGAAGTGGGCACCGCCGGCCAGGCCGAGATCAACTACCGTTTCGACACACTGCTGGCCTCCGCGGACAAGTTGATGCTGTTCAAGTACATCGTGAAGAACACCGCGTGGGCGGCCGGCAAGAGCGCCACCTTCATGCCCAAGCCACTCTTCGGCGACAACGGCTCAGGCATGCATACTCACCAGAGCCTATGGCGGGATGGCGTCCCGCTGTTCTACGACGAGATGGGCTACGCAGGCCTGTCCGATACCGCGCGCTGGTACATCGGCGGCCTCTTGAACCACGCATCGTCGCTACTAGCGTTCACCAATCCCACAGTGAATTCCTACCGCCGCCTCGTGCCAGGCTTTGAGGCGCCGGTAAATTTGGTGTACTCGCAGCGCAATCGGTCGGCATGCACGCGGATTCCGATCACCGGAAGCAACCCCAAGGCCAAACGCATCGAGTTCCGAGTGCCCGATCCTTCGGCAAACCCCTACCTAGCGTTTTCCGCGATGCTACTGGCCGGCCTGGACGGGGTGAAGAACAAAGTTGAACCGCCGGCACCGGTCGACAAAGACCTCTACGAGCTACCACCCGAGCAGCTAGCCGGCGTGGCGCAAGTGCCCAGTTCGCTACCAGCTGTGCTCGATTCGCTAGAGGCAGATCACGAGTTCCTGCTCGCCGGCGATGTGTTCACCAGCGATCTCGTGGAAACTTGGATCGATTACAAGCGCACCGAAGAAGTCGACCCCATCCGGCTTCGCCCCACACCACACGAATTCGCGCTGTACTACGACATGTAGCGGCCTGAAACTGGTTAACCGTACAATTTCGCAATAATTTTCATGTCCAGGCCGCTATGCTCGCCACCGTCCAAGCATCGCAGGGCACGAAAGGACAGCGATCTTTGATCTACATTGCGGGCGATCGTTTCGCTGAACCAGCACTAGTTGCTATCCGGACCTACCTTGCTGAGCGGAACAAACAGTACGTTGAATTCGGCTATCTAGCAGGCCGAAATCCGGGGGTGAGCTTGCAAGAGTTCATTCCGCAGGTGACAGAGGTGGTCCGAAAAACAGACGGCGACACAGGTATTCTCGTCTGCGGCACTGGTGCTGGCGTGGAAATCGGCGCGAACCGATTTCCGGGTATTCGAGCCAGCCTCTGCGGCAGTGCGAAAAACGCGGAGTGGGCGCGGGTGTATGACGCCGCGAATGTGCTATGCATCGCGTCCTGGATGCTCGACGACATTGATCTATCCGCAATTCTCGACGCGTGGTACGGATCGGAATACGACGGTGACATCAATCGCCGAAAGATGCTTCACACTTTCGACGAATGGGCACAATCAGATTGAGTATGGAGCGATCAGACATTCGCGCTCCACACGTACAGCTCAACGCCTGTTAGAAACTGCCGTAAGTAAGGGCGAATCTTGTTCTTACTTAAGCGGCCAGCGGCACTATGCCGTCGAGAGTTTTCTGGGGTTGTCTTTTCCGATCTCTAAGTCGTAATGCGAATACGGCAAAAGCGCATCAGTTTCCATCGCGGACACCCGCGTTTCGCAGCTCTCGCTTGAGCTGCTGCGGCAGGGAGAAAGTCAGGGTTTCCTGCGCCGTCGAGACCGTACGCACGTCGCCATAACCCCGCAGCGCCAACACCTCCAGTACACCCTCTACCAGCTCTTCGGGCACCGAAGCGCCCGAAGTTACCCCTACGGTACGTACGTCGGTGAGCCACGCTTCATCGATCTCGTGGGCATAATCGACCAAATACGATGCAGCGGCCCCGGCCTCTAGCGCCACTTCTACCAGCCGGACAGAGTTCGACGAGTTGGCTGAACCAACCACAATCACCAGATCGCATTCGGGAGCAATTTGCTTGACTGCCTGCTGTCGGTTCTGCGTAGCGTAACAAATGTCGTCGCTGGGAGGAGATTGCAGCAGCGGGAAACGCTCTCGTAGCTTGCCGACTGTCTCCATGGTTTCGTCCACGCTGAGCGTGGTTTGGGACAACCACACAACCTTGGACTCATCGCGCACGTACACGTCGCCAGCGGCGGCGGGGTTGTCCACGATCTGCGTATGAGCTGGCGCCTCACCCTGTGTGCCGACGACCTCTTCGTGACCCTGGTGTCCGATGAGCAGAATGTCGTAGTTCTCAGCGGCGAACCTGCGGGCCTCATTGTGCACCTTGGTTACCAGCGGACAGGTGGCGTCAATGGCACGGAGGTTGCGCGCTTTAGCTTGCTCATGCACGTGCGGTGCCACACCGTGCGCGGAGAATACGACAACAGCGCCCTCGGGCACCTCGTCCGTTTCCTCGACAAAGACCGCGCCGCGCTGCTCCAGGGACGAAACTACGTGCTTGTTGTGCACGATTTGTTTGCGGACATACACCGGGGGGCCGTAATGTTCCAACGCCTTCTCCACGGTGATTACCGCTCGATCAACGCCGGCACAGTAGCCGCGCGGCGCGGCAAGTAGCACTCGTTTAGCGGCCATGCCTGCAATGGTAAGCCGACGGCCGAGCCTCCGATTGACGGCCATCCCCATCACCAGCGAACTGTTTCTCATAGTGCGGGTAGATGAAGGGACGATTTCTGCCTGAACTGGTTTAGACTGAAGGCATGATACACATGACCGCTCAGGAGCCATTAGATCCATATTTAAGTGAGGCATGGAGTCGAGACACCGTAGTGGATGTTTTGTTGCCAGACGGTCAGCGCGCTTACATAGTTCCAGAGTCACGTCTGGATTCTTTGGTGGAAACAGCGCGCGTACTTCGTGATCCAGCAGCAGTGGACGCGATAGGCGCGGGTCTACGGGACCTGGAAGCTGGCGATATAGTCAGTACGGACGAAGTCCGCCAAGCACTCCTTAAAACTCGATGAGCGAAAAATTTTCCATCGTCTGGACCCGCTCTGCACAGAAAGATCTAGCGTCTAGCCGGACCCCGCGCCGTGTTGCTGACTCTGTAATCATGTTTGCCGAAGGAGCACTTGCAGAAGAGCCCTTTCGAGTAGGCAAGGCGTTGGATGAACCGTATAGAGGTCTATTAAGTGCCTATCGAGGCTCGTACCGGGTTTTCTATTCTGTTGACGACACAGCTCGTCAGGTGACTGTGGTAGCTGTGCGTCATCGCGCAAAGGCCTACTACTACCCAGGCTGAGGGATAGAGCACACTGCAAGAGCCCCACCTACACAGTACCTATGGCGCGGCTTGCAAGCGGCGCCCTAACTTGCAGTCTTCTGCTAGGCGTTTAGCTGCTTCGGTTTCAAGGGACCGTGGAGTTGAATGCCCGGCCGGCAGCGCGCAAGGTCGAGCGAAGTACAAGCTATCGATTCCACATCCCCTATCGTCTTGCAACCGGTTCACTTGCTGGAATCCAAGCTTCTCAAGCAGCGCGATGTGTGAGGTGTTTTCGTTCCACGTACGAGTCGCGACAAACGGCGATGCACATTCAGGCGCTAGTTTAAAGAGAGTCTCATACAGCTGCGTTGCCACACCTTGGCGTCGGTATCGGTGACTAGTCACCACCGTGCGTACAAACGTACACAGATCGCCGATATTGAGATCCGAGTTGTGGTGACGCAAGTGGAGCCTCATGAAGCCGGCTAATGCGTCATCCCGGAATGCCACGAGGCATGGCTGGGAAAGGGTTTGGCGTACGTATTCGCCAGGACCGTCACTGTCGCTGACAGCGACGAAATCCTTAGTGGTCGTGCTGCTCCGGCAAGAGAGCGGGGGAACAAATTCGTTGTCAACCTCGACGAGCAGCTGGCGAATGCTTGCGGCAACTCTCGCGTCGAAAGTCGGATGTTCTACGAAGTGGATCGAAGTAGCGAAGGTTGTGGACATGTTAAACACGGTACGAATCATTCTGACAAATCCAAAATAATTTGTATAATTGTACAACTATTCAAATTAGTGTTATAAATTTAACATGATTACCATCAAAGACCGCATCGATCAACGGCTTACCCGTTCGCCGTACCTGCGAGATGCGCTGGCACGAGGGCTAGTGAACATGTCGGCTCTCGCCCGGGAGCTACAACCCGAGATTGCCAAGGACCTGAAAAAGCCAGTGAGTGAGCCAGCTGTACTGATGGCGCTCAAACGTCTTAGCGATAGCCTCACCTCCGCTACCAGCCAGCACGCGCATCGGCATTTCGCCGGGCTGTCCTTGCGTAGCGATCTCACGCAGCTCACAGTGACAAACTCCGAACGACTAGGCCCAACCATGGCGGAAATCCTCATGCGGACCCGCAAGGATCAGTCATCTTTCTTCGTCCTTGCTCGTGGTTCATATGAAACCTCAATGGTCTTCAGCCTCGGGCTCCGAAGCATTGTGGAGTCGTGGATGGCGAACGAGCGAGTCACCCAGAGGCGTGAGGACCTCACCGCGATCACTCTGCAGCGACGAAGTCGACAGCCGGACGAATCCAATATGCTTCACGTACCACTACAAATTCTGGCCTGGGAGGGAATCGACGTGCTGGACGTAATGTCATCGAGCGGCGAGATAACGATGCTCGTACCCACCGAAGATACCGAACGTGTCGTTCCAGCGCTGCGCACCGCACTTCAACAATCATGATGAGCGCCGCGAACGAAGAAGTTCACTTCATCATGACCGGTGGCACCATCGACTCTGCCTACCACGGCGATTTCGACACCATCGAGCCACGAGAAAATTCGGTGATTCCGCAGTACATTGCTCGGGTAAAACTGGCGCGTCCTGTACTTTTTACCCAGGTGTGTATGAAGGACAGTCGAAGGCTGACGATACAAGACCGCCAAGAAATCGCCGGCGTGATCGCACGCAGCAGCGCTAAAAAATTCATTGTCACTCAAGGTACCTACACGCTTCCCGAGACGGCGCAATTTCTCCAATCGCATCTAGGCGCAACTGAAAACGTTGTCGTTTTGACGAGTTCCACAATTCCGCTCGAAGGCGTCACTATGTCCAACGGTGGATTCAATCTTGGATTCGCCTATGCCCAACTCGCGGTGCTGAACCCCGGAGTGCATGTATGCACGAATGGCCAAATTTTCTCACCAGAGGAGTTGGCAAAGCTCCTGAACGAAGGACGATTCACCACGATCTTCAGCGGACTACCCGAACCCCATATAAATGAGGCGTATGCTCAGCGGCCGTGACTAATGCTACTGTTACCGACACCGCCAGCACCCGCTCATCGGCCGAGCAGCCGTGGCCAGTTCGGGTAGTGAGCCAGAAGATTGGGGCATGGATCTCGCGGCTGGGTGAGGTGTGGGTCGAAGGACAGATTACCGAGCTCACCCGGCGTCCTGGATCACCGATGGCGTTCGTCACGCTACGTGACCCTTCGGCGGAGATAAGCCTGCTGATAACGTGCCGTCGCAGCATTGCGGATGGACTTTCCGAAGGCTCCCGCGTGGTGGCACGGGCCAAACCAGAGTTCTACGCTGCCCGTGGCACCCTCTCGCTCCGGGCTTCAGAGTTCCGGGCGGTGGGGATCGGTGAGTTGCTGGCCCGGTTAGAGCAGCTTAAAGCTCTGCTGTCGGCCGAGGGGCTTTTCGCGGCGGAACGCAAACGGCCGTTGCCGTTCCTGCCGCATCGGGTGGGACTGATAACAGGGCGAGCCAGCGCAGCTGAACGCGACGTTCTACACAACGCCGCTCGACGGTGGCCGGCAGTGCAGTTTGAGGTACGCACCGTGGCCGTGCAAGGTGCTTCGGCAGTGCCTCAGGTCATTGCCGCGCTAGGTGAGCTGGATGCCCACCTGGGCGTCGACGTCATCATCATCGCCCGAGGCGGTGGTTCGGTAGAGGATCTACTGCCGTTTAGTGACGAAGCGCTGTGCCGCGCGGTATTTGGCTGCACAACCCCTGTGGTGAGCGCAATTGGGCATGAACCCGACTCGCCGCTGCTGGACTTGGTGGCCGACGTGCGCTGCTCCACGCCTACCGATGCCGGTAAACGCGTAGTGCCAGACCTGGCTGAGCAGACCCGGCAGCTGATGGTGCTACGGGACCGAGCGCGGCGATGCGTGACCACGCTCATTAGCCGAGAACAACAACGGCTCCATGCCGTGCGTAGCCGACCCATATTCGCCGCTCCGATGACAATGGTGCGGCTACGGGCAGACGAACTCGAAGGGTTCATTGGCAGAGCCCGGAGACACCTAAATCACAGCCTTAACCTTGCCGAAAGCGAGGTTAAGCAGCTGCGCGCCCGGACTGCGGCGTTGTCTCCCCAGGCCACGCTGGATCGTGGATACGCGATCGTGCAACAGCGCAGCGGCGCGGTAGTGCGGCAACCAGATCAGGTGCAAACCGGTGAGCAGGTTCGGCTACGGCTGGCCGGCGGTGAACGCGCCGCCTGCATTCAGTAACCGTGGAGTGGCAGAGCGCATACTCCAGAAACACGGCGGTATGCCATCTGCACCGAACAACATCGACACCGTAGGGTGGCCAGGTGCCGAAGAAAACTGACAATCTGACGACAGCGCCTGCCGAAGCTACGGCGGAGACGGCCCACAGCTATGAGCAAGCACGCGATGAGCTTGCTGAAGTAGTCAGCAAGCTGGAAACTGGCGGTGCCACTTTAGAAGAGTCGCTGACGCTGTGGGAACGCGGCGAGAAACTTGCCGCCATCTGTCAAGAATGGCTAGACGGTGCTCGACAGCGCCTTGCCGCGATTGCGGTCAAACCCGATCAGGGTTCGACCGTCAACGCCGAGTAGAGCCCCGTTACGCACTCAAGGGATTCTCCCGTTAACACAATGACGACAACTTGGCACAAGTTGTCGTCATGGGTTGACGGCTACAGCCGTTGAGCTGTGGTGAACCGATCCCGCCCGGCAAGGTCTAGGTGGGTTTCTACGTGGCGCCAGGTATCGGAATGAAGCAAGGCTCGGACGCGATCCCCCTGGTTTTCGCCATGCTCGACGCCGAACCAGCCATCCGATCGCAACAACACAGCGGCTCGAGCTGCCACCGCTTCGATCACGCTCAGCCCAGTGTCGTCGGCCCAGAGCGCGCTCGGCGGGTCAAGAAGACCTTCTTTCGTCACTTCCTCATCTGGGCTCAGATACGGAGGGTTGGAGAGCACCAGGTCAACAGTGCCGTTTAGCTCGGCCAGAGTATCCGCCGCGGTTGCGTCTGCGGCTACCACCTCAACGCGGAAACCAGCCGACGGACGGCGATCGGCTACGTTACGCCGTAGCCACACCAACGCCTCCGGCTCGCGCTCGACGGCACTCACCTGCGCGCCGGGAAACTCCGTTGCCAGCGCCAAGGCAATAGCCCCCGACCCGGCGCAGAGGTCAACTACGTGAGTGGCCAGTCTGGAAGCGGCCGACTCTAGGCGTTCGATCCCCCAGCCGGCCAGCAGCTCGGTCTCCGGCCGCGGCACAAACACACCCGGCCCCACTCGAAGCTGGAGCCGCCGAAACGGCGCCACGCCAGTAAGGTGCTGCAACGGAACTCGCTGAGACCGCTGCCACACCAGCTCGGCAAGCTGCGCCTGCTGGGTCGCGTTGAGGCACGTGTCACCTAACACAGCCAGGCGTTGCAGCTCAGAACGAGAGATGCCCATCACATGTGCAACCAGCAGTTGGGCATCCACTCGCGCGGGCGGAACACCAGCAGAACCGAGCTGAATCGTTGCGGCGCGCAGAAGTGCCTGAAGCGTGTTTGCCTCGTCCACGTCTTCGCGATTCGCGCACACGGTTACTCCGCGGCGAGTTTTGTGGCCATATCGGCAGCGCTGAGCGCATCAAGCACCGCATCCAGCTCACCTTCAAGCACGTGATCGAGGTTGTATGCCTTGAAGTTCACGCGATGATCGGAGATTCGATTCTCCGGAAAGTTGTAGGTTCGGATTCGTTCGGAGCGGTCCACTGTGCGCACCTGGGAACGCCGGGCGTCGCTTGCGGCGACGTCGGCTTCATCTTGTGCGGCGGCAAGCAGTCTGGCCCGCAAGATACGCAGTGCCTGCTCTTTGTTCTGCAGCTGACTCTTCTCGTTTTGACACGACACCACTATGCCGGTGGGTATGTGCGTGATTCGGACCGCCGAGTCAGTGGTGTTTACGCTCTGGCCGCCTGGGCCAGAAGATCGGTAGACGTCGATCCGCAGGTCCTGGGAGTCGATAGTGACATCTACATCCTCTGCTTCGACCATCACCATGACCCCAGCGGCTGAGGTGTGAATGCGGCCTTGGGATTCGGTCACCGGCACTCGTTGCACACGGTGCACGCCGCCCTCGTACTTCAGTCGAGCCCATACGCCGCTGTGGGAGCCACCAGGCTTGGATTTCACCGCAAGCGCGGCGTCCTTGTAGCCGCCGAGATCAGATTCTGTGACGTCGATGATCTCAGTCTTCCAGCCGTGGCGCTCGGCGTATCGGGTGTACATCCGCAGCAGGTCACCGGCGAACAAGGCCGACTCCTCGCCACCTTCTCCGGCTTTGATCTCCAAGATGACGTCTTTGGAGTCGTTGGGATCACGCGGCACCAATAGCTCACTCAGTACCGTCTCTAGCTCCGCGATGTGGGCATCGAGCTGAGACGCCTCCGCGGCAAAGCTGGCGTCCTCACTAGCCAGCTCGGCGGCTGCATCTCGATCGGCTCGTGTGGCGTCAAGATCTCGTACCGTGGCGACGATCGGACCTAATTCGGCATATCTTCGACCCAGCTGCCGAGCCCGTGCCGCATCAGTGTGCACAGCTGGGTCGGCTAGTTCCCGCTCCAGCTCGGCATGCTCGCTGAGGAGACTGACGATCCGATCGCTGTGGGCGTCGGAAGGCGCGGAATCAGCCATGGTGATACTATTACCGGCCTTCATGGCTGCTTCCCTCAATCGGCTGCTTAACATTTTGGTGGCTCAGCCTCTAGTGTCTCACGAGCGTTGCTTCCGGTGAGCGCCCGCAGCTAGCTGGCATACATGCTGTCCAAGTTCAAGAGGTGCAGTTTGCTGGGGCGATTTCCAGGGTTCAGTGCCACGTGGCTGAGCTCAGTGGTAAAACCGTAACGGGAGAACAGGGCGAAGGAAGCATCTGTGACGTTCCAGCCCAGATGAGCGAGAAGATCACGAATGTGTTCAAGCCGGGACCCACGATCGAGGGCGAGAACATCCACCTCGTGGCCGCGGTGCTCCTTGCATGCGACAACGGTGGTGCCAGTCGGGCCGATATCGTTAATCCCTACTTCGCGGGCATACCGTATGGTCCAGTCGCGGGCAAGATCTTCAAAGTGCGGGCTCACAATCTTACTGGAGAAAGTGTCCTGAACCCGCTCCCACACAGCTTGCCAGCTCGCAGCTCAAACTCCATGAGATTAGGGCGCACAATGACGTTGTGAAAACCGAACCACCCGGCCTCGCACTATTCCGATTTGTAGACCCGGTGAGCCTATTCCTTAGCGGAGCTGTCTGTGGCTTTGCCGTAACGGCGCTGGAAGCGTGCCACTCGACCACCAGTGTCTAGAATCTTTTGCTTGCCGGTGTAGAACGGATGGCACTGTGAGCAGATCTCAGCGGTTATTACACCGTTTTTGGCGGTGCTGCGGGTGGTGAATGCCGCACCACAGGAGCAGCTCACCTGGGTGACATGGTAATCGGGATGAATATCGGCTTTCATGTGTGTTCTCTTTCCCTCAACGGTCGCCGGGTCGTTCGGATATGAACGTGAACCGGTACCGGATATCTATTGGAGATGGTGCTTAGCCTATAAGTCTGCCATGGGACCAAAACATTCCCGGAGCCGCCTCAGCCTCCCCAAAACCCGGTCCAGGCCGGCGGCGTTTTCCCTGAAAACGTCACCATTCAGCGTCTTTTCTTGACGTTTTCAGAGAAAACGTCAAGAAAAGGCGAGCAACCGGCCGGAAAAGAGTGGCCCCAACAAGCCTGTACAGGGGGTTGCTGGGACCACTCCTGTAGGTTAATCGGTGCCGTTGCCCGGCGTGGTCTTTTGGATCTGCATCAAGAATTCGGCATTGGTACGAGTTTTCTTGAGCTTGTCGAGCAGTAGATCTAACGCCTGCTGCGAGTCGAGCGCATGCAGCACCTTCCGCAGCTTGTAAATCACGGAAAGCTCGTCGGACGCGAGCAGCAGTTCCTCTTTACGAGTGCTGGACGCATCCACGTCCACCGCCGGAAAGGTCCGCTTGTCGGCAATGCGGCGATCCAGTTTGAGCTCGGCGTTGCCGGTGCCCTTGAACTCCTCGAAGATGACCGTGTCCATAGTGGAGCCGGTCTCCACCAGCGCAGTGGCGATGATGGTGAGCGAACCGCCGTGCTCAATGTTGCGCGCGGCACCCAGAAAACGCTTGGGCGGGTACAGCGCCGTGGAATCGACACCACCAGACAAAATACGGCCCGAGGTAGGCGCGGCCAAGTTGTAGGCACGTCCCAGCCGAGTGATCGAGTCCAGCAGCACCACAACGTCGTGGCCCAGCTCCACCAGCCGCTTGGCGCGCTCGATGGAGAGCTCGGCGACGGTGGTGTGGTCTGTCGGCGGCCGGTCGAAGGTGGAGGCGATGACCTCACCCTTCACCGAACGCTGCATGTCGGTGACTTCCTCCGGCCGCTCGTCTACGAGGACGACCATGAGGTGACATTCCGGGTTGTTGGTGGCAATCGCGTTCGCGAGTGCCTGCAACACCATGGTCTTGCCAGCCTTGGGCGGCGACACGATTAGCGCGCGCTGCCCTTTACCGATTGGCATCACCAGGTCAATCACACGAGTAGTCAGCTGCTGTGGCTCAGTCTCCAAGCGCAGCCGATCCTGCGGATACAGCGGCGTGAGCTTGTGGAACTCCTCCCGGCGATGCGCCTGCTCGCTGTCAACGCCATTGACAGCGTCCAAACGGACCAGCGGGTTGTACTTGTTCTGTCGTTCACCGTCTCTGGACTGGCGCACTGAACCTGTCACCGCATCCCCACGACGCAGCCCGTATTTACGTACTTGCGAGAGCGAGACGTACACGTCATTGGAGCCAGGCAGGTAACCCGATGTGCGAATGAAGGCATAGCTGTCCAAAATATCGACGATGCCTGCCACAGGGATCAACACATCATCTTCGCCCACCACAGGCTCAACATCGCCGCGTTCCCGACCCGGGCGACGGTTGCGGTCCCGGAAACGTCCACCGCGACGCCGGCGACCATACTCGTTGGAGTCGTCCTCGGGACGATCGTCATAGCGGTCACTAGACCGCTCGTTGGAACGATCGTGAGACCGGTCATTCATACGATCACTGGAACGGTCATTGGACCGCTCGCTGGAACGGTCATTGGACCGCTCGCTGGACCGCTCGCTGGGGCGGTCATTGCGGCGGGAAGATCGATGGGAATCGCGGCCACTACGGCGATCGTCACGACCACCCGCGCGGCGTCCGCCTCGGTCACCAGAAGGTTCGGCTTCGTAGGGGTCGCTCGCCTCCGGTTCACTGCTAGAGCTGCTCTTGACCAGCTCGGCTGCTTCTGGAACTGGAGTACCGGCTTGGCGAGTCGCCCGCCGCCGAGGGCGAGATGACGGCGCACTCCGCGGGGCGACAGCGTCGGGTGCGCCCGCACCGGGCACGTTCTCTGCTGGCGGATTTTCCGACACCATTGTGGCCTCCCCAACCGGCAGTTCAACTTGTTGCGCATTTCCGGCGCTTCCGGCCGAGCGGCGCGGAGGATGGGCTGAGCTAGATGCACTCTGGGGCCCGCGAGCTGATGAGCCGTTACTTGTTACAGCGAGCGCGGTGCCAGAGGATTGGCGCTGGCCAATCGCACCGATCAGCTCGCTTTTGCGCATTCGCCCGGTGCCGCTGATACCAAGATCAGTGGCTACCTTTTGCAACTGGGCCAACAACATGCTGGTCAGGCCAGTGCCTGAAGGACGAGACTTGCTTGCGGAGCCGTTTGCGCTCCGCGCGTCTTCTCCGACAACCGTAGCTGCGGGTGCAGGTGCGGCAGAATCTGCGGATAGAAGACTAGATGTGTCGCTCAATGGGTTTTCCTTACTCTGCGACGGGCCAACGAGAAAACGTTCGGCCGGATCTCAACCACGAGAATTGCGCATACAGGGGACGCAGACGCAATCATCGCGTGCTAATGAATTGCTAGGTACATATTGCTCACCACATAGTGGATTGAAAGGCTACTCGTGCCCTGCCACCCGCATTCTGATGAAGTAGATTGCCGCCCTCATACGTGACTGCCTATTGCTGACGCAATACAACAGAGCTTGTCATCGCCGACAGGAACACGATCTCCGCCGGCACGCGCTTAAACGCATGACTACATATTTGGCGACTAAGTGATGATAAGCGTAGACGGCGAACCTGGCCTAAGGCAACAGGCTGGCCAACATGGCGTGTCCGGAGTCTACTACTGAGTAATTCGTTACTAAGTCGGCTCGAAAGTAGCTAAATTTTCAAGCAAGACCGATTCTAGTCTAGCTACTTTCGAGCGATTAGTAAAGCTAGTCTAGCGCGGCCCCACAACAGCCGGCGCCGGGGTCACCGTGGGTCCCTTGTCGGGCGATGCCCACCGGTGCGCGGTGAAGCCTGGCAGGGTGAGCGGTATCGGCACGGCAGCTGGCAACAGCGCCAGCACTGTAGGCCCGGCTCCGGACAACGTTGCGGGTATACCAATGCTGCGGAGCCGCACGATCAGCTCCGCGCTCTCAGGCATAACAGCCGCACGCACATCCTGATGCAGCCAGTCCCGGCTGGCCGGATACTCGTCGGTCAGAGGGCAAGGCCCAAACTGTCAAAACCAGGGCCGAGATTGGCGTAACTGGCCGGAGCGTGCACGACGATTTAGCAGGCCAAATACTCCACTCAGACCTCCAGCAAACCCGGCCCCGGCCGGATGATCGAACTCAGAACGATATAGGTTACCCATCCTCGGGTACCAGAGTGAAATACTTACCGCCGGACAAAGGGCTGATGGCTCTAAAGTGGCGATAGTCCATCGTGGCAAGTTGCGTGGTTCCACAATCGCCAGCTAGCGCGACAAGGGACGCGTCAGTGAGGCCGATTTCTGGGTGCTTTTCCATCACCTGAAATGCTACGTGCAGCGTACTGGAGCCCACGGGAGCCAGCATGACAAACGACGCAATATCTCGTAGTGCGGCAAGCGTCACCTCAGGGCCACCGTACTTGGTAAGCAAGTAATCGACCTCAGCAAACACGTAAGCCGTGGTAGCAAGTGGCGTCGATGTGGTGAGCAACCTTTTGCACACCTGATGACAATCACTATCTTCCTTGTATGCAGCCACTATGACATTTGTGTCGACAACGATCACGACTTCCCAAAGCCCTCGCGAAGAGCATTCTCGTCGTCTACAGCTGTCGTGTGTTTGCCAGATTTGAAGGAAAAAGCCGGGCCACGAGGTGTCGTGGACAACGCCGTGCGTACAAGTTCAATTACAGCCGCGTTAATGCTCACACCTTTGGACTGAGCGTAGACGCGGACGCGTAAATCGTCCTCGTCTGGTAGTCGAAGTGTCGTCGTTTTCATGAAACTATAGTAGCATGAATCATGCCATCATCCTGATGTTGAACCGACAACCCCGCCAAAGACAAGTCAGTGCAACGTGAGCACGTTGGCCGCTAACTGCACATCGGCTGCGATGACCACGCTTGGCGGTGCGGCCCGGACTGCCCATTCAGGGTCTTTAAGGCCGTTACCAGTCACTGTGCACACCACGGAATGACCGCGCAACCGCTCGGCGGTAGCACCGCTGGCTTCGGCTACCGCCAGCAGCCCCGCCACCCCAGCGGCCGAAGCGGGTTCAACGAATACCGCCTCAACCGACGAAAGTAGACGATGCGCGGCTAGAATCTGCTCATCGCTAACAGCCGCGATCAGACCGCCGGACTCGTCTCGCGCAGCCACCGCGGAACTCCACGATGCGGGATTGCCGATGCGGATCGCGCTAGCCACCGTCTGCGGGTTAACCACCAGCTCATCGCGCACGATGGGTGCGGCTCCGGCTGCTTGAAACCCGCACATCATCGGTAGCCGTGTGCTCCAACCCAGCTCATGCGCCTGGCGGTAACCGGCCCAGTATGCGGTGATGTTGCCAGCGCCACCGACCGGAAGGAAATGGGCCGCGGGTGCGGTCCCCAGCTGCTCTACGACCTCCAAAGCAGCCGTGCGCTGTCCAGCAATGCGGTACGGATTCACCGAGTTGACCAGTGTCACCGAATACTTCTCCGACAGCTGCGTCGCAAGCACCAGGCAGTCGTCAACGCTACCTTCGACCTCCAGCAATGTGGCACCGAACGCCAATGCCTGCGCCACTTTTCCGGCCGCGACAGCGGCGCGGGGAAGCAGGACCGCGCAGGTCAGACCAGCTCGAGTGGCATACGCGGCCGCCGACGCGGCAGTGTTGCCGGTGGAGGAGCACACCAGAGCCTGCGAACCTGCTTCCACCGCTTTACTCACAGCCAGCGTCATTCCGCGGTCCTTGAATGATCCGGTGGGATTGGCGCCCTCCACCTTCAGATACACCTGCGCTCCAGTGAGCTCTGACAGGTGGGGAGCATACAGCAACGGCGTGCCCCCCTCACACAACGTGATCACCGGCGTATCAGTGGTGACCGGCAGCTGATCGCGGAACTCCTCGATTACACCCCGCCAGCTAGTGGCCAACGCGATATCACTCATGCCTCTCCCCTTTCCACGCGCAGTACGCTGATGACGTTGCGAACCGCGACGAGCTGACGAAGCTGGTTTACGATCGTCGACAGCACCGCCTCGTCCGCCGCATGTGTTACCAACGCGAGCGATGCGTCCTCACCTCGGCCTTCCTGCCGCACAGTAGCGATGCTGACCGCATGGGTGGCAAACACCGACGCCACCGCGGCGAGCACACCAGGCCGGTCATGCACATCGAGCCAGATGTAATAGCGGGTGATGGAATCGGCGATGCTCAGCACAGGCAGCGCGGCGTAGGTGGACTCACTGGGCACTCGGTTGTCGGCCAGTCGGTTACGAGCTACCGCGACCAAATCTCCAAGCACCGCGCTCGCGGTAGGCGCACCGCCGGCACCTTGACCGTAGAACATCAGCGGACCGGCGGCTTCTGCCTCCACAAATACAGCGTTAAATGCGCCACCGACCGTGGCTAACGGATGTGTCTTCGGAATCATCGCCGGGTGCACCCGCACGCTGATGCTGTCACAGTCGGCTTTGCTCCACCTCTGATCCGCTCCGCGATACACAGTAGTCTGATCGTGCAGCCCAGCACCGTAGCCGATGCGATGTCATCTGAGGTGATCGCTCGAATACCTTCGGTGTAGACCTGTGCCGCACTGACTCGGGTGTGGAAAGCCAAGGAGGCAATGATTGCCGCCTTCGCGGCGGCGTCGTGCCCGTCGACATCGGCGGCGGGATCGGCCTCGGCGTAGCCGAGCTCAGTAGCCTTAGCCAGGCACTCGGCAAACCCGGCTCCAGTTTCGTTCATGGCCGAGAGGATGTAATTGGTAGTGCCGTTGACGATCCCGATCACTCGGGAAATCCGATCGCCGTGTAACGACTCTCGTAGCGGCCGCACCAAAGGAATTGCGCCCGCGACGGCGGCTTCATAGTACAAATCCGCGCCACCGGACAGAGCAGCGTCATGCAGCACCGCAGCATCATTGGCCAGTAACGCTTTGTTGGCCGTCACTACCGAGGTGCCACGCTTGAGTGCGGTAGTAAGCCAGCCGCGTACCGGGTCGATTCCCCCGATTAGCTCGATCACGATGTCAACGTCTTCACGGGCGACCAAACTCGCGGCATCGGTGGTGAGCAGGGTGGGATCGATCGGCACTTCGCGGACCCGAGCGGTGTCTCGCACTGCCACACCGACCAACTCCAGCCGAGCACCAATGCGTTCAGCCAGTTCATCGGCTTGCTGGCGCGGCAGTGTGAGCACCTGGCTGCCCACAGTGCCGCAGCCCAATAGCACAACTCGCACCGCGTGCCGGTCTTTCATCGGAACGATAGCCCCCATGTTTTCGCTACGATTTGGTTGTCGCTGTGCGCCAGATGCGCAAAACGGACACGATACTCGGGCGGCGCCTGGCAGTGGTTAGCGCGGCAACCGGATCCTAGGCCTCAACTTGGCTAACGCAGCAATGTGGTCACCATATGGTCTGGACGTGCTCGTAGTTGAGAATCTTTTGGTCAGCCGTCAACAGCGGCGCATTCAGGCGCCGCTGTAGCCACTATAATCCGATCCGCCGGGTCTTTATGAAAATTTCCCGGCAGGTCGGCCGAGCGCACAGCGACATCGTTATCAACGGGGAAAAACCGTACTCGTTCGATACCTGTCACCGTGGCAAACCAGTCCGACGGTGACATCGAAAGAACCAATCTCCCTTTTGCGATCAGCATTCCAACCTCCCAAGCGCTGATGAAGAAATCAATACTTCTCCCTCAGCGAGGTTGGCGCCACCCATGGCGGACTAGGGTTCCCTGAGGACTGCGCTGCCATGGTTTACTAGAGCCGTGCAGGATAGGCAGTGCGTCTCTTCTGGCTCCCCCTACGAACCCACGATTGGCTTTAGCCGAGCTGTGCGTGTCGGGCAACTTATCGCTGTCGCCGGCACTGCACCTGTGTGGCCGGATGGACACGTTGACCCAGATCCACTCATACAAGCGCGGCGCTGCTGGCATATTGCGCTTGAGGCATTAACTGAGCTCGGCGGACAACCAGAAAAAGTGATACGCACCCGCATCTACTTGACCACGCGGGCAGCTGAAGCAGCCGCGGCGCAGGCCCATGGCGAACATTTCGCCAACATACGACCCGCCGCTACTATGGTCATTGTTGCGGGGCTATTAGATCCTCGCTGGCTCCTGGAAGTTGAACTCGATGCTGTCGTGTCTGACTTCGATTGACATCGACAATGAATGTCCAGGACAATCATTGTGCTGCTTGCCAAGCATAGTCTTCCGCCACCGGCTCAGCGGGCTATCTTAGCCCTGGCGCGCGGCCTCATCCCACGTCTAGCCGCAGCAAGTCGTCTATGGTCTCCCGACGCACTAACTCGCGGCTCTTCCCGTCAGCCACAGCGACAAGCGGCGGCCGACCTAGGAGGTTGTAGTTGCTGGCCATGCTGCGACAGTAGCCGCCAGTAGCAGCAACTGCGAGTAGGTCACCGGGGCGCAGATCGGCTGGAAGCCAGGTGTTACTGACCACAATGTCCCCGCTTTCACAGTGCTTGCCGGCAACGCGAGACAGTACAGCTGGGGCTTCGGAGACCCTATTGGCCAGCACGCACGTGAATTCAGCGTCGTACAGTGCGGTGCGAATGTTGTCGCTCATGCCGCCGTCCACACTTACGTAGCTGCGGATTCCATCCACGTCTTTGATCGTGCCCACCTGGTACAGGGTCACGCCCGCTGGGCCGACTAGGGCACGGCCGGGCTCTACGCAGAGTCGAGGCATGGCCAGCCCCGCAGCGGCACACTCAGCCGTGACGATGGACCGCAGCTGATCGGCCACGTCGGTCACGAGGGCCGGGTCGTCACCCGGAACGTAAGCGATGCCGAGTCCGCCGCCAAGATTGAGCTCGGCAAGCGTGATGCCATGTGCTTCATCCATCTCAGCCAACAGACCAACTAGGCGATGCGTCGAGACGGCGAACCCGGAGGTATCAAAAATCTGTGAGCCAATATGGCTATGCAAACCAAGCAGCTCCAAAGCATCGCTACGCAGCACGGTCTCCACCGCACGCGCGGCCGCACCAGAGGACAACGAGAAGCCGAATTTTTGATCCTCATGGGCGGTAGCGACGAACTCGTGAGTGTGCGCCTCCACTCCGACCGTAACCCGGATCAGTACCTTAGGACGGATATGGTGTCTGCCGGCTAGCTCAACGAGTCGCTCGATTTCGT
Source organism: Acidimicrobiales bacterium (assembly GCA_003243955.1). Taxonomy (GTDB): domain Bacteria; phylum Actinomycetota; class Actinomycetes; order Mycobacteriales; family QHCE01; genus QHCE01. The sequence continues at coordinate 3,070 of QHCE01000075.1, read as the reverse complement.
AGAACGAATCAAGCACAATGCGACCAACCCCGACCTCGAGCGCCTGGGCAAGTTCGGCGACACTCTTGTTATTGCCGTGCAGGGTGATGCGCTCGGGCGGGAAGCCAGCCGCTAGCGCGACTGTGAGCTCTCCACCGGAACACACATCAATCCCTAGGCCCTCCTCGGCAACCCAGCGTGCCACGCCGCGGCACAGCAGGGCTTTACTGGCGTAACTTACTTCACCGTCTGGTCGCCCGGCCACGCCGGAGAATGCGGTGACGTATGCCCGCGCACGCGTACGAACGTCGTGTTCGTCCAGGATGAACAGGGGAGTTTGATACTGCTCAGCTAGCTGCGTAACGGCTACTCCACCTAGCGTGAGGACGCCGGCAACCCGCTGAGCTGTGCTAGGCCACACGGTGGGGTCAAGTGCGGCGAAGTCCACCGGCGGTGCGGACGAGTGGGGAGTGGGCAGGTTATCGGCATGTCGCGGGCCGGCCGGGTGAGCTCTCACTACCTCACCTTATCGATCGCCACCTGCGGTGTTAGCGGGTACATAGCAGTCAGATACGACAGACTAAGATGGAATGTGCTCAGAGCTTGCGCTCTAAGCACATTCGGAGCTGGAGAAGGTAAATGTCATGGACGTCTGAGCCGCATAAGCGGGCTCGCAATCGCAAAGTTGGCGCGGCTGAGCAGGCAGAGCCAGTAAAGCCCGAGGTGGGAGAGTCTCAGCCCGCTGATGCGCAGGCGCCCGAAGCGGAGAAGCCGCTCCACAGTTCGCGTGGCGCTAAGAAGACTCCCCCAGTGCGGGCTGGTGGTAGGAACCGCTCCCGCGGCCGCACCGTGCAAGCGGCAAAGGCCAATCGTATGGCTACCGGCACCATCGTGATGTTCGTTGTCGTAGGCCTTGCAGCGCTCGCCATCGTCGGCTACGCGGTGTTTAAAACATACGACTCCAGCCGGCCGTTCGGGCAGCAACGTTCACAACAAATCGACGGCCTGGTGAATTACCGGGTGGAAAACCCCAAGATGCTCTCCCGCAAACACGTTGACGGTCCGGTGACGTACAAGGTTTCACCGCCGGTAGGCGGCAACCACTATCCGATATGGGAGAAATGCGAGGGCGATGTATACGCTCAGCAGCTCCCCAATGAGCGCGCCGTGCACAGTCTGGAACACGGCGCGGTCTGGATCACCTATCGGCCTGATCTGCCCCAGGCGGACGTGGATAAACTCGCCAAAAAAGTTCGCGGCCAGGAATACATGCTGATGAGTCCGTACCCAGGGTTGAAGTCAGCGGTTTCCCTACAGGCATGGGGCTTTCAGCTCAAGCTGGACTCGGTAAATGATTCTCGTCTTGACGAATTCATTGTGGCGTTCCGTAAAGCGGCCTCAGTGGAGCCGGGTTCTAACTGCGGGTTACCACAGGACGCGAACCAAGGCGGCATACCCGGTGCTCCCCCAGGTGGCGGCCTGCCAGGTGGGGGCCTACCAGGCGGAGTGACCCAGTAGTGACGACGGCCGCGGAAACACAAGAGGAAACCGAGCCTGAAGACCACACCAACGAGACCGGCCCTGAACCCCGGCGCCGAGCCTTGATCGTCGCCGCGGTGGCGATCGGAGTTCTCATCATTGCGGGCGCTAGCTTCGGCATAGGTCTATGGGTAGACGCGCCGAAGTACCCCGGCAACGATTCGGCCGAGGCGGGGTTCGCCCGCGACATGTCGACGCACCACGCTCAAGCGGTGACCATGTCGATGATTGAGTACCGTACCGGCGGTGAACCCGGCCTGCGCACCATTGCCTATGACATAGCGCTCACCCAACAGGCGCAGATCGGCATGATGGATCAGTGGCTAAACCAGTGGAGCCTTCCCCAAACAGGCGACGGTCCACGCATGGGCTGGATGAGCGATGGCCACAACATGCTGCTACCCGATGGTCGAATGCCGGGCATGGCATCTGCTGAGCAACTCCAACAGCTCGGCAGGAGTAGCGGGCACGATGCCGACTTACTGTTCTGCCGATTGATGATCGCGCATCACCTAGGTGGCATCCATATGGCAGAGGCCGTGCTGGCTAAGACGGACAACGAAGACGTGCGCAAGCTCGCACAGAGCATGAAGGACGGCCAGCAGTACGAGATCAATGCGCTACAACAGAAGCTCAAAGACTTGGGAGAGCGAGTTTAGCCGTCTTGCCACAATCGTGGCAGAAATGTAGCATGAAGGTATGGCTACTAAATTGCGACTCTCTGCTTCAGTGGATGCCAAGCTCATCGCGGCGGGGCAAGCAGCGGTGACAGCCGGGGGAGCTGAGAATCTCAGCTCATGGGTTAATGAAGCGCTCACACGGCAGGTCGAGCATGATCAAAAAATGCAAGCTCTTGACGATTTCATCGCCCAATACGAAGCCGAGCACGGCGAGATAACCCAGGCCGACATGGATCGGGTGGATCGCCAGGACCGTGCACGAGCAATCGTGGTTCGGAGCAGCGGTGCTGCTACTCAACAACTCGCGGCATGACACTTATACTTGATGCTGGGGCATTCTTCGCAGTTGAGCGCCGCGATTACGAAATTTCAGCACGCATCAAACGAGAGCGACTAGCCGGCCGCTCCCCACGCACCCACGGCGGCGTAATCGGACAGGTATGGCGCGGGGGAACCGGCCGAAACACTTTAGTAGCTCGACTCCTACCGAGCCTGGACATCGTGGGTCTAGATGGCGAGCTCGGCAAGCGAGCCGGCGAGCTACTCGCCCGCTCAAACAGCAGCGACGTCATCGACGCAGCTGTGGTGCTGCTCGCCAGGCCAGGGGACAGGATTCTCACCTCGGACCCCCACGATCTTGCCGAGCTGGCAACAGCCGCGGACGTTGACGTCGAGATCGTCTCGGTATAACCCGGCTGATACGCTCACCTGGCAATAACGGCCGCACGAAACGCTGGCGATAGTCCATATTCCTGGTCATCCCTGGTCGTTCGGCCCCCGTAGCTCAGGGGATAGAGTACCGCCCTCCGGAGGCGGTGGCGCAGGTTCGAATCCTGCCGGGGGCACGTGTGTGATGTCTCAAGAGATAGGAG
>QHCE01000046.1 GCA_003243955.1 Acidimicrobiales bacterium | reverse complement strand
CTAAGTTTCAAAACACCCTCTAACGCTGCTCCAGCCCCTTCACCAAGCACAAGCACCCCACGTTCATCACTCCGAGTCGCTACGAACTCTTTTGCCATGAGGTTCATGCCGTCTCGCAGCGGCGTGATTGTCATCACATCAGCTGCTAGATATACCGCGGGTACAAGCTCTGGTGGGGTGTCCTCCCAATGATCGTGAATCGGTTGCCAACGGCTCCCGGTTTTCGGGTCAACCACTGCATACTTTTTGTTGATCTTCGCTATTCGATCGAGGAGATGCGCTTTGTATTTCTGTGCCGCCTCGACTCCTTCACGGGGGACGGCGAAAGACAAGTACATGACATTCTCTCGTGGATCGAACTCGCGTTTCTCCAGCAGGAGCTCGAGCGCACTTAGACGTTCGGAGATGCCCTTGGTGTAATCCAGCCGCTCAATACCCGCCACAATTTTCCGGTTCTTGACCCTGTCCCTTATTTCTTGAGCCTTGGCGTGAACCTCCTTGTTACGGCCTAAAGCGTTGTACTTGGCGAAGTCTATGGAGATGGGATACGCGTCCACGCGCAGTTGGCGGCCGCCGACGTAGATATCACCATCCTGTAGGCGAACTGCCTGGTTGTTCACCAGCAGTGGAGCGTCGGGGTTGAGAACTTGCGCTAACGTGGTGGTGAAATTATCAACATCGCGTGGGGTTTGAAATCCCAGAACATCATTGGCGAGTAGGCCGGTAAGTAGTTCTTTGTGGTGTGGGATCCGGGCATAATGCTTGTAGCTGGGGAAGGGGATGTGCAGGAAGAATCCGATCGTGAGGTCTGGGCGATCACTCTGCAGCATCGCGGGAACGAGTTGTAGCTGATAGTCGTGCACCCACACTAAGGAGTTCGACGGTGCATGCTGCACCAATTTGGCGGCAAAACGTTGATTCACGTCGCCGTATTGAGCCCACCATTTGCCCGCCGCGCTCGTCCAGAATTGGACGTCCTGCAGGCTTGGAACGAACTCGCCGAGTCCGTGGTACAACGGCCACATCATCCCGTTGCTGATACCGGCGTAGTGCCCCGCTGTTTCCGGATCGGACATGCCAAGTGGGTGGTAGTCGGTCGAGCCCTGATGAAGGCCTTCGCCATCGCCGTCCAGTGCACCCACCCAATGCGAGGGTGGCGGTTTCACGCTCGCCAAGGCGGTGGCCAGCCCACCCATGCTGGGCTGGAGCTCGCCGGTTGTGCTGTCGAAACTCACCGGGAGCCGATAGGAGGCTATGGTCAGATCTTGTTCCTGAGCCGCATGTGACCTTTTCGGTAGAGTGGTTACTTAAGCCTCAATCATCCCAGTACGTCTCATTCGTTTCCGGCGGTTGACTGATCTCTGAGTCACCTGAAACGATTCAGCTCCGCTCCGGTGAAAGCGAGCCGGAGCTGGCTGTTCGAGGATGCTTTCGGACTGCCGTTGCCGCGTCGCCGAGGAAGGTGGCAAGCTCCCCGGGATCGGCCAACCGCAGCACGTTCACGCCTGGTGCGAGGCCTTGCTTGTCCAGCTCCTCGGTGATCCGATTGCCGACGATGATAGCCGTATCGCCTTCGGTCAGTTGCCGCATTGCCGCGATATCGGTGATGTCGTCGCCGATGTAGGTAATGGGTTGGCTAGGAAATTTCCGCTTCAGATATATGATGGGTCTGCCTTTGCTTGCTGGCCGCACTTGGATATCGAGCACGTTGCTGCCAGGAGTGGCGTGCAGCGCATGCCCCCATGCCTGGGCGCGGTTTCGGTAGAACTCTTCAGCAAAGGCCAGCACTCTCGCAGCCTCTTCTGACCGGGTCTTGGCCAGCGTGCGTGTATGGACCGCAACCCCTTCGGGCTTGACTTCGAGGTATATGCGTTCTGGTTGAGCGAGATCCACTTCCTCGGTGGTTTCAATGTTCGGGAATTCGTCTCGTAGCGCTATCGGGAGTTCGGCAATGAGCCGCTCCCGGATCACGGCGTCGGCCACGCCCATCGGAGCGAAGAGCTGTTCGGCGAGCGCTGCTTCCTCCCCAGTCTGGATCAAGCCGGAATCCATATCGGCACCGTGGTTGGCGATGATATGGATAGCACCGCGTCGGCCGTCTTCCAGCGTGTATCCCATGCCGTCGGCAGCAAAACGTGCCGTAGGTACCTCGGTGCCGGAAACATCGGATCCGGCGGAATCACGATCATGCACACGGTCGGTGCGAAGAAAATTCTCAATGCCCCGCTTGCCTTCCGTTAGCCGTCGGGGGCGCCCACTGATCGCCACGACCAGCACGCCGGGCACGGCGCCCAGCTGCTGCATGGCTGGTAGCACACCGCGGCTTCGCCACGCCTCTTCTGAGATGTCATACAGCGGACTTAAACAGCCGTCGTAGTCAGTGGCGAGGATTCCGCCGCTAACGATGCTGCGGATCGCTTGCTCTCGCGCGTTCGCGTTATCGGCCACAGCCCGCATCTCCTATCGAGTGCACGTACGCCGCCACCATGTGGTGATGCGACAATTGTGTCGTGGCTTCCTACATCTACACCATGCATAAGGTCCGTAAGTCCCATGCCGACAAAGTCATCCTCGACGATGTCACGCTCGCGTTTCTCCCCGGCGCCAAAATCGGCATAGTTGGTCCCAATGGCGCTGGTAAATCAACGGTGCTCAAGATTATGGCCGGTCTGGAGCACGCCTCTAATGGCGACGCGGCACTGAGCCCCGGCTATAGCGTAGGTATCCTCATGCAGGAGCCGCAGCTAGACGAATCCAAGACCGTGCTGGGAAACATTGAAGAAGGCGTGGCGCAGACCAAGGCCACGCTAGATCGCTTCAACCAGATCGCCGAGCAGTTGGGCACGGAGTACACCGACGAGCTCATGGAAGAGATGGGCAAGCTCCAGGAGGAGCTGGATCATCGAAATGCGTGGGATCTGGATTCCCAGCTTGAGCAGGCGATGGATGCACTGCGGTGCCCACCGCCTGATGCTGATGTTTGCGTGCTATCCGGTGGTGAGCGGCGCCGCGTGGCGCTATGCAAGTTGCTACTGCAGCAGCCCGACTTGCTACTGCTGGATGAGCCAACTAACCACTTGGATGCCGAAAGCGTCCTCTGGCTTGAGCAACACCTGGCCAAATACCCCGGCTGCGTGCTTGCCGTCACTCACGACCGTTACTTCCTCGACAACGTTGCGCAGTGGATTCTGGAGCTTGACCGTGGTCATGCCTACCCTTATGAGGGCAATTACTCGACCTATCTGGAGAAGAAAGCCGAGCGGTTGAAAGTAGAAGGCCAAAAAGACGTCAAGCGGCAAAAACGGCTGGCTGAGGAACTCAGCTGGGTGCGTTCCAATGCTAAAGGCCGCCAAGCCAAGAGTAAGGCGCGTCTGGCCCGCTACGAAGAGATGGCGACAGAGGCCGAAAAGCACCGCAAGCTCGATTTTGAAGAGATCCAGATTCCACCTGGCCCACGGCTGGGTAGCGTAGTGATCGAAGCCAACAAACTTAGCAAAGGCTTTGGTGAACGACTGTTGGTCGATCAGCTGTCCTTCACGCTGCCGCCTAATGGAATCGTGGGTGTGATCGGGCCCAATGGTGCCGGTAAGACCACCTTGTTCAAAACCATCGTCGGTTTGGAGCAGGCTGACAGTGGTTCGGTTCGGGTGGGGGAGACAGTCAAGCTTTCCTATTCCGATCAAGAGCGCTCGGGAATCGACCCGGCGAAGACCGTTTGGCAAAGCGTCTCTGACGGCCTGGATCACCTGAAGGTTGGCAACGTAGAAATGCCTTCCCGGGCCTATGTGGGCGCGTTTGGATTCAAAGGCCCCGACCAACAAAAACCCGCGGGTGTGCTCTCTGGCGGTGAGCGCAATCGGCTGAATCTGGCGCTCACGCTCAAGCAGGGCGGCAATGTGATCCTGCTCGATGAGCCCACCAACGATCTCGATACCGAAACTCTGTCATCGCTGGAGAACGCGCTGCTGGAATTCCCCGGATGCGCGGTGGTGATCTCCCACGACCGCTGGTTCCTCGATCGAGTGGCCACGCACATACTTGCCTACGAAGGCAACTCACAGTGGTTCTTTTTCGAAGGCAACTTCGAAGGCTATGAGAAGAACAAGGTGGAGCGACTCGGCGCCGAAGCCGCTCGGCCACATCGCGTCACCTATCGCAAACTCACCAGAAGCTGATTTCCAGTCCTTCAGCGACAACTAGTGCCTAGTTGTCGCTGGAAACGTACGACGATATCGGTTACTCGATACTAGTAAAGTTCACTGATCTTCGAGCTTGATTGCGATCCGGCTGATACCAGCCTCAAAACTGGCTAAATCACGGTTAACGGTGCTGCGGATGAGCGGCGCATCGACGAATGCATAGCTGTGCGCGATAGCGTTTCGTGTGGCTTTGATCAGTTTCCACTCAGCTCCGAATTCCTTCTCCAGGAGCTCGGGGTTACTGAGCCCGTCCGCCTCCTCGATTGCCGCAGCCAAGCGCTTGGCACACGGCATCAAAGATCAACTCATCCTCCAGATCACCCCTGTCCATATGTCGACGTAAAGCAGCTAGCGGGAGTTTCCGGGCTAGCGTAATCTAGATCGCCGTTTCCGCTGGTCACGATGGGTGTGGATCTTCAGGTTTCCTATGACCTAAGTCTGGGGTGCCCAGCGGTGCAGCTCGAAGATCTCGGCGAGGTGATCTTGGGTGGGGGTGGTCTCGGTGAGCATGCGGCGGGCTTTGGGTCGTCCGCCGGTGGAGGGGTAGATCAGCACGGTTTCCTCGATTCCGGCCAGGGTGTCCAGCAGCTCCCGGACGCTCATGGCAAGGCCGTGCTGGGCGGCGTGGCGGCGCATGAGGTGGGCGATCTGCAGGGCGAGTACGCAGGTGAAGGTGTGGACGCGGATGTTGTGGTCGGTCCAGTGGCGCATCGGGGAAAAGGACACCACGTGCGGGTCTTTGAGCTGGCGGAAG
>QHCE01000061.1 GCA_003243955.1 Acidimicrobiales bacterium | reverse complement strand
GGAAAACCTGATACACCTCAGTCGGTGTAGTGGCATCCGGTTTCGGTATAGCCGAGCCGCAGATACAGCGCGGCGGCGCGGAAGTTCACGTCATCTACCCCCAGCCCGAGCTGCCCGCAACCTCGTTGGCGCGCTAATTGCTCGGCATGCCCGATCAGCGTGCGACCGATGCCCTGCGAGCGTGCAGATGCCGGTGAGACCTGCAGGCCGTTGAGCTCCGGGCAGTCCGGAAAAGCCTCCCGCACCTCGGGTGCATCGCAGCCGGTCCACTTGAGCTCACCGGAGGCCGTTGGTAAACCTTGTAGCCACGCGATCAAAAACGTGCTGACACCCTGCTGCTGGCGGGCGAACCGTCTAGCATGGGTCTGTGACCGACCCGATGGAGTCCACTGTTCGAGCAGTTTCACATCCTGCGCACGACACTCTTTAATCTCCAGGATCAACCTGATCTCCACAATTTCCTATTACGGTGATGCGCTAAGTCCTCACCGGGGGCTGTTATATGTACAACTTTGGCGGCGGTCATCTCATCGACCAGTTCCGGGCCGTAACCAAAGCCCGCCCCGCTGCCGCGTCGAGGTTGCGCGGCACCGCCAGGGGCACCGCTCGAACACCGCGTTGATCTTCACCGTGCACGTTCAACTTTCGCCACGCGCGCTGTGCATGCTCCATGCTGGCGGTCAACACAGTCGCGGCCAAGCCATAATCGGACTGATTAGCCTGCAGCAGCGCCTCGTGAAACGAGCTCACCACCGCAACCCCGGCTACTGGTCCAAACGTCTCCTCGCGCATCACCGCCATCTCCGGCGAGCAGTCAGTGAGCACTGTGGCCGGATAAAAGCACCCGGACCTTCGGGGATCTGGCCGCCGTACAGTAGTTGGTTGAGCGCCACCCGCGCTTCGGTACGGTACGGTAGCGGCCGCGATGCTGCGCCCGGCACGGTGGAACCCACCTGCGCCGCTACGTCCACCGGTTGCTCCACGAGATGGTCGCCGACTTCTCCGCCGCCTTGCAGTAGGCAGAGCACACCATCGGGTAAATGTGCCGCGAGCAGCTTGGTAAGCAGCGCGCCGGTGGCGGGGGTGCGCTCGGGCTCCGACGCCATCTGCGCGCCACTGACCGGTTCGCCTGTCGCGTGATTCCGCACTTCCCAGTAGCGGGTCCCTGAACCCGGTGGCCACTGGCCGGTGATGGGCTGTTCAACAATTTCCATGTCTCCGGCTTACTCCCTACCATCATGTTTATGCATTGCCGCGACTGGCTGCTTGATTCCAGGGATGACGCCATGCCGAATCATGGGGTAGGGTCGAGGGTGTCGCCCATCACGCGGGTGTCGTGGTCGTTGATTCCCCCCGCGCGATGGCCGCTTGATCCTCAGTCGGTTTCGTCGAGTGCCCTATAATGACACAGGAGAAATAACAGTGTTCGCTACATCATTTATTTCCAACGCTATTAAACGAAGTGCGGAAAACCCCGCCGATCGCCGCCGCTTCCTTGCCCTTGCGGGTGCTGGTGCCGCTGGTGTGGCCGGCGGCTCATATCTCGCCACAGCAGGTATCGCAGAAGCGGCAACCACTGAAAAAGCTGCCCACGGGCCCAGTGATGCTGCAGTGCTGAACTTCGCACTGAACCTGGAGTACTTGGAAGCTGAGTTCTACAGCCATGCGGTGTATGGCGAGGGACTGTCGGACCGCGATACCGACACTAAGGACAAGCATGGCAATGTTGTGCACGGTGGTCCTGTTGTCGGAGGTAGGAAGGTCAGGCTCACCGGGGCTGTTCGAGACTACGCGTGCGAAATCGCCAATGACGAGATAGCGCACGTAAAGTTCCTACGCTCGGCACTTGGCTCAGCCAAGGTCTCTCGGCCGTCCATCGATCTACGAGCCAGTTTCAATGCCGCCGCCAAGGCCGCTGGGCTGATTAGCGGAAATCAGACGTTCGATCCCTTTGCGGACGAGAACAGCTTCCTGCTGGGTGCGTTCATTTTCGAAGACGTGGGTGTGACCGCTTACAAGGGTGCCGCTCCGCTGATCTCGAACAAGACGTACCTAGAGGCCGCCGCGGGCATTCTTGCTGTTGAGGCATACCACGCAAGCACCATCCGGACCACGTTGTTCGCGAAGGGTCTCACCGCGCCTGCTCAAAAGATCTCGGACGCTCGGGACAGCTTGGACGGCTCGACCGATCTGGACCAGGGGCTTGTCAAGGATGGCCGGGCGAACATTGTTCCCACTGACGCTAATGGCGTGGCATTCAGTCGTAGTGCCAATCAGGTACTCAACATCGTTTACCTCAACCCGAAGAAGGTCACCAAGGGTGGGTTCTTCCCCCAGGGTGTGAATGGTTCGATCAACACCAGCGGTGGAGCTGCTTAATATTTGCTGTATTTCACAGTGTGGAGGGGGAGAACATAATGTTCTCCCCCTCCACACTTGTTTTAGGGTGTGGTGGCATATACCGCTTCCACTTCTACTACTTCTTGGTTTAACTTCTTCTCTGGAGGTAACAGTGCTGCTAGATAGCTAGTGGGCTTAGCCCCTAGGACCATGCCGAGGGGAGGAAACGTATCCATGCCTGTCCCTCGGCGGCTCACCCCTCAGCGGGCTGGGAGCAGCTCACTCCGCACCAGCCGCTTTGCCTGTGTGCTCGTGGATCGGGATGGAACGTTAATCCACGACGTGCCCCACAACGGCGATCCCGAGATGGCCTTGACCGATTTTCGGGAGAACTGGTAGGCCGCCGCCTGGTGGAGCTGTATCCAGCCGATTCGGCCAAGGAGCCCTCGAAGACTACGCCGAAGTTATGGAAACCGGTCGTACGTATCGTGCCGATGCCTACGAGCTAAAAACGACAAATTCCGGCGCATTAAGTGCCTACAACTTACTGTTCGGGCGAGCCGTTTTTTTGACGGCCTACTGCTTAGCTGGCGCATCCGATCACATCCTCTGCTGGCGATGTGATCAAGCTTCGGGGCGTCATTCAAGACATCAGAGAGCTGCGTCAGGCCAGGCATCAGCTTCAGCTGCTCAGCCCTGAAGTTAGCAAGGGAGAAAACCCCAGTAGCCGCCATGGGGTCGTTAGGTGGCTACTGCTCGTCGCATGCACATGCGTGAAGGAGTGTAGCTTTGTGCCTCAGGCATGAGGCGATTCCGCAGCTGTGCCAGAGAGCGGGAAAGCAGTCTCGATACGTGCATCTGGGATGTGCCAATGCGAGCGGCGATTTGAGACTGTGTCATATCCCCATAAAAGCGTAGCGCTATAGCCTGCTGTTCTCGAGGACTTAGCTCCGCTAAGGCTGGTCGCAGCGAAATAAGGTCGTCAGTGAGCTCAAAGGCTGGGTCGTCATCGCCGAAGAGCTCTCCTAGCTCCACGGATTCCTCCTCGCTATCACCGGCTGGGGTTTGTAAGGAAGTGGCGGAGTAGGCACGAGCGGCGGTTTGTCCCTCTAGAACTTCTTCGACTTCAAGCCCTAAATGGCTAGCGAGCTCCTTGGCGCTAGGCGCCCGGCCTAAATCTTGATTAAGCTCAGCTGTTGCCTTGGTAATGTTCATGCCGCGTTCCTGTAGCTGGCGAGGAACGCGCACATCCCATCCGCTATCGCGGAAGTAGCGTTTGAGCTCGCCGACAATAGTGGGTATTGCGTAGCTGCGAAAATCGTGGCCGTAGGTGGGATTATAGCCGTTTGCGGCTTTTATCAGCGCGAATGCCGCTACTTGTTTGAGGTCATCAAGCGGCTCACCCCGGTGGGCGAATCGACGGGCCAATCGATGTGCGGTAGGCAACCACTCCTCAATCAGCGCGTGGCGTGGGGCGGAGGGAATCAGCTTGGCTTCAGAACCAGGTTCCACTCCTTCTTCTACCGTGGCGGCCGCAACGGGCCTAGCGTTTAATGTTTTCAGCGCGGTAGCAGAAATTTGATTGACGACAGTGGTCACGTTAGCTCCTAAGAACTAGGAGACCGGCGCCCCGCAACCGCTAGTGTGAGCACCGAAGGCTCCAAGGCTGCGGGGCGAGGCCCACGACTAATACCTTGGCACCCACGTCTTGAGTGCCGGTTTATCGATTCAGCGAAAGTGTAGGGCTTAAAGCGACCTGACGCTAGAGTTTGGAAATCAGCCACTACCGTGTAGCTTCCGCTAGGGGGCGACTAGCAGCTCAATCACGGTAAAAATTTTTTTCTCTCCTACCAACGATATCGGCCTGCCTCAAGGAGTTTTTGATCGAATTCAGCGGTCCAGCTGCTCTAGGGGGCGCGTAGCTGGACCATGAAGAACCGAACCATCGACGCCGAACCGCGACCCGTGACACGGGCAGTCCCATGTTCGTTCCAAGTCGTTGAAGGCCACCGTGCAACCCAAGTGCGTGCACGTCGCCGATACGGCGTGTATCTCTCCTGCGGTGTCCCGATACACGGCGCACTTACTGCCTCGTGGGCCCATAATCGCACCACTGTCGGGCGGTAGATCCTCAGACGATGATGCCTCTGAGGCGCCGAAGCGGTCCGCGATAAAGTGGCGAGCGTTCCGAAGATTGGCGGTGACGAAGCTGCGTGCTTCCACCTTGGGGTGAATACGGCATGGATCATAGATCTTCGCCCAGGAGAGCACCGTGGGCTCTGTGCCCTCAGTACCTTCTGTACCCCCAGCGCCGTTGAGAAGCGCGGTGAGAAGTCGCCCCGCCACAACGCCGTTACTCATTCCCCAGCCACCAAACCCAGTAGCGACGTATACATGTTTAGCGCCGAGGTGAAACTTGCCGATGTAGGGAAGCCTGTCTGTGGTGCTGTTGTCTTGAGCCGCCCAGTGATAGCTAGGGCGTGCTTGGAAGTGTTCTTCTACCCAGCCTGCGAGACGGTGAGCGCGTGAGGCAACATCCGGCGCTCCCAGAGCAAACGACTCGCCAGTCACAATGAGTAGTCGTTGGCCATCTCGATACGGCGCGGTGCGGACCGAGCGGGTGTTCTCATCGGGGGTGATGTACATGCCACCCGGGTCGCGATCGGTGCTGATCGGGGCAGCGACAACGAGCTCGCGGTGCGGGGTGAGGCGACTAAACAGCGCGGCGCGATCAAATATCGGGTAGTGGGTAGCCACGACTACCGCGTCGGCGGTCACGGTAATTCCGTCGGCTGTGCTTATCCGGCAGGGAGTGCCCTCGTGAAGGCCGACCACCCGAGTGTTTTCGAAGATGCGTCCGCCGCGGCGCGCCAAATCGTCTGCGAGCGCTAGCAGATAGCGGCGCGGATGAAGCTGCACTTGGTCGTCTACCCGGACTGCTGCCGCGATGGGATAAGGCAGCTTGGTCTGCTCTACCACGCACGCGGGTAGGCCGGCTGCCTGGGCCGCGGCGGCCTCGGCGTGGATCAGCGGAATCTGCTCATCTGAGCCCACATACGTGAACGCCGGCCGGCGTTCCAGGTCACAGTCGATGCCCAGCTCGTCGACGGTCCGCACCACGTGCTCGATGGCGTCGAGCTGAGACTGTCCGTATTCGCGCGCGGTCTGCGCGCCCAGCGAGGAGCGCAGGTGCTCATAGATCAGAGTGTGCTGCGCGCTGACCTTCGCCGTGGTATGACCAGTAGTGCTGGCGACGATGCAATCTGCCTCAAGGAGCACCACCGAGCGGCCTGTCCGAGCCAACTCCCATGCGGTGCAGATTCCAGCTATTCCACCTCCAATAACCGCAACATCGGCAGTGGCGTCGTCGTCGAGGCTTGGATAGGACGTTTCGGGAGTTGAATCCATCCAGTACGAGGCAGCGGTTCCTAACGGAGTCATGCCAGGGTTGTACCCCATTAGGCCTAATTCACACAGTGCGGGGGTAGATTTACCCCATCAGCTTCAGGGAGAGCGCCATGCTCTCAGGCGCCCTGGCCTTGGTTCTGCATGAGACCGCCGTCCATGACGTAGGTTGAGCCGGTGACATAGGCCGCGTCATCACTGGCTAAGAACACCGCTAACCTGCCGATCTCCGCAGGTTCGGCAGCCCGTTTAAGCGGGATGCTCTGTACTTGTTTCTCGCGGACGCTCGGATCGTCGACTGCTTGTTGATTGAAGGGAGTAAGTACCATTCCTGGCGCGATGTTGTTGACGTTAATGCTCAGCGGGGCAAGCTCCAGCGCCAAGGTGGTGGTGAGATTGGCGATAGCGCCTTTGGAACAGTCGTAGTCAGCCGCGCCGGCTCGCGGCACCGTCTGGTGCACTGAGGTGACGTTGATGATCTTGCCATGACCGCCGGCTTGCTTGCGGAGCCGAATAAAGCTTCGACAGCAGAAGAATGTGCCGTAGACGTTCGTGCGGATTTTTTGGTCCCACAGCTTGGTTTCCATGTCGGCCACCTCGACTCCGGAGGCGTCTTCGCCGGCGTTGTTCATCAAGATATCCACTGTGCCGAACTCAGAGACGGCGGCACGAAAGAGCTGTTCTACTTGAGCCTCGTCACCGATGTCGCCTTGCACGACAATGGCACGTTGGCCGGCAGCCTCGATGCGCTGACGCGTCTGCTGCGCTCCAGACTGGTCGTGTAGATAATGCACGACAACATTGGCGCCTTCCTTGGCGAACTCTATGGCACTGCCCTGACCAATTCCAGAATCTGAGCCAGTGATCAGTGCTACTTTGCCGGTGAGCCGGTTCGTCATCGATCTCTCCTGTCTTGTTCGTGGATAGGGCTGTTGGTTTAACTGTCTTGAGCTCTATTACCGGATTTTGATTGGTTCAATCGCCATGCGGCATTGATTTGCCCAATGTGGGAAAACAACTGCGGAAAGTTACCCAGCAGCTCTCCGCTGGCCGAATCAGCTTGTTCACTCAGCAGACCAAGGTCATTGGCATAGGAGTTAGCTTGATCGAACCAGCTCGAGGCTTTCTCCACCTCGCCAGCCAGCGCGAGACACTCCACTAGCCAATATGTGCACAGCAGAAAGCCGCCAGGATCAGTGTCCCATCGCCGAATCAGGCCGTTCGAACCCAGTTTGGTGGAGATGAGGTCGATGGTGGCGCGCATACGCGGGTCTTCGGCGGGAAGGAAATCTACCAGTGGCATCAGCAGCACCGAAGCGTCCAGCTCGTCGGACTCGAACGCTCCGGTGAACGCTCCGATCTTGGGATTCCATCCGCGTTTTAACACCGTTCGATGGATCTCGTCGCGTTCGGTGGCCCAAGACTGTTCCATTGGAGATCCTGGTTTTGCCGCGTCGCCCAGTTTCGGCGCTAGTTTCACCGCACGATCCAGAGCCACCCAGCACAGTACTTTTGACGACAGATACGGGCGCTCCTTGTCGCGCGCCTCCCACATACCGGCATCGGGTGCTCGCCAGTTGTGCTTGGCTTGTTCGGCGAGCCCGATGAGGAGCTCCCGTACTTGCGGTCCGATCGGCTCCAACTCGTCTTTGAGTAAGTAGGCTGCATCGAGGATCTCGCCGAGCACGTCGAGCTGTCGTTGCTTCCAGGCCTCATTTCCAACCCGGACTGGTTTACTGTTGGCGAAACCGGCCAAATGATCCAGCTGGTGCTCACTCACGTCGCGCTCGCCGGTCACCGAGTACATGATCGGAAGCCGCTGACCATCGATGCGGCCGGTCGCCAGGGCTACCCACTGAAACAGTGCCTGTGCTTCGTCGGGGCAGGCCGCGATCCACAGGGCGCGCATGGTCAAGGTGAAATCTCGCAGCCATGCGTATCGGTAGTCGTAGTTACGCTCCCCGCCGAGTACTTCGGGCAGGGATGTAGTTGCGGCGGCGACAACGGCACCACTGGGTTGGTACGTCAGCCCTTGAATCACCAGCGAGCTGCGCTGCACTAGATCGGCATAGTGGCCATGGAATGTGTTGTGCAGCTGTGCCCAGGATTCCCATGCCTCTACTGTGCCGGCGAGGCAGCGCGTGGCATCAAGGTCGGCAGGTTCACCGTCGGTGTAAGTGGGTGCGTAGCTGAGGCAGAACGTGTGGGTTTGACCCGCGGCAACAGT
The DNA here is from genome assembly GCA_003243955.1 of Acidimicrobiales bacterium. Lineage (GTDB taxonomy): Bacteria > Actinomycetota > Actinomycetes > Mycobacteriales > QHCE01 > QHCE01. The sequence continues at coordinate 43,988 of QHCE01000061.1, read as the reverse complement.
AAAAGTACTGGTGATGCTCGCCTGCGAACAATCAAGTGGAGTGCTGGCGTTCAGCTGGAGAGTGACCCCTCCCGCTTGGGCTTGCACCCCGCGGTCAACCGGCGTTAGGTGCGGCAGTACCCGGCCATATTCAATGCGTGGGGCGCACTCAGTGTGCATCTTTACTGTGCCGGTGAGACCCTCAACTACCCGGATGAGCGCATGTGGCGCCTGCTGCCCCAGCTGGTGGCCCCGGACTGATGGTTGCTGCGCTAAGGCATCGGTGACGGCTACCGAACCGTGCTCAGTGTAGAAGGTGGTACGCAACACCAGGGACCGTCCAACGTAGGACCTTTGGCTGGTGAAGGTCTGCGTGGGCCGCATAGACCAATGCCCCGCATCGGGATCGAGCAGTCGAGCAAAGACCGATGGCGCATCGAATCGCTCCGGAGACCACCAGTCCACGGAACCGTCGCGGGTCAGCAGCGCGGCGCTGTGGCAGTCGGAGAGGAAGCCGTAGTCGGCGATGCTAGAGCTCCGCCTGTTGGGTCCACCGGATGCCCCGAGCTGCGCCATGCTGTTTCGATTCCCACCTGTAGTCCGGTTCAAACGTGTGCTAGTCCACGGTAGACGCTGGGCGCACTTGACACTCTTACGCGTGTGGGAACTTCTCCTATCACCGTTGGTTGGCTACCCAAGGTGAGCAGCCCGTCCCTATCAGTAACTTCTACTCTGTTTTGACGGCCTCCGCCTGGCGAGCCGGTGCCTGTGTCGGGGATCTAGAGAGCGTCGAGAACTGTTCGGTAACCTACAAAGCCACGACTAACGCCACCAGCAGCGGCAAGTTGGACTACTCCAGAAACAATAAGGCATCAGTCCGGCGAGTAGTCCGTGAAACGGGGTGAATATTGTCGCCTAGTTACCGCTAGCCTCGGCGCTTACGAAAAACATCGGGGAGCCATCCCTGCCTACGCAAGGAACACCCGACTGGCATACCTGCTGCTGCGACTGGAAGGCTAACTGGGTCGGTGGGGCACCTTGGGGTCGTGGCTGAGGAGTAATACCGTTACTGGAAGCGGGAGACGAAACGGCGTTGCCAGGGTGTTTCAACGGCGCGTGGGGTGTAGTGCTGCCGAACGTAGGCGACCGCATCACGGTTGGGTATCCCGTCGAGCACCACGAGGCATGCCAGGGCAGTGCCGGTGCGTCCTTTCCCGCCGTTGCAGGCGATCTCAACGCGCTCGGTCTCGGCGCGTGCCCATGCCTCGCGCAGCGCGTCGATGGTTGTTGTGTCGGACGGCAGCCAAAAGTCGGGCCAGCGGAGCCACCGGTTTTCCCAGGTAACCGGCGGTGGCTGATGGCCCAGCAGGTAGAGCGCAAAATCGGGCTGCGGGCCCTGCGGGAGCGGGCGTCTTAGCGCCCGACCGCGGATGAGTCGGTCCGAGGGCAGTCGTAGCACACCCGCGGCCGTGGGCTCCCATGTAGTGATCACGGTATGAACGTAGCCGTCCCTGGCCTGCCCCGCATTTTCAGACCGCCCATTTTGGCGAGCGCGTTGGTGCTCCTGTCGTTGTCATGCCGCGCAGGGAGAGTACCCCTGCCTTGCATCTGGGCGTTTACTCGGGAACGCCCCCAATCCCTCGCCGCCTTAGGCGCTTCCGAGAAACCGTCTGAGTGCCTGACTAGCATGGGCCACTATGGTCAAACAACACCACTTCAGACCGGGTCATTACAGTCGGTTGCTGCGCTGGGGGCTGTCTCGAGATAGCCAAGCGGTGCCGCATCTGGTGGGTATGCTGGTCTCGGCTGTGGCCACGGTGTTGATTACGCGGGCCATTCTGGCCGCCACCGGCTATCCCCAGGTCGGTGGGAAGACTCTGCACATTGCCCACGTGCTGTGGGGCGGACTGCTGATGATCCTGGCGATGTTGCTCCTGCTGTCTTTCATCGGGCCGGTTGTACGCCCGTTGGCCGCCGTAGTAGCGGGTGTGGGGTTCGGGCTGTTCATTGACGAAGTCGGTAAATTCGTCACTAGCCAAAATAACTACTTCTACCGTCCGGCACCGGCGATCATATACGTGATCCTCATGCTGTTGGCGCTGTTCATCAATGCCCTGCATGGGCACCGACAACGCCACCGAGCCGAATACTTGGCCGGAGCGCTGGACCAAACCATTGCTGGCGTGGCAGGTGGTTTTACTCGTGAGCGGCGGGCCGCCGCGCAACAGCTCTTGGCCCGAGCATCGGGTGCTGTAGGTGCGGTAGAAACTACGGCGCTACTGGCTGCCATTCCAGAAGATCCCTACGAGCTGGCCGACCCACTCCAAGCCGTCCGCACTTTTAAGCACCGGTTCTTCGATCGACTGGTGCGGCAACGCCTCGTTCGAGCCGCGGCGGTGGTTGTGTTGGTGGTTGAGAGCGGTTATGTAGTGCAGGGCCTTGGGGCCCAGCTCTACAATCGGTTGCTCGACGGGGGTGTAGACCTAGCCGTAGTTCAGGCCAAATCGGCGAGTACGGCTATTCTGCTGCTGGGCACGGTAACGGCCACCGCTACTGGTGTACTCGTAGTGATTGGCCTCATTCGCCTGACGGTTAATCCCGCCGCTGCCTTCGGCTTTTTTCACCATGCTCTGCTGGTGAACCTGTTGCTCACGCGCGTCTTTCAGTTTGAGGTACAGCAGTTCACCACTGTGCTTTTCGTTGTCGCGGATTTGTTGCTGCTGGCTGTGGTGAGCGGCGAACGCGCACACCTGCGCAGGCGCACTCCGACCACAATGTCACTACCAACAGTAAGTTAAAAGTGAGCACAGGTTTCCATGACCGCGAGGGTAAATGTGATGATTCGGACCGGTTGCCGTAGCCTGCGCCGCACCGCTGCTCTCATGCCGTGGGTGAGCCCTATGACGCCGCTCAATTTTCGGACGTCAGCGCCTGGCTGGCGAGTTATGGTTCCTCAGAGCCAGCGCTGGAGTCAATAACTAAGGTGCTATTCGGTGAGCTCAAACCGACTGGCAAACTCCCAGTCGCTATACCGGCGCCCGACGGTAAAGGCGTCGCGTACCCCTTCGGGCATGGGCTAAGTTATTAGGCTTCAGCGGCTCGACGCGCGGTAGAGATCTTCAGCACTAGCCGACTTGGGTTGTCCTTGATTGGGATAAAGTCATGTCGGCGATAGAAGGCAAAAGCGGCTTGGTCTGCTGCGTCGACCACAATGAGGCGCCCTCCATAACGTTCTGAGGCTTCGACCATACGTTTGATGGCATCCACCAGGAGTTGAGTACCGAGACCTTGACCATGTCGGGTCTTATCTAGCGCCAACCGAGCGAGTAAGTAGCCGGGGACGTTTGATGAAATACCTCCGGCTAGGCCGCCAGTGAGTTCTTTCCGAAGCACTGCTGTAGGCGTTATCGAAAAGTATGCGACCACTGCGGAGCTGGTGCTAGTTTCAGTCCACACATAGGTTCGCGCAGTGTCTGATTGCTGTGCGCGTTGTGCGCAGGTACGTAACCAGACGTTGAGGCTTTCGACTGTGCAGTCGAAAGCCTCAACATCGTGTTGACTATCCAGGAGTCGTGATCGATAGCTCACCCTCGGCTAAACTTCCTCGGCTGCGCGAATGCGCGAGCGAGCGCGGGCGCGTCATCGGGCTGATCCAAAGAATGTAGTAGCGCGTCGAACTGTTCCTCGGGCATTAAGGTGTCGTTAGAGCGCGCCAGTACGCGTTCTGCTCGTCTTACCGCCGCGCCGCGGGTGAAATCGGAGATACTCTCTCGCAGCCGAATGGCCGCGTTTTCGATCAGGGTGCGATCAGTCGCACTGACGCGCAGCTCAAGGCGATCGCCTTTGGTGGTGGTCATGGCTTGGCCTTCCTGGATGATGGAGACGATCGTTACTAAGTCGCCTGAGTAGCTAGATTCCGGGTCAACGGCCTGTAGTTGTCTAAGATTAGTACCCTGTTTTAGTGTACGGTTTTTGCCCGTACAAACATAGGATAACTCTATTATTTTATGGCTTAGCCGCCCTTTGAGCTCTAGCTTCAAAGTAGGAGAGTCCACCCCAAACCCAGTGCTGCCGCAGCCAGGCCCTAAGCGCGCTGTCCATGCACTGGCAACTCGACCAGCGAAATACCTACTTCAGCTAGGCCGGCACCTCTCCCACCTCGTGCTCCACGATCCCATGAATCTGCGGAGCACTAGGAGCGGGATCTCCAGCTTCTCGGCAGGAAAGTGAAAGGAGACGGTTGGTTCCCGGAATGGGTTCTCATCGAATACCTGCAGTGTTACCCCCACAGCGTGAAGCTCGCCCAATAGCCCAGTGCCGCCGCGGTTAGGCCACTCAGCACACTGCTCGCGGCGTAGAGCACAGCTAGGCCGCGGCGTCCCTGCTCTGCCAGCCGGATCGTCTGATGTGCGAACGTGCTGTACGTGGTGAGGCCGCCACACAGACCAGCACCCAGCAGCGCGGCTACCCCTTTTGGCAAAGATTCCGCCGCTGCTATTAGGCCTCCCAGAATCAGCGAGCCAATGACGTTTACCGCAAAGATTGCCCATGGGAACCGGGAACGCAATCGGATGTGCACCACATGGTCAAGCGTGTACCGCAGCGACGCGCCGAGACAGGCGCCGAGTGCCACCAGCAGCGCCGTCACGGTTGCCGCCGTGCTCGATCGGTGGCGATTCGTCGGGTCAGTAGCTCAGCCAGATACAGTGCCGCCAGTGCCGTAATCACGGTAGCTATGGCGTATCCGACGCCCATAGCGATATGACCGCCGCGCAGCAGCTGCATAGTTTCCACCGAGTACGTCGAAAACGTGGTGTAGCCGCCGAGCACACCGGTAGCCAGCGCTGGTCGCCACAACGAGTGTGGCGCGGCGTATACCTCATCGATGAGCACCAACAGTGCGCCGATAAGGGCGCAGCCGCTGACGTTGATCCAGAACGTTGCCCATGGAAAACCCGGCTCGGTGGACGGAAACCATTCGCTGATGCCATAACGCGCGAGTGCTCCCACCGCACCGCCGACCGCGACCATAATGACGGCGCTAGGCCGTAGGCGGTGCGCCTCAGGAGGGTTTCTGTGCTCGGAGTGCATGTCCCAGAGTTAACGTGTTCGATATCGATACGGCCGGTTTAACCGCGGTTACTTGGGGAGCTTGTCGGCGAGGACATCCACTTTGACGATGCTGGGCGGCCCAGCGAATAGGTCGGATGTCATCAGGGCTTCGGCCACCGGGCCCGACAGGTGCGCATCCCGACCTGCCGCGTCATCGAAGGCATCGAAGATACCGAACGTAGACGGGCCCATCCGGACACCGAACCATGCCATCGTGCCGGGTTCTTGCGCAACGAGCGCTTGGCCGGCTTTCAAAAACTCCGCGACCTCGTCTTCTCTGCCAGGCTTGGCTTCTAACTGCACCAATAGACCTAATGTTGTCATTGCTTCCCCTAGGATTGATGGTGGCTGAGCTCGTCTAAGTATGCGGCCGAGGTGCCAAGGCGCTCACCGCCGGTCGCTACTACGCGCCAATGGCCCAACCGGGCAGCTCAGCCGTTAGGCGAGGCCTGGGTCCATAGCGCTGAGATTGGAAAGCATGTCAGGCCCTCGCCGAATATCCTTCTGTGGATTTCTGTAGCCGATTGTAATACGCTAGAAGTGTGAGTGAAAGGTGCGATCCGGATTTTCTGGACCACGTGGATCCGTTCGAAATCGATACTCAAGCTGCGCACTTGTTTAAGCATCCACATTTGGGCATCGACGACATTATGGAGATATGGGCCAGTGATCCATTGTTCTACCCGGCAAAACCGCCAGCTCACTGGCTAATGGTCGCTGCAGTGGATGGCCCGGTTCTGATGGCGCCGTTGGCACCATCGCGTTCCGGCGATGCCCGTCATTGCCGCCCAATTGGCTGTTACCAAGCTTCGAGAGACCTGGCCAACCAGTATTGGAGAGATCGATGAATGCACCGATGACACCTGAGCAGGAATACCAGTTCTACGCTCAACCCGAAAACCAGGCACCACAAGGGGTGCCACGCAGACGGCGCGACGCACGCCTGTCTACCATTGTTCCAGTGAGGTTTCCCCCTGAGCTGCTCGACGAGGTGCGTGCTCAGGCGCAAGCCGATGACCGGTCACTGTCGGCCTGGATTCGCCGCGCAGTCGAGCACGAACTCCATCAAGCAGCGTAGCTGTGTCATCGCGGCAGCGAGATATCAGACGGTGCTCTCACGATGCCGGCGCCCACATCGTGTAGGTGGTCCTGCACTGCTGTTTTAAACCTGCCGAGACATTCCCTTTAAATCTGCCGGAAATTTGCGCTCCGGAAATTAGGCACCTAAAACCTACGCACCAGTGACCCCGACGGGGCAGCTCAGTCCGTTAGGGCCGTGATTGCAGTAACCGCCAGGGTTCTTATCTAGGTACTGCTGGTGGTAATCCTCAGCTAGGAAGAAGTTGGGCAGCGGAGCGATCTCCGTAGTGATCGGACCGTACCCCGCTGCGGTGACCACAGGTTGAAAAGCGTCGCGGCTCTTCTGGGCGGCGCTTAGTTGCTCCGGCGTGGTCGTGTAGATCACTGACCGGTATTGCGTGCCAACGTCGTTACCTTGCCGTGAGCCCTGCGTGGGGTCGTGGTTCTCCCAGAACACCTGAAGTAGCTGCTCGTAGGTGATCCGAGTTGGATCAAACGCCACCTGCACTACCTCGGCGTGGCCGGTGGTTCCAGCGCATACCTGCTGATAGCTGGGGTTCTCACGGCGCCCCCCGGCATAGCCGACTGCCGTGCTGTAGACGCCGGGTAACTGCCAGAACATACGCTCAGCGCCCCAGAAACAGCCCATGCCGAACACTATTACTTCGTTCCTCGGCGGCCATGGGCCTGCCAAAGGAGAGCCGAGAACCGTGTGGCGCACGTCAGACGTTGGAGAGGCAGAAGGAGCCAGGGCATCAGAGTTGCGATGGAAGAACATGTCACCAGCCTACCGAGTATTGTATGACATAGTTAGGTGCCGAGGACGGTCGAGTCCTATTCGACGTAGAGTCTGTGATGTGACCTTTAATCCCAGAAATTCGCGTAATCCCAGAAATTCCCGCCAGGCGGCTCCCCTCAACGTCCAGAGCTCCCCGGCGCACGGGTTCAGCACACTGGCGATCCACGCCGGGCAGGAACCGGATGCCGCGACTGGCGCTGTTGTCACCCCGATCTATCAGACTTCTACGTTTGCCCAGGATGGGGTTGGCGGCCTACGCGGTGGCTACGACTACGGCCGTACCGGTAACCCGACCCGCACCGCGCTCGAAGAATGCCTTGCCGCGTTGGAAGGTGGCGCCCGCGCCTTGGCCTTTGCTTCTGGACTGGCCACTGAGGACACGCTGCTGCGCGTGATAACAAAGCCGGGTGATCATCTTCTGCTCAGTAATGACACCTACGGCGGGACATTCCGCTTGGTGGACAAGGTCTGCAAGCCCTGGGGGTTGAGCTACACCACCGCCTCGTTGGATGACATGAATGCCGTCGCCCAAGCCATCACTCCCCAGACCTCGGTAATTTTTTGTGAGACACCCACAAATCCGCTGCTGGGCATCGTGGACATTGCCGCGTTGGCCACTGTGGCACATGACCACGGTGCGTTGCTGATCGTGGACAATACGTTCGCGTCGCCCTACCTGCAGCAGCCGTTAGCGCTAGGTGCCGATGTTGTTGTGCATTCCGTGACCAAATACATCGGCGGCCATTCTGATGTGGTGGGCGGAGCGTTGGTGACGTCGGACACGCAGCTGGCCGAGCGGCTGAGTTTTCACCAAAACGCGATCGGCGCCATACCCGGGCCGTTTGACTGCTGGCTAACGCTGCGAGGGCTCAAGACCCTGGCGGTGCGGATGGAACGGCATTGCGACAACGCCGAACGAGTCGTCGCCGCGCTGACGAATCACCCAGCGATTGCTAGCGTGTTATATCCAGGCCTGGCGCAGCATCCCGGTCACGAAGTCGCCGCCAAGCAGATGCGGCGATTCGGCGGCATGGTGAGCTTTCGACTGCGCGATGGGCTAGATGCGGCGCTACGGGTTTGTGAGCGCACCGAGCTGTTCACACTTGGCGAGTCACTTGGGGGCGTGGAATCGCTGATCGAACATCCAGCGCGCATGACACATGCATCTACCGCCGACTCGTCCATTGCGGTTCCTGAGGATCTGGTCCGCCTATCGGTGGGAATTGAAGACGCCGACGACCTCATCGCCGATCTTCTTCATGCGCTCGGTTAAGCCCCGCGACTGTGCGTAAAACAACGTGCCGCCCTCACCCAAAGGGTTGGGTCACCATTAAGACGGTGACCACGATCAGTAGTACTGCGCTGGTGCCGCTGGCGGCGGCGATCCGGCCCCGTTGATCTTGTAGTTGTTCGCGGGCAGCGCCGTGTGCTATTACGCGGGCATCAGTGATTTTGCGTAGCTCTTCTGCATCGAGCTGGCGAGCTGTGGGCTCGGCGACCTCGGCTTGTTCCTTACGTTCCTGTTCGGTGTCTGCTTCAATCATACGCGCGGATTTATTCAGCGCCGGTACACTGATGAACAGCGCCAGCGCTAGCGCGATCAAGAACAGCGTGCCTGAGATGGTGACCCACGGCGTACTGAAACCGGTGTGCTTTGAGTTGGCAACCACGATAAGACCTAACCCAAAGGTGATTAGGGAAAGCAGCGCAAACTGCATCGTGGTGCGTCCGGCGTTTTTCAGCCCACTTTCATCGCGTTCCCGTAGTGCGCGCAGCCCAGCCATCGGAGCTAATAGCAGTGGTCCAGTGAGCATTACAGCTGCTAAGACGTGCAAAACCAGCCAGAATGTATGCATGTAACGCACCGTACTCGTCGCGGTGCGGGATGGCAGCCACGGCACGCGGGAATAAAGGTATCCACCGCAGCTGTTATTGCGCAGGTATCTCATGGCACTATCGGGCTATGTCACAGGCAGCGTCACTACAGTTTGATACAACTCTTGCCTCGCAGCCCCCCGAGCCTACGCATACATTGGTGGGCATAGATGACATTCGTGCCGCCCGAGAGTTGCTACGGGGAGTGGTGCGTGATACTCCGTTGACTGAGTGCGCTCCGCTGTCGACCAAGCTTGGTGGCCCGGCCTATCTCAAGTGTGAAAGCCTGCAGCGCGCGGGTTCGTTCAAAGTGCGCGGTGCCTACGTGCGAATGGCGCGGTTGTCAGACGCCGAACGGGCCCGAGGGGTAGTTGCCGCTAGCGCTGGAAACCACGCGCAGGGCGTCGCCGTGGCGGCCAACCTTCTCGGTAGCCATGCCACGGTGTTCATGCCGCGGACAGCTCCGCTAACCAAAGTAACCGCGACAAAAGCGTACGGCGCCACCGTGCGGCTGATAGGTGTCAGTGTGGCTGACGCGCTTGTCGCGGCAAAGGATTTCGCTGAGCAAACCGGCGCGGTTTTTATCCATCCATTCGACCATCCGGATGTGATTGCGGGGCAAGGGACAGTTGGCCTGGAGCTACTGGAGCAATGCCCCGAGCTTTCTACGGTGCTCGTGAGCATGGGGGGTGGCGGCCTCATCTCGGGCGTTGCGGTGGCGCTTAAGGCTGTGCGGCCAGATATCCAGGTGGTGGGCGTGCAGGCTTCGGCCTCGGCGGCGTTTGCTAAATCTTTGCAGGTCGGCCAACCTGTCACGTTGAAGACAACGGCAACGATTGCCGACGGTATCGCGGTGAATCGACCGGGGGAGCTGACCTTCGCGCACGTGCGGGAGTTAGTCGACGATGTGGTCACAGTCTCCGATGAAGACTTGGCGCGAGCATTACTGTTTTGTTTCGAGCGTGCGAAACTCGTGGTGGAGCCCGCCGGGGTCGCTGGTGTCGCCGCGATGCTGGCTGATCCTCGTCGGTTTACGGCCCCGATTGCCACGGTCCTAACGGGTGGCAACATTGATCCTCTGCTCATGCTGCGGGTGATCGAGCACGGCCTGGCAGCGGCAGGTCGGTACCTGTATCTGATGGTTCGCGCCACTGACCGTCCCGGCAACCTTGCCTCGACTTTGGCACTATTGGCTGAGCAAGGTGTCAACGTGCTCGACGTGGAGCATTTTCGTCACGATTCGCGGCTTCGGCTAGGCGAGGCCGTGATTGCCCTGTCGGTAGAGACCCGAGGCAGTGAACACTCCGAGCAGCTGCTGGAAATCTTGCGGCATGCAGGCGTCTCCGTCATGTTTCCCGCCTAGGGCAAAACCTGTTGGCGGCCGTCCCTAGAGGCTACGTTGGAATATAAGTGTCAGACCCCCGGCCTAGCGTCATGCCTACATGCGTGACATGGAGGTAAAAGTGGTGGCTTCAAGCGGTACTACCGCGGCTATTGTCGTTGATGACGTGGTGATGAAATTTGGTAAAACGGTTGCTTTAGATGGCCTGAGTTTCAGTGGCGATGAAGGCAAAGTGCTCGGCGTACTAGGGCCTAACGGCGCCGGAAAAACTACTGCGGTTCGTATTTTGTCCACGCTGCTGCGGTCCAACAGCGGTCGTGCTTTGGTCTGTGGAGTAGACGTAGCGCGTGACCCGTACGGGGTGCGTCAGCTCATCGGTTTAACTGGTCAGTACGCCGCGGTGGATGAGTTCCTCACTGGCTGGGAGAACTTGGAAATGGTCGCTCGGCTGTTTCGACTGAGCCGCAAACAGGCCAAGGCCCGCGCGGATGAACTGTTGGAGCAGTTCGACCTGGCTGAAGCCGGCTCTCGTCCAGTAAAGACGTATTCCGGCGGTATGCGTCGTCGGCTTGATATCGCGGCCAGTCTGGTTGCCAAGCCTCGAGTCATGTTCCTTGACGAGCCAACGACCGGGCTAGATCCGCGTAGCCGGGTCGGTATGTGGTCGGTGATTAAAGAACTGGTGCAGCAAGGTACAACTATGCTGCTCACCACGCAGTACCTTGATGAGGCCGTCTCGCCGACAGCATTGTGGTGATCGACCACGGCAAGGCGATCGCGCGCGGCACGTCGGATGAACTTAAACGTCTCGTGGGCGGAGAGCGTTTGGAGATTCGAGTCCCCGATCCTTCGCAGCTGGGCGCCGCTGCTCAAGCGCTTGCTGGAGCAGTTAAAGAAACCCCCACTATTGATGAGGACACAGGCTGGCTTCGAGTTTCGGCGCCTCGAGGTGCCGCTGTGCTACCTGACGTGGTACGCGAACTTGACGAGGCTGGCGTGCGCATTGAAGATCTGGCGATTCACCGCCCTACTTTGGACGATGTTTTCTTTTCCCTTACCGGTCGAGCCACCGAAACAGATGCCGAGCCAAAGGCCGGCAAAGGTGCGCATACCCCTACCAGTGCACGTGTAAAGGAGTCAGCATGACCACCGCGGCGCTGCCCAGTGCGGATTTCAGCCCAATGAGCCGGGGTTCGGTAGGGTACCGAGCGAAATGGTGGCTTTCCGACGCATGGGTGATCACGCTCCGCAACATGCGTCGCGTACGAAGCCAGCCCGATATTTTGGTCGGAATCACGCTACAGCCAGTCATGTTCATTGTCCTGTTTCGCTACGTGTTTGGCGGGGCGATCGGCCAGTCAGTGTCTGGCGGGGACTACGCACAGTTTTTGATGCCCGGCATTTTTTTGCAAAGCGTGGTGTTCGCCTCGATCTTCACCACCGGGACGGGCGTCGCCGATGACATGAAACGCGGTGTCATCGACCGCTTCCGCTCCCTGCCGATGTCACGAAGCTCAGTAGTGCTCGGCCGTACGCTCGCCGACGTTGGGCTCAACGCGATCAGCATTGTCGTGATGATCATTGTGGGCTTGCTGGTGGGTTTCCGGTTTGAAGGCGGCGTAGGCGGGGCAGCGCTGGGCTTGGCACTAATGTTGTTCATCGCTTTTTCGTTCTCGTGGCTTGCGGCGTGGTTGGGGCTCGTGGTGCCCAGCATCGAGGCTGTGCAGACAATTGGGTTCCTGTTCGTGTTTCCGCTCACGTTCGCCAGCTCAGCGTTTGCTCCAGCAGAGACCATGCCTGGTTGGTTGCAGGTATTTGTTAGCCACAATCCGGTCACTTATGCAGTCGATGCGATCCGAGCTTGGTTTAACGGTGGTTCGCCGGGCACTTCGGCATTGTGGGCGCTGGGTTGGTCCGCGCTGATCATGGTCGTATTTATGGTGTTGTCGATTCGAAAGTTCCGCAACGTAACAACGAAATAGTTGGCGTTTTCACGGAAAACGTCGCAAAAAAGGGTCCCGTAGCGACGTTTTCCCTGAAAACGACCTAGAGTTAGCGCTGTTTTTGAGCGAAGCTGCGCTATTGAGCACTAACTTTATTTGCTCGACCAGCTGCGCATAGCCGCCATATAGCATGTCGTTTGTAACGTGTATGACATCCCAGCCGGAGGTAAGCAGCCGATTGAGCCGACGACGATCCTTGGCTAGCTGCGCCGATTCGGCATGCCAAACGCCGTCGTATTCAACGGCAAGGTGCTCCTCGGGCCATGCGAAATCTACCCGGGCTATGAAGCGTGGCCCGTCCCATATGCTGTGTTGCACAGCTGGTGGTGCTAGCCCGCTCCGGGTGAGCTTGAGCCGAAGGCGTGACTCTTGTGGAGACTCCGCTCGGGCATCCATCAGCAGAATGGCCTGTGCAGCGCGGGTAAATCCAAATGAACGCGGTCGCTTTTCTGGCAATCGGTCGAGCAGCTCGCGCTGAGTAAGTTTGTCCGCATGGCCGAGCGCATCTAGCAGCGTTACCGCTTCGAGCAGATCTAACCGACGAGCCGCGTCCATCGCGGCCCGCTGCGGCGTTGCCACTGGGCACTCTAGGCCGGTGGTGAGATCGGCATCGTCGATATCGCCGGTGTAAATGCGCAGGCCCTGCACCGGACCGAAACGCTGGTGGGAGGGCGCAATGACTTCTACCAAATCGTCGGGGGCCGTCAGCTGGACGCCGTGCAGATATGCCGCCGAACGGCCAGTGATGGCGGCTCCTGAAGGGAGAATAAGTGCTGCGGCTCGGCAGCGTGCTCCGTGGTCGACGTTGTGACTGAGCAGCTCGCCGCCGTCGAGATATACGTCGTGAAATATCCGCACCCAGGGGGAAGATCGAAGCTGCCGTGGGCTGAGTATCCCAGCGGCAACGGCATCTGATCCGCGGAAAGCAACTCCAGTCAGCTCGGGGGGACGGCGGAAACGCGATGTCCTATATGTCATGACGCATAGGATGCTGTGATTCGGCATAGCGCTCAACCGTTATGCACAGCCAGTCGTTGTCCACAGCTAAGGGATCTTCAGAGCCTTCGGGCGTTTTCAGGGAAAACGTCGCAAAAAAGGGTCCCGCAGCGACGTTTTCCCTGAAAACGCCAAGGCCACCCAGCGCAAAGGAGTGCAGGCCACAAGAAAGCGAGCTGCCGGAGGCTAGCCGTGGAAGGTCTGCAACTCCACAACGGTGGCGTGCAACGTGTTCCCGTTGGGTGCGGTGTAGGAAACGGTGTCGCCCTCGGAGCGGCCTATTAGTGCCGCTCCCAACGCGGACTCTGGTGAGTACACCGTGAGGTTGGTAGTCGCACCGATCTCTCGCGAGCCCAACAAAAATTTCTCGGTATCATTTGCCTCATCCCCGATATTGGTGACACCGCTTGCATCGAATCGGACCGTCACTACCACTCCCGGTTGCACGGTGGTTGCCGATGTAGGCGCTTCGCCCACCTGCGCCGTGCGCAGCAGTTCCTCTAGTTGCCGGATGCGAGCCTCCTGCTTGCCTTGCTCCTCTTTGGCGGCGTGATACCCGCCATTTTCCTTTAGGTCGCCTTCTTCTCGCCGTTCGTTGATCTCCGCGGCCATTGCCGGCCGTGCAGCGATCAGCTCTTCTAGCTCGGCCGCAAGTCGGTCGTAGGCATCTTGGGTGAGCCAATTGACGGGCGCCTTGGTGTGTGACACGGAGCTCTCCTTCTACATGTGCATCTGGGCGGGGTGGTCACAATTTCAGTAATCACATAATTGAATGCGGCACGGCCGGTCATGCGAAGCTGAAGCCGGCTTAACGTCTACTCGCCAGGTACACACCGCAGTACTTCACCGATTACTGCTCTCTTTCGGGTCATCAACGAATAGGTCATCGTATCCGGCCCGTGTGGTGGTAGGACCACCTCGGCTTGGCCCACGTCTGCTCCATCTCGCGAGCGAGCTCGAACGTTACAGGTGACTGCTGAACCGGGGGACTTCTTGACCTCAAATTGTACTTGTACTTGGTGCTCGGACACCACATTGAACGCCAATACTCTGACGTGGATTACCTGTGCTGAATAGATTTGATACAGCCGCCACGCTGCGGCGCCGCTCGCGGCGAGCACTGCGCACAGCAGGGCCGCGATGATCCCCCGCTGATACCGTCGAGCTGCAACACCGTGTGCTGCCCGCCGCCGACCATAACGGCCAGGCGGAAATGTGGGGCCAGCCGGCGATGTTGCAGCCACTGCGTGCTGGTCAGTTGAAGCCATCGGAAATAATTGTGGCAGGTGCGTGATGGTGTACGCCAAGCGCCGCCGCCAGCTAGAACTCAAGGAGGCTCCTCGTGCCGCAGTGGCAAGATCATGATGTGGCAAGCAACCCGGACCAGCAGTTACGGCTTATGGCGGTGCACGCTCACCCTGACGATGAATCAAGCAAAGGCGCCGCAACCATGGCCAAGCTTCTCGCCGAAGGTGTAGAGGTCACTGTAGTGACGTGCACTGGTGGGGAGCGCGGTGAGGTACTCAATCCGGCCCTGGATCGCCCAGAGGTGTGGAAGAACATCACCAAGGTCCGCCACGCCGAGATGGAGCTAGCGCGAGAGATCATCGGCTTCCGTCAGGAGTGGCTGGGCTTTGTCGATTCGGGTCCGTTCGCGGATATGTTGCCTGCTGACAGCTTTGCCGCCAAGCCGGTGTTGGAGGCCGCGAAGCCACTAGTGCGACTCGTGCGCGAGCTTAAACCGCATGTGATCCTCACCTATGACGAGGAGGGCGGCTATCCCCATCCGGATCACATTATGTGCCATAAAGTGTCTGTAGTGGCTTTCGAAGCGGCGGGGGATCGGACGCGGTATGTGGGTGAAGGAGAGCCCTGGCAGCCGTCGAAGCTTTATTACCACATGGCTAGGACTCGAAAATGGTTACACACAATTCATGAGGCATTGCTGGCAGCGAGTCTGAAATCGCCTTACCACGAGTGGTTTGCTCGGGACGATAAGGCAATCGATAAGTTCAATCGGGTCACTACTCGAGTGGAATGTGGGGAGTATTTTGGAGTGCGTGATGCCGCCCTTCGCGCCCATGCTACCCAGATTGACCCCGCTGGTATTGGATTTGCTGCCACGGTGGAATTGCAGCGAAAGCTATGGCCGACGGAAGATTATGAATTGGCCCGCTCGTTGGTGAACACTCAGATCCCAGAAGATGATTTATTCGCCGGAGTAGCGCAAGGGGTGTTGGCATGATTGCGGTTCTGTTAGGTGCTCTAGCTAATGCGCTGGCACGCTGGGATTATCTGTCCGCTGGCCCATCGCCCGCGGGGAACGACCAACCGAACAACTTTGGTGACACCCTTAGCTCCGGCGTTGCCGGTCCGATTGCCGGAGTGGTGATCTTGTTGCTGGGGATCGCCACCGTGCTGTTGATTCGGAACATGAACTCTCGGCTTCGGCGGCTTCCGAAGTCGTTCGACAAGACTGATGAGCAGAAGTAATGTTGTTCACAGTCGCCTCTGCGTTCATGGGCCTACCGTTAGATGAGCCATGTGGTGCTGAAAGTGAAAGTGAAAGGGGTTTAGGTGTCGATGAGTGTCGCAACTTTGGGGCATGCTGGCCCGTGGACTATTGCCGAAGTCCTCGAATTTCCTGAGGATTGGCGATATGAGCTTATTGACGGAGCTGTTGTGATGAACCCTGCTCCCAGTGCACCGCATCAACGCGTGTCGTTCCGATGTGCAGCGGCGCTCGATCGAGTCGTACCATCTGGATTCGAGGTTCTTGAAGCGGTTAACGTTCGGATCGGTAGCCAGCGGCTGCTCATTCCGGATGTGGCGGTGGTGTCATGTCCTGGTACTACCGAGATGGTCATTGAGGCGACGCAGGTAGCGTTGATGGTGGAGATTATCTCTCCTTCTTCTACATCAGTAGACCGGCTGCTGAAACCTTCGCTGTATGCCGCAGCTGGCATCAAGAACTTCATTCGTTTGGAACTAAACAGCGAGGGGGCCGCCTCTGCTGTGGTGTACGAGCTAGCTGATGAAGTGTATCGCGAGGTCGCCACGGTGAAACCGCACGGAGTTTTACGCTTGACCAAGCCGTTCGGCGTCGAGATTGCCTTGGATGCGCTCACGCTTTCTCGGTCGTAATCTTGGTTCCAACCGCTCGGTGCTCACCGCAGCCCTGGAGCTCCAACACTCCCTAGCTCAGCGGGGTCAGCACCGCTTGCCCATCCCTGATCTGATCATCGCCGCGACCGCCGCGGAACACAACGCCGTACTGCTGCACTACGACCGCGACTTTGAGTTGATCGCCGCGACCACCGGCCAAGCGCAGGAATGGGTAGTACCAGCTGGCAGCATCGACTGATCCGTGCCGCGAGCCCTGTTCGCGCACTGCGTGAGGCGTTCTGAATCGATGCGTGTGGGCGTTTTCACAGCTCTAGGCGGTATTTTGGAGCATCTTTCGGTTTACCGTGGAGGGCAACCCCCACTTCCACGTGCCTTAGCCCTGGCGCGCTAAGGAGAGCACCTATGACATCGACTGCCACCGCTGAAATAGCTGGTCTTGAAGACCAGCCCACCGATCATGCCGGACTGCTGGCATGGGTCGGCGAAGTCGCCGAACTTACGACTCCGGAACGGGTGGTGTGGTGTGACGGTTCACAGTTGGAGTGGCAGCGGCTCACTGATGAGTTGGTCGAGGCGGGCACGCTGGTTCGGCTAAACCCAGTGAAGAAACCCAACTCGTTCTGGGCCCGAACTGACCCTGGCGATGTGGCGCGGGTTGAGGAGCGCACCTTCATCTGTGCTGAACGCGAGGAAGATGCTGGCCCCACCAATAATTGGGCGGCTCCGCGGGAGATGAAGGAGCGCATGCGTGCGCTGTATCGCGGTTGCATGCGTGGGCGAACTATGTATGTGATTCCGTTCTGCATGGGACCGCTCACCGCGAAGCAGCCCATGTTTGGTGTGGAGATCACCGATTCGGCGTACGTGGTGGCCTCGATGCGCATCATGACCCGGATGGGTGCGGATGTGCTCGCGGCGATGGGGTCGGGGGAGAGCGCGGCAAAGTTTGTGCCATGCCTGCATTCGGTGGGTGCTCCGTTGCAGCCAGGCCAGGCCGACGCGATGTGGCCGTGCAACGACACGAAGTACATCTCGCATTTCCCCGAGACACGCGAGATCTGGAGCTTCGGCTCGGGCTACGGTGGTAACTCGCTGCTCGGCAAAAAGTGCTACTCGCTGCGAATCGCTTCGGCTATCGCCCGCGACGAGGGCTGGATGGCCGAGCACATGCTGATCATGAAGCTCACCTCCCCGCGGCGGCAGGTGCACTACATTGCCGCCGCTTTCCCGTCGGCGTGCGGTAAGACGAACCTAGCGATGCTAGAGCCCACTATTCCTGGCTGGAAAGTGGAGACGCTCGGTGACGACATCGCCTGGATGCGGTTCGGTGCGGACGGCCGGTTGTATGCCCAGAATCCGGAGTTCGGTTTCTTCGGAGTGGCGCCTGGTACGGGTTGGGGGACCAACCCCAACGCGATGCGCATGATCGAGCAGGGCAATGCGCTGTTCACCAACGTTGCGCTTACTGATGACGGCGATGTCTGGTGGGAGGGTTACTCCGAGCAGAAGCCAGACCACCTCACTGACTGGAAAGGGCAAAGCTGGACGCCTGATTCTGGGCGGCCGGCGGCGCACCCCAATTCACGGTTCTGCACGCCGATCTCGCAGTGCCCAATTGTCGCTCCGGAGTTCGACGACGCGAACGGCGTGCCGATCTCGGCGATCTTGTTTGGTGGACGCCGGGCTACAACCGTCCCGCTAGTCACTGAGGCCTATGACTGGGCGCATGGCGTTTTTATGGGCGCCACATTGTCGTCGGAGACGACGGCCGCCGCCGCTGGCGCGGTTGGTGTGGTGCGACGTGACCCGATGGCGATGCTGCCGTTCTTGGGTTACCACGCCGGGGATTACTTGGCGCACTGGGTCGCCATCGGGGAGCGCAGCTCTACTGAGCCGTCCAAGAAGCTCCCCAAGGTGTTCTACGTCAACTGGTTCCGCAAGGACGCCGACACTCAAAAACACTTTGTGTGGCCCGGTTTCGGGGAGAACAGTCGAGTGCTGGCGTGGGTGGTCGACCGTTTGGAAGGCCGGGGTGGCAGCATCGATACCCCGATTGGCCGCGTGCCGTCACCGGATTCTCTAGATCTAAGCGGCCTCAACATTGATTCGGCTGACATCGCGGAGGCGCTGGCGGTGGACATCGACGCATGGCGCACCGAGGCCGATTCCATCGCCGAGTGGTTCCAGAAGTTCGGCAACAAGCTCCCGGTTGAGCTGAAGGCCGAGCTTGAGAGTCTGCGGCAGCGGCTGGGAACGATGAACTTTAATACCTAATCTATGTCTGTCATGCGGTTCCGCGCTAGACGTCGATGATCCCGAACCGGACAAATAGTAAAAGTTTTGGATGAAAATCGCGCTTGTCCAGTCACGATTGGCAACAGCGAGTAGTATTGGTGCAAGTAGGGCAGGTGAGCGTGCTCTCCCTGTAGGTAGTGTTGACGCTGGCTAGAGCTTCTAGCACCGGCACATTGGAGGTCGCCATGGGTTTCTGGAGTGACTGGTGGGAAAAAAATGGGGAGTTTACGGCCCCAGGCCCTCGCCTACGGCATACCAATAAGCCAAAGTGGGATGACGACGCCCTACAGGTTGTTTTAAAGGCCGTTATTTCACGTCAGGAAACTTTAGGGCATCTTGGCGACGCAGAACAGGTAAGAAAGCACCTTGACGCTGTTCCCCTTTACCGCAGACGGAATAGCCAGATTAAATTTCAGAGGTTGAAAGAATGGTATACGAGTAGATTTAAACGTCACGTTTATAACAGCTTTGCACACCCCAGAACTGGAAGAAACCATCGAACCGTAATGGATCCGGAAACCAACAAAATTTATGTGGTTACTGGTTGTGGGCTTTTTGGTAGAGGTAGATTCTCTAGAAGAGGTAGTCAGAATTACGAGGACACCCAAGGCAATCAGGTAACAGATCCGGCTCATATTCAACTCCTTCGAGACCATGGAATTTATCAGGGCGCGAATACCTGGCATTACTGGACTAAAGTTGGACATTTGCGGCAGGGTGAAGACGGCTACGACTACTTTATTTGGATGCCTGGGGACGCCCATGATCGCATGTGGGAAGCAAGAAAAAGAGTGGGAACCCAGGGCGAGCGTGCCTGGGAGCTTCGGCAGCTTGGGTCCGAAGATGACTTTCGCCCCAGGACAGACCCAGAGATACACGCGCAAGTGCATGGACGAGCTTATTCAAAACACCCCGATTTTGCGCTTGGAGCGCTTCAGCAGCACATGAGGGAATACCTGGTCACCATCATGGGTGAGTCCGGATTCGCACACATGATTGCCTCTAACGCGAACATCGTCGAGACTGCACAATCAGCTAAGGGCCTTAGCGATCACCTGGTCCAGGGCTATGCCACCGAGCGTGGCCTTGGGCGCGTCGGGCAAGGCCTTCAAAGTATTCCCTCCCTAGGTTGGACTCCCTTCCCTGACGATCCAGGTGCGGGTGGTCCTAGCGGCTCAGACCCTCGTGGAGGTCCAACAGGCGGACCATTTATGGAAGCGCCTACATACTTAGACCCACGTGACCCCTATTACTCCCAGAAGGTGCTTGCCAGCCAAATTGAACAGTTACAGAAGCTGCGTACTGCCGCCGCCACAGGGGATGCTGGTGCTCAGATGCGGGCTGAGGCACTTGGGAGGCACGTCCCTATGGCAGAAGGTCTGCTTAATACTAATCCCACCGAAGCTGCTGCTTATGTCCAATTACTGCAAGAAGATCGACGGGCTATACTTGCCCGTCGATGGCAGCAGGCTCATAAGCTTCATCAGGAAATTCTTGCCTCGGCTGGTAGGTGGGGTGCTCGACCATCCCCGTGATGCACGCGAATTGTCGCTTCCGGAATGTGCGCTGTCAGGCTATTGTTCATTCGAACTGCTGGACGTTTTTCAATAGCTCGCTAGGGCGCACGAGATAAGCCCCATGGGGAGATCGACGGCCGCAACGATGCCTAAACGTGCGTCTTATCCGTGAATCTTTGGCGTGCTGCTTGTCGGGAAACTCCCAGTGCTATCGCAACTTGGTTCCATGATCGCCCGTGTGCGCGAGCAAGCTCAATGGCTTCTCGTAGCGAGGCTTCATTTGCTCGAACCGTTTCAGAGACAGTTGCTATATGACGAAGGTCATCGGTGTGATCGACCTCGGCATTTTCTGGATCGAGCGAGTCGGCGAGCTGTTCAAACCGCTGCGCCGCATGCTCGATCTCTTCATCTGTGTGTCGCATGGTAGTTACCCCCGCCAATCTAACGCCATTGTGCCCAGATGCTCGTGTGAAGCAGGTTAGGCGAGGGTTATGGTTTCGTCGCCAAAATCAGCGACGAGTCGAAGATTCCCGCCTAATGCCCCCACGTAGGCGGCGAGGGTATCGACCTCGCTGCGAATAATGTGGCCACGTTCAATTTCCGATACCCGAGCTTGGCTCACCCCCATAGTGTGAGCAACCGCAACCTGTGTGGTGTGTTGCCGTTTGCGAACCTCAGCAAGACGGTATGCACGGACTTGAGCACGCAATACCTGGGCATGAGCAGCGATCGCCCGCTGATCATCCACGTCGAAAAGCTCCTCTTTCAGCTCGCCCCAGCTGACGGCACTTGTCTTGCTATCACCGTTCATGAACTTTCGCCTCCTTTCGATATGCGGTATAGACTCGTTCCGCTTCAGCGATCGCTCGCCGGTACCAGTCCTTCCACTGGCCCGATTTATCACCCGCGACTAGAAACACCGCATGCTGCGCCGGATCAAACACAAACAACAATCGCACTTCACTTGACCCCGCTGAGCCTGGTCGAAGCTCCTTAAGGTTTTTGATCGTTGAACTTTTAATCGTGTCCACTAACGGCCGCCCCAGATGTGGGCCTTCTTCCTCAAGTACCTTGATCGCGGCACCCACTAGTCGAGCGGTCTCTCGATCTCGCTTCCGCAGCTCACGAAGCCACGTCAATGCGGGATCTAGAACAACGATCCGCCACTTCATCACTAGAACATCGCCGCATTCACAAATCTACTTTATACAAGGCTTGCCTTTTACGAAAGGGTTTGTTGCAATCTTTGCGGGAGCTCAAGTGTCGGATTTAACCCGCTACGGCTGAGGTTTTACCGGACAAGGGGGATCAGCATTGCCACCGACATGGCCTCGACGCACTCGGGTTCTCCAGCGAAGCGCCCTTGGTCCCATGAGACCAAAAACTCCGAGCCGGACATGCCAAGGTGTCTACGCGCAGCTGCGTCGAACAACTCTGCGCTTTCTTCTACGCTCAGTTCTTGAACGTTGGGCACCAAGTTTTCTGTTGCATGGGCCGTGGTCATAGCCACACCGATGCATCGGGGCTGCCTTTCGGGAAACTCCCAGTGCTATCGCAACTTGGTTCCATGATCGCCCGTGTGCGCGGGCAGCCTCAATGGCTTCTCGTAGCGAGGCTTCATCTGCTCGAACCGTTTCAGAGATACCTCAAACCATCGCCCATAACAACTCGGCGCATCGCGCTGCTAACGCTGTGTCATATGTCAGCGTCGGTAACGCCGTGCTTTCGTGCAGGCACACCGATCCGCGTACAGACAATCTACCTTGTCTAAGAGAGGTATAGGTGACTGCGATGAATTTCCTTCTCCAGCTACATAACAGCTGAGCGACGGCGACCTTAGATCGATCTGGGACTGCGCTGGTTCGCTCCCGACGTCAGAATCCAAGTCCCTACCCGAACTGTTGGGATTCTTCCTGAATGGCGCGGGCTAGCGCGCTGCGGTTTTCGTCGGTCATCCAGCGTTGGCCGGAGGAATCGATGTGGCCGTCGCGGCAGGAACCAAAGATCTCTCGCATCCGCATTCGGCTGCGTTCTAGTAGGTCTTGCCACCAGCTGGCCATAGACGCATCCGAGCCAGGAGCGTAGGCGACCTGACGGGCCTGCCACAGCGACGTGAGCTCCTCCACCGCCTCGCCATGCATCCACCAACATGGCAGAATCTCCAGCTGCAAGCTGTAGCGAAAGACCAGCCCTTCGGTGAACCGGGAAAGGTCATTCCAGGCTTTGATGCGAGCGGGACCACTGATGCTGGCCCAGTCGATGGGATCTGGCCCGGCGGCCGGCTGCGCTGGTGCGCCAGCGTCGGTAGGCGCCGCGGCGGCACTTGGAGCGCTCTCCACCGTGTCGATCCGGTCGTTGAGCTGGGCTTCTACTCGTTCGATGTACTGCACCAGGTAGTCGATGGTCTCCTGCTGGGTCTGCACTAGGCCGATGACACGTTCGATCTCCGCGTCTTGGGCCGCGGGCGGCGCATCTGCTGATGCCTCCGGCTCGGCCGGGGAGCGCGCGCCAGACTTAGCTGCGGACTTTGTCGGCGAGGTCATGCCTAGCTACTCCTTGGCTACCAATTAGTTTTCTCCGCATCAGCTTAGCCTGAACGACCTAACGCGTGCGGATGCCGCCAATGCTTTTTGCGTCATTCGCGGTACTCCATGAGCTTGCCGGCTGAAACATATCAAGAGTTTTTCAATTCCCTCTCGTGTTTCGGCGCACTTTGTGGCTCGGGGGCTCTATGGTCGAAGTAGTTGTCTTGTCTCCTCGACCTAGTAGCAGGCGCGGTGGGTGAGCGCCCGCAGAAGTGGACCGCCGCTATGCCGTCTACGCGCTCCTTGCACTCCCGTCAGATTCGTACCTATGTGATCGATACATCAGTTCTACTCTCAGATCCAGGAGCCATTCGGCGCTTCGCTGAGCATGATGTTGTGTTACCACTTGTGGTGGTAGGCGAGCTGGAATCCAAACGACATCACCCAGAGCTGGGCTGGTTCGCTAGGCAGTGTCTGCGTTTTCTGGATGAGCTGCGAGTGCAGCATGGCCGGTTGGACAAGCCGGTACCAGTCAATGATGTAGGTGGTCACATCTATGTGGAGCTCAATCACGCCGAGGTCGGCGCGCTCCCGCCGGGATTCCGGGTACACGAGAACGATTCGCGCATTCTGGCCGTCGCACTGAACCTGGCCCAAGATGGCCGTGATGTTGTGCTGGTGACCAAAGACCTTCCGATGCGGGTGAAGGCCGGCGCGGTGGGCCTTCAGGCAGAGGAGTATCGCGCCGAGCTTGCCGAAGTATCCGATCGGCCTTGGACTGGCATGGTTGAGCTTGAGCTCACCGACGATCAGATGGCACAGCTGTACGGCGAGGAGTCGCTAGAGCTGCCGGCCGCGGCTGAGCTGCCGTGCCACACCGGCTTGGTTCTGGTTTCGGGTCGCGGCTCCGCGCTAGGCCGGGTACGGCCAGACAAAACCGTGGGCTTGGTGCGCGGCGACCGGGAAGCATTCGGACTGCATGGTCGCTCCGCGGAGCAACGCGTCGCGCTTGATCTGCTGCTGGACAACGAGGTAGGGATTGTCTCACTGGGCGGCCGCGCGGGGACCGGAAAATCCGCGCTGGCACTGTGCGCCGGCTTGGACGCGGTCATGGAGCAGGGGCGGCACAAGAAGGTAGTGGTCTTCCGGCCGCTGTATGCCGTGGGCGGCCAAGAACTGGGCTACCTGCCGGGCACCGAGGCCGAGAAGATGAACCCGTGGGCGCAGGCGGTATTCGACACGCTCGGGGCGGTGGTTTCGGATTCGGTGATCGAGGAGGTGCTGGGCCGCAAGATGTTGGAAGTGCTGCCATTGACGCACATCCGCGGCCGATCGTTGCACGATTCGTTTGTGATCGTTGATGAAGCACAATCGCTGGAGCGCGGTGTGCTGCTCACGGTGTTGTCTCGAGTGGGATCGGGGTCCCGGGTAGTGCTCACCCATGACGTGGCCCAGCGTGACAATCTACGGGTAGGTCGCCACGACGGCGTCACCGCTGTGGTAGAGGCGCTGAAGGGGCATCCGTTGTTCGCGCACATCACGCTTACTAGATCCGAACGCTCCCCGATAGCGGCGTTGGTTACGGAGATGCTGGAAGAGGTCCCGAACTAGAGCGCCCGGCTTTTAGCGTTGCTGTGGCGTGGCAGAGCGCGAAGGTTGCGTAAGTATCACGGTTTTTTCAGCCACATCTCCGATCTTTTAGGACAATTAGCCCACGGCATCCCTTCATCTAGCTGGTGTTACGTCAGCTCTTTAGTCTTTCCGCCGACTTCGGGCAGGAACAGACCAATACAGTCATTCGCAGGAACGTTGATTTGACGTGCGAGGCGAACTGCGGCAAGCTGCCCGCTTGGCTTACCCCTAGCAGCGGTTGCTGTGAACACCGCTAGTGCATCGCGCACGCCGATATCGGTTTCAGCATCAGCCTGACTTCAGTATCGGTTCAACTTCAGTAACGGAAGGAAACTTCCCCGTGGCACGGAAACCCGTAGCGGGCACGCACGTATTAGTGCGTGGCCTTGCGGTAGCGCTCTTACTCTCCGGGCTTGGGGCCGGAGTGTTCATTAGAGTGCAGCACCAACCGACCGAGACGTTGTCCCTGCAATCAGCCACCGAAGCCCAAACTGTCGCTAGTAAAGCCTTTAAACCACCTCCTCCAGACATCGGGCCACAGTCACTTCCAGCTGGGGCACAGCTTAAGCTCGCCCGGCAAGAAAGCTCGCTGAGTAAACAAGCGCAGTCTCAAGCAGCGGCGCGCGCGCAGCAAGTAGGGGACTCGATCGCGCAGCGAGCACAGGCGGCAGCTAAGGACGCCAAGGAACGCGCTATAGCCGCAGTAGCCGCAGCGCTCGGAGCTGGCGGTCTTGCGCCGGACGCTCCCACTGATTGCTTGAGCTATACCGGTGTCAAGCAGGTTGGCTGCTCAATACTTATGGTGGCCGGTTTTGAGGTCACCCAGATGAGTTGCTTGGATAAACTGTGGACCAAAGAAAGCCACTGGAACCCTCTTTCCGAGAACGCGTCCTCGGGTGCCTATGGCATCCCGCAGGCGCTGCCGGGCAGCAAGATGGCGTCATTTGGTTCTGACTGGAAAACCAATCCCGTCCCGCAGATCAAGTGGGGCTTGAAATATATTCAGGATCGCTATACGACGCCGTGTGGCGCATGGGCACATTCGCAACGGCTTAATTGGTACTAAATCTCGTTCCGTCTAGCCCAGCGCGGCGCGTAGTAGGCCCTTAGCCAGCGTTCGGCGCGGGATGTGACCTAGGTCGAACAGCAGTTTCACCGCGGCCGACATCACATCGGGGTTGCGGTGCGCGGCCCGTATTGCCCAATTTGCTCCGTTCGGTCGCGCCATGATGCGAGTCGCCAGGTGGTTGGCTCGCATGTGCGCCCGATAGCTGCGCTGATACCAAAGTTGGTAGTCGGTAAGAGCACAGTGAAGTGCGTGCTCATCGGTGAGGTCAGCTGGAAGTTTTTCGACGAGCGCGGTGGCCGCCGTCATCGCATAGACGATGCCCTCACCGCTCATGGGGTTGATCATCGCTGCGCTGTCTCCTACCAACGCGGCACGCCAGTAGCGTAATTGGGGGATATGTGCTGCTGTAGGCAGATGATGGGAACGGTGACCGCGCAGCGGACCGATGGATAGCCCACGTTCCCGTGCGCGCGCCACAAATGCCGATAGTTGACTTCGAATATCGTTAGGGGCTGAGGTTGTGTTGCTGAGCGTCAACCCCACACCCACATTTACCCAGCCGGCGCCGCTGGGGAAGATCCAGCCATAGCCAGGTAGCAGCTCGCGGCTGAACTCAAACATCAGCCGAGGCTCGAAATCGGTTGGAACGTCGGCGTATGCCCGCATCGCCAGCAACGTGTGCCGGCAAGGATGCGCTGGTGCTCCCAGTAGCCGCCGTACCGACGAGTAGGCGCCGTCGGCCCCGACCAGCAAGCGACACGACAGCTGGACCTCTTGTGCGTTACTGTCGTGGGCCGCGCCGCGGCGCAGCGTCATGCTCCGCTGCCCGTTCCTGATGGCTGCGCCCGCAGCATCGATTTCTGGATCCACCTGTAGCTTGTGTCCGGTATAGTCGTCCGCGCCAGCCTGGCACGCGGCGGCAAAAAGCCGATTATCGAACGTCTTCCGATCCATGACATACCCGTGCTGCGGTTCGCCATCGACGACTGGCACGTCGGCGCGGGCCTCAGTGCCGTCAGGCCCCACGATGGAGATTGCTCCGATGGGTACGGCATCGGCAAGCACGGGATCGAGTCGAAGCCGTTTCAGCAGCCGAGCTCCTCCGGGGCCGATCCCGTCTCCGCACGATTTGTCCCGCGGAAAACTGCGTTGGTCGATCAGCGCTACCCGCAACCCGCGTACTGCCGCCGCGTAGGCGGCCACTGAGCCAGCCGGTCCCGCGCCGACTACGGCGATATCGTAGTGCTGCTTATTACTCATGGTGGTTTTCCGCTTCGGCGTGAACAGCTGCTTGCAAAGCCCGTGCGAACCGGGTTGCCACATACGCTTGCGCCCACCGAGTCAGCGGGGCGCACAGCCGGGCGTAGATAGCCGCGGGCTTACTCACCGTGGTGGTCGTCAGCCACACAGTTCCACCGGTTTCCAGCTCCACTACGAACTCTTCCTCGCCGCGCAGTACGTGCCCGGGCAGTGTCCCATACGTGATTCCCGCGCGCAGCGGCTCCTCGAAAACGGTGATCACTCGGCACGGGTTGAGTAGAGCCAGCGGGCCCCACGCCGCATAGCTGAGAAACGTTGAACCCGAGTCCAGCGCACCCTGATCGGGGTATAGGCCCAGCCCTGAGCCCCGATGCATGTGCCCGGCAGATAACGCTGCCCATGCCTGGCGAAAGTTGGGTTCACCGTTGCCCAGTCGTTCGCGTCGCAGCGTTCGGCGGTAACCGCGCGGCACATCGTCACGTTCCGTCATGCCGGGCTCGGCGTAGTTGAGCTGCTCGGAGACTAGTCGCGCGTGGTAACGCTGCAGTCGCTCCCGCCAACGGTGCTGCTGCACAGAATTCTGCGAAAACCCTCGCCACCACAACATGGGCGTTACTCTATCCAGCTGCGGGGAAAGACTTCCACGGTAGCAACTAGTTAATTCAAAGCGCTGCTGGTGGAAGCTATGCCCTGCGCTGCTTTAGGCTAAGATTTCGGCATGGCTGCCGATGATTGCTTGTTTTGCCGCATTGTTTCCGGCCAAATCCCAGCGACAGTGGTGCATGAGACCGAGCGCACGCTGGCCTTTCGCGACATTGCTCCCAAGGCACCGGTACACGTGCTGGTCATCCCCAAGCAACATGAGCCAACGCTGGCCGCTCTTGCCGCCGCGGATTCGGCCCTAGTGGGCGAGCTGGCGAGCACCGCCGCGGTTGTCGCCGCGGCTGAAGGTGTCGATACCGACGGATATCGCGTGCTATTTAACACTGGCCCGGATGCCGGGCAGGATGTCTTTCACGTTCACGCGCACGTGCTGGGTGGTAGGCCGTTGGGGCCCATGCTATCGGCGTTTACCGGGTAGGATGGGGCCAGCGTCCATCCACAGCGAGTCACCTACTACGAGTTGAGAGCAGCGTGAACGGCCTTCTCCGGCCAACTTTATGTCAAAACCGTCCCTTCCGCCCCGTGAACCACCGTCCGTAGCGCCTCCCTTCGGCAGCCCTTCCGTTGTTGCTGCGGATACTTCCACCGCTACGGTCCAGGCCCGGATCGTGATAAGCCCAGCCGACATGTTGAGCCTATTGGGTTCTAGCGATGAGATCTTGAAAGTTGTCGAAGACGCGGTCTCAGCTGACGTTCTGGTACGCGGCAACGAAATCACGTTGACGGGAACTCCGGCCGAGAATGCTGTGGCCGAGCAGATCTTCACCGAGCTGCTCGCACTCGTGCAACGCCAACAGCCGTTGACCGCCGACGCGGTACGGCGCACGATCGGAATGCTGGCCGCTCCAAACCCCGATGCGCAACGCCCCGCTGATGTGCTCACGCTAGATGTGCTGTCGCGGCGTGGCCGCCCGATCCGGCCCAAGACCCTGAACCAGAAGCGCTACGTCGATGCAATCGATGCATACACCATTGTCTTCGGTATTGGACCAGCCGGCACAGGAAAGACATATCTGGCGATGGCGAAAGCCGTGCAAGCACTGCAAGCCAAGACGGTCAACCGAATCATCCTCACTCGGCCCGCGGTGGAGGCAGGCGAGCGACTGGGCTATTTACCAGGCACGTTGCACGAGAAGATTGATCCGTACCTACGGCCGTTGTATGACGCGCTGCACGACATGCTCGACGAGGAGTCGATCCCGCGTCTGATGCAGGCCGGAACCATTGAGGTAGCGCCGTTGGCGTATATGCGTGGCCGCACCCTCAACGACGCGTTCATCATTCTCGATGAAGCTCAAAACACCACGCCTGAGCAGATGAAAATGTTTCTCACTCGGCTGGGCTTTGGCTCTAAGATCGTAGTGACCGGGGATGTCACCCAGGTAGATCTTCCTGGTAGCACGCGCAGCGGACTGAAGGTGGTCCGTGAGGTTCTGCGCGATATAGATGACGTGCACTTCGCCGTGCTGTCCAGTGACGATGTGGTGCGGCATCGGTTGGTCGGTGAGATCGTCGACGCCTATGCGGTGTGGGATGAGCGCCTGGCTGAGGTCGACGCAACGAGCTCGCGGGCTAAAGGGCCGCGTCGGTTTACTGGGAGCTCCGTTCGTGCCGCATCCAGTCGGAAAGGCTAGCCGGCGATGTCGATTGAGATCTCGAATGAATCAGGCGTAGCTATTGACGAGTCAGCGCTGATCGCGGTAGCTCAACATGCGCTAGACGAGCTGGGGGTAAATCCCATGGCCGAGCTCTCGATGCTACTGATCGATGTTGAGCATATGACTGAGCTGAACAAACGTTGGATGGACGTTTCCGGTCCCACAGACGTGCTGGCGTTTCCGATGGATGAGCTAGATCCCGAGCGGGGTCCGGGCCATGTTCCAGGTGAGGCGCCGGCGCTACTTGGCGATGTGGTGCTCTGCCCGGCTGTGGCGCAGCAGCAGGCTGTTCAAGCTGGCCATGAGATGGCCGATGAGTTGCACCTGCTCACCGTGCATGGCGTGCTGCATCTACTGGGATATGACCACGCTGATCCTGAAGAGGAACGTGAGATGTTCGCGTTGCAGAGCCGGCTGCTGCGTACCTGGCGCCTCCTGGCGGGTGAGCTCGGTGGATCGGCGTGAATAGCCCAGCATTTTTGGCCGGCGCCGGCGTCTTAGTGGTGATGGCTGGTGGTTGCGCCATGGCCGACGCCGCCCTTGCTCGGATCGCGCCGACTCGGGTCGCCGAACTCGTTCATGAGCGGGTACATGGCGCGCGGGCGCTGTCAGCGGTGATTCGGTCACTGGCTCCGCATATAAGCCTATTGATCTTGCTGCGCTTGGCGTGTGAGCTCACCGCCACCGTATTGGTCGCCTGGGTGACGATACATACGTGGGGGCTAGGAGTGGCCGCGCTTGCCACCACGGCCACATCCATGACGCTGGTGAGTTTTGTGCTCGTCGGCGTGGGGCCGCGCACGCTTGGGCGGCAGCATCCCTATCCAGTGGCGCTGGCCTGTGCCGGAATCATCTGGCGACTTGGTTACGTGCTCGGACCATTGGCGCGCCTACTCATCGCGGTGGGGAACGCCGTGACCCCTGGAAAGGGGTACCGGGAGGGTCCATTTGCCACCGAAGTGGAGCTGCGCGAGCTGCTCGACCTTGCTGAGCAGCGTGGCGATGTGGAGCACGATGAGCGTGACATGATCCACTCAGTGTTCGAGCTAGGCGACACTATGGTGCGCGAGGTGATGGTTCCCCGCACCGATGTGGTCTGGATTGAGTCGAGTAAAACTGTGGATCAAGCGCTGGCTCTCGCGCTGCGAAGCGGCTTTTCGCGGATACCAGTAGTGGGAGTTGACGTTGACGACATCGTCGGCGTGGTGTATCTCAAGGACGTTGCGCTAGCCCTACACAATCAGCCATCGACCCAGGGTGCGGAGCCTCTAAGTACAGTGATGCGGCAGGCGGAGTTCATCCCTGAGTTCAAACCGATTGACGATCTGCTGCGTGAGATGCAGGCGCGCCGGATCCATATCGCCATCGTGGTCGATGAATACGGTGGTACAGCGGGCTTGGTCACTATTGAAGACATCGTGGAAGAAATCGTGGGCGAGATTGCCGACGAATATGACAATGAGCGTCCCGCTATTGAGCAGATTGATGCTGAGACTGTGCGTGTAACCGCGCGTCTTTCGGTGGAGGATTTAGCCGAGGAGCTTGGAGTGCGGCTGCCCACCGGCGATGTGGAGACTGTTGGCGGTCTGCTGGCTCATGCTTTAGGGAAGGTTCCGATCCCTGGCGCGACAGCTCTCATAGCGGGATTGACGCTGACTGCGGAGTCAGCGGGAGGCCGACGCAATCGAGTCGACACTGTGCTGGTGCAACGACAGCCTGTAGCGGGACAGGCCAGCACGCCGAACGCGCTCAGCTCCGCCGAGGCCGCCGAGCCCGCCCGATGAACAGACAACCCGGCGGTGCCCTTGACCCCGCGGATCGCGGTACTGGATCTCCTTGGAATCATGGCCCCGTCGAGTACCCGCCGGACCATCGGGCTGGTTTTGCCTGCTTCGTGGGGCGCCCCAACGTCGGTAAATCCACGCTGGCCAACGCGCTGGTGGGCAGCAAAATCGCGATCACCAGTAATCGACCCCAGACCACTCGGCACGCGGTTCGAGGTATTGTGCACCGCCAAGACGCGCAGCTGGTGCTAGTGGACACTCCTGGTCTGCATCGGCCCCGTACGCTACTGGGCCAGCGCCTCAATGACGTCGTGCGTGCCACGTGGTCAGAGGTAGATGTAGTGGGTTTCTGTATTCCGGCCGATCAGCCGGTGGGGCCTGGTGACCGCTATATTGCGACGGAGCTAGCTCGGCTAAACCGGCCGGACCCCTTCATGATCGTGACCAAAACCGACCTGGTGGATCGGGACCAGCTTGCCAATCAGCTCATCGCGGTCTCACAGCTGGGAGAATTTCGCGAGATCATTCCCGTGTCCGCCGCCGCGGGTGACCAAGTAGAGCTGCTGGCCGATCTGTTGGTGACAGCTTTACCTGTCTCCCCTCCGCTGTATCCGGCAGGTGAGCTCACCGATGAGCCTGAACAGGTTATGGTCGCGGAGCTGATCCGTGAAGCCGCGCTAGAAGGTGTTCGTGATGAACTGCCGCATTCGGTGGCGGTGATCGTAGAAGAGATGGGGCCGCGCGCGGGGCGCGAGGACCTGCTCGACATTTACGCCAATGTATACGTGGAGCGTCAAAGCCAGAAGGCGATCATCCTGGGTGCGCGTGGCGCGCGGATGAAACAGATTGGAACCAGCTCACGTGCGCATATTGAAGCACTGCTGGGAATGAAGGTGTACTTGGATCTGCACGTGAAAATTGCCAAAGACTGGCAGCGCGATCCGCGTCAGCTGCGCCGTCTGGGTTTCTAGCGCGCCGGTCGGCGAGCCCCTACGGCGTTTTCCCTGAAAACGTCGCTGTTTGGCTCGTTTTTCCGACGTTTTCAGGGAAAACGAGCGAAAGAAGGGGCGCCCACCACGATCGGTGGGCGCCCCTCCACGTTGAGGTTCCTTCAGGGTTTAGCTTTTGGAAGCTGGTCCCTCTGGAGTCTCGCCGGCTGTTACCTTCGTTGAAGGGTCGAGCACGGTGCCAATGATGTACACGGTTGCGTTGGCGGTCGGCACGTTGCCACAGAGAATAGGGGCCGTACCGTTCACTGTGAAGTTCTCGCCGCTACCAGTAACGGTGAGCGACTCCCCGGTAAGGGTCTTGTGAGTGCCGGCCAACTGCTCAGGAGAGAGCTTGCCTGGGACCACATGGTACTGCAGTGCCTTGGTCAACTTGGCCTTGTCAGCAAGTAGCGCCTTCAAGCTATCTGCTGGAATCTTTGCGAATGCGGGATCGGCTGGCGCGAACACCGTAATGTTTTGAGTGGTGTTCAACGTGTCACCAAGACCAGCCACACCAACAGCCTTGACCAAGGTGGTCAGAAGCGGGTTGTTGCTGGCCGCGGTAGCAACCGGTTGGCTAGACATGCTGGAAAAGCTGCCCTTTGCGTCACCTTTGGGCACACCGGCACAGCCAGCCCCAAAGGGCATGGCGCTAGTGGCCGTAGGCGAAGCTTCCGGCTTGTTGTTCTTCTTGCTGTCTTTGGAGTCGCTACCACACGCTGCGAGCGTGACGGTGAGTGCTCCGATCGCCAGGATGGCGGCGACCTTACGCTTCAACATTAAGGACTCTCTTTCTGCACATAGCATTGGAATAGTCGTGCTGTGCGCTTGCAATGTATGTCATTGCAATCGCTTAACCTTCGGCGCGGCCTACCGACCCGGATGGCTCCGTTACTCAATCGTTACCACGATGTTGTGCCATCCGCTGGAACCGTTTGGGAACGGCTTCGCGCGATCCGCGGTTTGCAGCTGGCCGTCGCCATCTGTGGCGCGGGCGGTGATCCGATGGAACCCCGGCGGAGCGTCCCAGCGGTACACCCACTGCCGCCAGACGTCCTTCGACATCGCCGTGCCAAGTTCAGCTTGTTGCCAGGGCCCGTCGTCGATCTTCACCTCCACCTTGGAGATGCCGTTGTGTTGAGCCCACGCCACGCCACTCACATTGATCCGTCCCTGGCTTTGACTAGACAGTGGCTGCGGTGTTTCGATTCGCGCCGACGCCTTGATCGGTGCGACTTTCGCCCAGTCTCGCTGTACCCAGTAGGCGTCATAAGCGTTGAACGTGGTGGCCTCCATATCCACCACCCACTTACACGCCGAACAGTAGCCGTACAGCCCCGGTACAACCACCCGGGCCGGGAAGCCGTTGTTGAACGGCAGTGGTTCACCGTTCATGCCGACCGCTAGCAGTGCGTCGCGGCCGTCCATGATTGCCGCCAGCGGCGCCCCAATTGTCATCCCGTCCACTGAGCGGCACACCAATTGGTCGGCCTTACGGGAGATGCCTCGCTGCTTGAGTAGTGGCCCCAATGCCACGCCGAGCCACGTGGCGTTTCCCACCAACCGATCTCCGACTTCATTAGAGACGCAGGTCATGGTGATCATGCGCTCGATCATTGGGAGTTTGAGCAGCTCGTCAAAGCTGAACGTGATCGGTTCGCTTACCATGCCATGGATGCGGAGCTGCCAGTCTTGCGTGCGGACCTGCGGCACCACCAGAGTGGTGTCTACCTTGTAGAACGTGGAGTTAGGAGTTACATAACTCGTAACTCCGGACAGTTTGAGGTCTGCCCCAGCGGGGATTGGCGGCGCCGGGTCAACCGGCACGGGTAGCTTCACGGCCTCGCGTGAGGCACGTGCGTTGTAGAGCACGCCCTGCAGCCACCGACCCACGGATTCGGTAGCGATCGCGGCGCCGGTGAACACCGAACCGGCGATGAGCAGTGAGCGGCGCGAAGGGCTCGATCGGAGCTCCCTATGCTCGGACTGTCCGGGCTGTTCTGACTCCGGCTGGGGCTGCTTACTGTCCTTGGCAACGTTATCGCTGGAGGCGGTGTCAGATTCAGTATCACCGGCTAAAGTTGCCGTCTTAGATACCAGATCGGCCCTATGGAGTGCTCGTACTAGCACCACGAGCGCTATCGCGCCAGCGGCGGCCGCCGCGATAGCTGGCAGCACGTCGAGCAGCTGAGCGACCGGCCGAGATGCCGCGGCCGCAATGGCGACTACGCCGAAGATCGCTACGCCGATCACGCCAAAAAGCAGCCGTCGAACTGCGATCACCCCGACTATCGCGGCGAAGATAGCAAGTATTACCAAGATTCCGCTCTGCAGCACGAGTTTGTCGTTAAAGCCAAAGTGGGCAATCGCCCATTCTTTTACCGGCGTGGGCGTAGCGTCGATCACCGACTGGCCTACCGTAATTACTGGTGAGGCCTGGGGCCTGACCAAGGCCGCTACCAGCTCGGCTATCCCGAGCGCGAATGCGGTGGCGATGATTCCGCATAGTGCACCAGTAATACCGCGCAGCGGGATGCGGATCCTTGGTAGACGAATCTTTGGCACGTGGCCTCTCCTTTAATGCTGCGATGCTGATGGAGTACTGGCTGAAGTATTCGCAGTAGAGCCCGTGTTTGGTTGCATTTGCGCGGCCAGTCGGTGGCCAATGTGGGGCTAGAGGTCATACTGTGACCATTGCACGTACATCAACGATCACCCGATCGGTGCCCGCTAGGTGATGTGCACGTACTTTTCTGAGCAAGCCGATCGTTAGCAGGATGGAGCTCACCGGTGACCGGCTATTACACCGACCAACTCACCCCAGCCGAGGTATCGACGTTTGGCAACGTATTCGGCCGTGTCGCCATGAACGTAGAAGCGGTGCTGTTGGGTAAGGCAGACGTGGTGCGGTTCGCGCTGACCGCAATGTTCGCCGAGGGCCACTTACTCATTGAGGATGTGCCTGGCGTGGGTAAGACGACTATCGCGAGGGCTATCGCCGCTAGCGTGCAGGGCCAGTGGCGCCGTATTCAGTTCACGCCCGACCTACTGCCCTCAGACGTCACCGGAGTCACGATCTTCAACCAAGGAACCCGAACGTTTGAGTTTCATCCGGGTCCCGTCTTTGCCAACGTGGTGATTGCCGACGAAATCAACCGCGCCTCGCCCAAGACTCAATCCGCTCTACTGGAGGTGATGGAGGAGGCCTACGTCACTATCGACGGTGTTCGCCACGCTGTGCCGCGACCGTTCTTGGTGGTAGCCACGCAGAACCCCATCGAGATGGACGGCACCTACCGGCTACCCGAGGCCCAGCTTGACCGCTTTCTCATGCGGATATCGGTGGGTTACCCCAGTGAGGCGGTAGAAGTCGATGTGGTTCGCGGCGCCGTAGGGGGGCGCTCGGTCGAGGCACTGCGCCCGGTGACCGACACCGAGACCATTTCGCGGATGATCCTGCTGGCACAGCGGGTATACATTGCTCCGCCGTTGTACTCCTACATGGTGAGTTTGGCCGCGGCGACCCGCGAAGTTCCCGAGGTACGGGTGGGAGTGAGCCCGCGAGGTGCCATAGCGCTCACCCGTGCCGCCCAGGTATTGGCGTTGTCGCACGGCCGCGGCTATGTGGTACCCGAAGACATCAAAGCGCTGGTGGAACCGGTATACGCGCACCGCCTGGTGATGTCGCCAGATGCCGCTCTGCGCGGCCGCAGCTCTGTGGCGGCGCTGCGCGATGTGGTAGAGGCGGTTTCGGTCCCGCGTCCAGGCGCGCAGAACGAGACACCGCCTGCCGCCCTACCGGTGCATTCAGGTCCGCCAGCGCCGCAGTACGGGTACGCGCAAGGTGTGCAGGGCCAACCGCAACACGCGGGCCAACGCTAACGTCAACAGGTGGTTTGAATGCGTGTGACTCGTCGCGGCATCGGGCTGCTATTAGCCGGCATCGCTTTGATCATCAGCGGCGCTCTGTTTGGCTATAACGAGCTCACCCTGGTGGGAGTGGCCGCTCTGCTCGCATTCTGTGGTGCATGCGCCTTTACGCTGCAACGGTGGACGCTCGACGTGCACCGCGATGTGGAGCCGGAGCGGGTTGTGCGAGGGGAGGAATGCCTGGGTTTGGTGAGCGTTCGTAATCATGCTCGGTGGCGGGGTGCTGACCTGATTGCCTTTGATCGCTGTGGGGCGGCGACAGTGACGGTGCCAGTGCTGCGATTGGGCCCGGCAAAAGTCACCGCGGTGCAGTATCCGCTTCCGACCCTTCGACGAGGAGTAGTCACCGTCGGACCGCTGCGTATCGAACGGCGCGACCCGTTAGACCTCATCCGCAGCAGCCGTGAATACGGAGGAACTCGGCAAGTCTGGGTACATCCCGCTCCGCTGCCCCTGCACACTGTTCCGGTCGGCCGAGCGCGTAGCTTGGATGGCGCTGTCGACCAAGTCGAGCATGGAAGCATCACGTTCCACGCGCTCCGCGAGTATGTTCCCGGGGATGATTTGCGGCACGTGCACTGGCGTACCGCCGCTCGAGTTGGGGAGCTCATGGTGCGTGAGCACGTGGATACTTCCCTGCCGCGGATTGTGGTGCTGGTAGACAATCGCCAGAGCTCCTATCCCGATCCCGAAGCATTCGAAGCGGCGGCTGATTGTGCGGCATCGGTAATAGTGGCCGCGCTCCGCGCTGGCCTGCATGTGAGCTTGCAAGCATGCGATGGCGCTGCAATTGGTGGCAGCCAAGCCAGTCTGGGAACGCAAGCGTTCCTGGATCGTTTGGCCGAAACGGAACTCACAGACTCCCCGTCGCTAGGGTTTGCGATTGACCGGCTTCGAGTTCGCCGACTTGGCGACACATTGGTGGTATTCACTGGCGATGATGGAGATGTCGACATCGCCAGTGTCGCGTCTCTGCGCGGAATGTACCCGTCGATTTTGGTAGGTCTGTTGGGTCAGCGAGCTACACACACCAACAGTGATGCCGGGATGTTGGTCATTAGTGCCACGTCGGCAGAAAATTTTGCCGCGGCATGGGATGGGGTGCGCTCGTGGTGACACAAGTGCCTGAAGCGGTTCGAACGGCTGCAACGACTCAAGTGCCTGAAGTGACGCCAGTGTGGCCCGAGCAGGTTGATGCCAGGGCGCCACAACCAGCACTGGTAGCAGCAGATGTGTTCGCCGGGCTAACGCTCATTGGACTATTGGTGATTGCCAGCTCAACGTTTAATCGGATGTACTCTGGCATGTTGGTGCTGTGGCTGCTTGTGGGCGCAGCGGTGGCGTCAATAGTGGTGAGTGTGGCACTTCGGAGAACACGCACTTCGCTATCTGGCGCAATGGCCATTTCGGTGACGGCGATGATCGGCTACTTGTTCTTGTCGGTGGTCCTTACCCGGGAGCCTGGCACGGGCAACGTTGGCGCATTGTTTGCTGACGCCATCCGTAACTCTGGTGCGCAGATCTTGACCAGCACCATTCCAGTGTTACCTACTCCGCAGACAGTCGCGCTACCGATTGTAGTGGTCTGGATCGCTGGGCTGATCGGAATCGAGCTGACGCTGCGCACTCGCGCGATACTGGCTGGTTTCGCCGCTCCAGTGATGGTGTACGTGATTGGCCTGGTGTTGGTGGGGCCCAACGCGGCGCCTTCCTTGCTTTTAGCGGCGGCGTTTGTGGCAGTTGCCGCACTCGGTTTGGCTTTAAGCGGTGACTCCACTATCAACCAAGTGCTCTCCCAGCTTGCAGACCGATCTCGTAGAGCGTTTCGTATTCGACGCGCTGCTGTTGGTGGACTTGCGCTCATCGTGCTATTGATAACCACCATGCTGATTGGGCCGCCGCTGGTTGGCTTGTCTGATGCCAAACCTGCCGAGCCGCGCACCCGGATTCCGCCACCGGAGCAGCAGCTTCCTGAGTCCAACCCTCTTGGTCGTCTGTCTGGCTGGGCTCGCAACCCTTCCCAGCCGTTATTTGCCGTTCGGACAAACCAGCCAAGCCGGATCCGCTGGGTTACCCTCACCGAATACAACGGCCTGACGTGGTTGCCGGGCAGTGAATATCGCTCCGCGGGCTCGGTGCTGCCGGCGCAAGCAGATTTGTCGCCAAATACCTCGGTCGAGCAGCGCTACACGATGTTGGGTCTTGACGGCCTGTGGCTGCCTGCGGTGGAGCAGCCGCGAGAGGTAAACGATGTGCGCGTCTCCTATGATCCCACCACCGGCTCGTTGGTCCATGCTCAAGGACTGCGCACTGGTTTGCAGTACTCGGTGGTCTCCCGGCGATCTGACCCCAATGTCAGCAAGCTGTCTAATGCGGCGCTGTCGGATGATCCAGCGATCCGACGCTATGCCAATGTTCCGCCCAATCTCCCGGACGGAATCGTGACGTTGGCCAGCAATATCGTTGCGCCCGCGGTAACGCCGTACAACCGCGCGCTGCTCATTGAGCAGTTCTTGCTTCGGAACTTCATCTTCTCTCCAGAAGGCACATCTGGCCATGGGTTGGCCAATCTGAACTTTTTCCTCACCGTTGCGCAGGCACAAGGTGGCCAACGCGGCACTTCGGAGCAGTTCGCTACAGCTTTTGCGCTGTTAGCGCGGGTCGCCGGGCTGCCTACGAGGGTTTCGGTGGGATTTCACGCTGGCACGCCACAGGGCAACGGACGGTTTATGGTCACCTCCGGTGACGCCTTTGCTTGGCCCGAGGTGTACTTCGCTGGATACGGGTGGCTGCCGTTTGATCCTTCCCCTAAACCGGCCAACAACACCTCAACTCCGCCCGATCAGGCAACACTGCAAGCCCAGCAGCAGAATCGGGCTAAGCAAAGCCAACTTCACGAGCTGGAAAATCCCGAGCCGACGCATTCGCCTAAGGGCTCAAAGAGCGGCACTAAAGGGCCAGCGCCAGCTGAACGAGCTCGAGAGGCCGGCGTATTTGTGCTGGCTGGTTTAGCGGTGTTGCTGTTGGTAGCGACGCTGGGCGTGGTACTTAGGCGAAGGTCGTTGGGCCGGAGACGGTTAAGCGCGGCATCGCCACCGGATCGGGTGGTTGGAGCTTGGGCGCAGGTATGTGACGCGCTGCGCTTAGCTCGCCGAAAACCGCCCACTCATTTCACCGCGCATGAGGTAGCGATGCTGGCCACCATGGCTACACCGCGGCATCCAGAACCGCTTCCGCAGCTAGACGAGCTGGCAACCGCGGTGAACGCTGTATCGTTTGCGCCGGGCATCATCTCGGGCTCGTACGCGGAC
Organism: Acidimicrobiales bacterium; assembly: GCA_003243955.1. Classification (GTDB taxonomy): domain Bacteria; phylum Actinomycetota; class Actinomycetes; order Mycobacteriales; family QHCE01; genus QHCE01. The sequence goes on along the minus strand of QHCE01000061.1, from coordinate 5,043 downwards.
TTCGTGGTTGCTAGCGCGAGAAAATACGTAGAGACACTGCGGCGCCGACAGGCGTGGTGGCGGCGCGTGCTTTGGCCGCTACGGCCCGGGCCGTTGTTGTGGGCGAGAACCCGCACACCGGCAGCCAACGCTCCGGCAGTAGCTGCTGAGCTATCTCCGCTGACAGCGGCCGGCAATGCTCAGTTGGTTTGGGCTCCGCCTCGTTCAGAGGTCGCGCGAATTGGTCGTTCGTAGAACACCACCTATCCGCCCGCCCTCTTAGTGCAGATTGGTTCAGACACGGCTAAGGTTTCGTTGGACGGTACCGCCGTAACCCGGAAGCAGTAGTTATGGTTTGGGTCAAGTGGAGTGCCGTTTATATCCGCGACTGTATAGCTGGTCCCGCCTTTGAGGGGTGAGCCCACGGCTCGGCCGCTGCCGGGCGCGGAAGCTTCCTTGGCGAGAACAATCAGCCCGGCCGTCCCCCCGGTATTTTCTTTCCATTGCAGCGTGGCCGAGGTTCCACTGTCGGTCAACCGCAGCTCCGTTGGCTTGCCTTGGTCAACAATGGTGGGTGACGTGGTCGGCTTTGCCTCGGGAGTCTTGTCCGAACCCCCACCGGCAAGAATGATTCCGATGGTGGTGATCAAGCCTAAAATCACGCCGATGGCACCCGCTACGAGCAGGGGGCGTCGCCAGGAGAACTGTTCCTCTTCATCGTCGAGCTCTGATGGCCTGGGCTGGCTGTTCATGAGCTCATGTGCGGCCGTCGGATACGAGATCAGCTGACCGGCGCTGCCTTGCGTGGAACTAAACTCCGGTCGCTGCATGGTGTTCGTGACACCGCCAGCACCAACGTCTGCGCCTGGTGGCATGTAATCACGCTGATATGGCGACGGTGGTCCGCTGTAGTTCAGTGGACCACTTGTCGGTTCAAACCAGGTGCCTACGCCACCGACTCCCGGGTCCAGGCCGGTTGCGTTGGCCTCGGCTGACTGTCCGGCCAATACTCGGTTCTCGGATTCTGAGCTGCCCAGGGCTAGCGGCACATGAGATGGGCGAGACTTGTATGTCTGTGACGCGGAAGCCGACTTAGGCGGCGGCGCCGACAGTGGAGTCTCGGTGGATGGCTGAGCTGAGCCGGGTTGGGTCTGTTCGGCATTCTGCCCAATAGGAGTTGCCGCTGGTGCTGCCGAGGGGGGCGGTAGCACCGGTAACGAGCCATGCCCCAGACCGTTGGGCAACACGACTGGTGGGGGAAAAGGGCTGGCCGGGTGGCTGCTGCGGTTTACTGTGATTGCGCTGCCGCTGACGGGAGCGCACGACGGGATGATGACGGGAGGCGTCGAAATGCTAGGGCCGCTGGTGGGGGCGGAAGTTGGCTGGGCTGACCCTTCGGTATTGGGTAGCATAGCCGCGTTGGGCAGGACGACCGGTGGCGAAGCGCCTGGCGAGACGGGTGGCGCACTTAGGCTGCCACGCTGGGTTTGTGCGCCCCGTGAGGTTTGTGCTCCTTGCGTGGTCGGCATTTCTGGTGAAACGCTGACGTTGCCCGGGGGAACGCTTCGAGGCTGCCATGGCGTAGACATGGAGGTGCGTGCCATGTTGAGCCGCAGAGTCTCGGCGAACGCCAGCGCGGTGGGGTGGCGTTGCGTGGCACGTTTGGCCATGGCACGTTGGAGTTCGGTTTGTACCCACTCCGGAACGTCGTCACGTGGTACTCGCGGTACCGGCTGGCTGAGCACCCGCTGCCGGAAGGCTTCCGGGTCCTGACCTGGGCTGGCAAAGGGGGGCCGCCCGGTGAGCAGATTCCACATAGTGGAGGCGAGACTGTACAAGTCGGACTGGCCGGTCTGGTGCTGTTGCTGCAGCGTCTCGGGTGAGGCGTGATGCGGTGTGAGTTTATAGAACGTATCGGTGCTGGCTAGCTCGTCGGCCGCATAGGCTATGCCGAAGTCAGTGAGAGCGGGGCCGAAGCGTGAGCGAAGAATATTCGGCGGTTTAACATCGCGGTGAATGATGCCCGCCTCGTGGGCCGCATGCAGTGCTTCGCCGATCTTGATGCCAACCTCGAGCACTTCCTCGGTAGGCAGTGGGCCGCGTTCTTTCAGGATCTGCGCGTAAGAACCACCTTCGCAGTATTCCATCACGATGTAGGGCTGCCCAGCATCGGTAACACCGGTGTCGATGATGCTGACGATGTGCGGCGAACTCGACAGCTGTACCAGAGTTTCCAGTTCGCGCCGCACGGTCGCGTCTGTGGTCATCACGTCATCGACGAGTAAAACCTTGATAGCTACCTTGCGATTGAGTCGATTTTGGGTTGCTCGAAACACGATCGCGCTACTACCATGTGCGATCAGTTCGAGGCCGCTGTATCCCATTAACCCGGGAATTATGGAGCCGGCCGACAACGGCACCACCGCGTTAGGGATTGCGGAGGTCACCGGACGTGGCGTTGTCGGTGGTTCCTCGCGCCGGAGGTAGGTCGTGGTGTCAGCTTCCGCACTCATCGCCATAGCCCTCCGCGCCTAGCTGGTGACTCTATTGTGCCCCTAAGGGCAGTACTTTGTCGCTGTATGTCGCTGGATGCTGTTATATCGTCGCCGTATGCTGCTGTATAGCACGGCCTGCTCGGTGTTGGCGGTCTCGGCGGCTCCGTCGGCCGCACTCGCTGAACCGCTAAATCATCGAGGCTGTTTGGCTGATACCACAAGGCTTGCAACGAAACTAGCCTATAAAGCGATAGTTCAGTGTGCCGACATCTGTCCGTAACCCGTTCTATACTTAAAGTAATTACATTCGGCGCCGGGAGAATCGAATGGCAACCTCCGTGGTCAATGCCTACGATCGTGCCGTTGGGCAGCCCAGCCACCAGTCTAACGCGCGTTCATTGGGGCGGAGTGTGCGCGCGGCCAGTCGGCGTAACGCTGGGGGATTTGTCTCGGTTGGCGTTGTTGTAACCACCGTGGTGGCAATGATTGTTACGCTTTTTGGCGCTGGTGCGATCAGTCACGCGCTGTCAGTGCAGGACGGCGCTATTTGGTTTTGGGACAGCCAGCGTAGTGAGACCGCTCGAGTAAATGCGGGCGCTGGCCGGATTGATATGCGTAAGTCGTTGTCCGATAAACGAGGGCACCAGGTGAACGTCACACAAAGTGACGACCATTTGCTGTTGCAAGACATGACCAGCGGAACCGTCACGTCACTGAATCTGGCCACGCTGGGTGTCTCAGGTGTTGTTTCGACGCCACATCCCGCCGATATGCGGGTGGCGCTGTCGGGCTCCAGCGTGATGCTGGTAGATGCCGCTAATCGAACGCTGCGCCAACTAAACGCCGACACATTGGAGCCCATGGGGGCTCTGGTACCGATTCATCCGGAGCTTGGCGGCGATCAGAAGCTGGTTGGTGGTGAGTTTGACGATGATGGCCGGCTGTGGGTCGGAGTTCCAGGGGCCGGCAAAGCCGTAGCTTTCAAACCCGGTAGTGCCGGCAAAGGGCCATCCAATGAGCAAGAGGTTGAGGTCGGCCACAAGGACCACGAGTGGTCAATGTCCGTGCTGGACCACGGTGCGGCTGTGGTAGATCGAAAAAACAGCGCGCTAACCAAAGCCAGTGGAAGTGGAAAAACCTCCACGATGCAGCTGCCCAGTGTGGGCGCGGCAACCATGCCGTCTCGGCTGCGTGGTGACACTATGGCCATCACCAACACTGCCGATCGCAAGGTAGTGCTAGTGAAAGACGAAAAGACGTGGACGGTCCCGGTCCCTGGTGCTGGAGATAAAATCGGACCAGCGGTCGCCTTTGCGCAGCGGCTCTACGTTCCCGATGAGCAAGCCAACCGAATCCGCATTTTCGATCTACGTGGCAATAGCCTAGACGACATAAAAGACCTTGGTGGAAAGGTCGATGTCGTGCAGCGCGAGAAGCATTTGATGATCAACTCCACCGGCACCGACAAGGTGTGGATGTTCGACGAGCAAAACCATGTCACTGAGCTACAGAAAACGCCAGACAAAATTGTACAGGGCGACGGGCCTAACAAACAGACCGATCCACAAAACGACAACAAGGACGCCGCTAAGGGCAACAACGGTGACAAGGGTAACACTCAGGGTAGCGGCAGCCCCTCGGATCAGGCCGGTTCGCCAGGCGGCCAAGGAGGGTCAGGAAGTCCCCAAGGCGGACCGCAAATATCTAAGCCCAAGGAGCCCGACAAGCCAACTCCAGCACCTGACCAAAAGTCGAAGAAGAAATCGATACCTGACGCCCCACACGCCGTGGGCGCGCGCGCTGGCGATGAGTCGGCGACCCTCACCTGGGCACCAGCAGAACCCGATAGTGACGTCACCAAGTACGTGATCAAGGGTGGCCCTCGCGACGTGGAGGTCAAAGGAGACGAGATTTCCAGCGACGCGCAGTTGGTGAAAGTGAAGGTGACGGGGCTACAAAACGGCACCAGCTACGAGTTCTCGGTGCAGGCTGAGAACTCCAAGGGCAAGCGGAGCGAACCCGCCAAGGCTCCACCAGTGACCCCTACCGCTGTGGTGCCCGATGCGCCTACGTCTGTGCAAGCAGTGGCAAACCCGGATGGCAGCATCAGTGTGAGCTGGCAGGCACCTAATACTCACGGTGGAACGCTGAGCTCGTACCAGCTCGTAGGTCAGACAGATACTGCTGGTGGCCAAGTGGTGATCAATCGCATCCCCCCTCAGACCACGGCTATGCAAGTTCAAGCCGATTCACTGACCATGGGCGCGACCTATGTTTTCACGGTCGTCGCGACGCTGACTAACGGTGTGTCCAGCCAGCCGTCAGAGCCTAGCAATCACGGCGTCGGAGTGACTGCGTTCAACCGGCAAACGCCACCACAGCCTGCCCCAACACCCGAGCCGCAACCGCAGCCGCAACCGCAACCCCAGCCCCAACCGCAACCGCAACCCCAGCCCCAACCGCAACCGCAACCTCAACCGCAACCTCAACCGCAACCTCAACCGCAACCCCAACCGCAACCTCAACCGCAACCCCAACCGCAACCTCAACCGCAACCCCAACCGCAACC
>QHCE01000029.1 GCA_003243955.1 Acidimicrobiales bacterium | reverse complement strand
CCTTGGAATAGATCATCTAGCTGACGTCGACGTACAGTGCGTCGGCAAGCGCGTCGCCCAGACTGTGTCGGCTGTCTTCGGGAGGGGTCCCGACTCGAATCAGTAGGGGGCCGCCGAACGGTGCTCGCTCGATGATCTCGACCGGGTCGTCGAGACCGATATTGCGCTCGGTGAGATACCGCAGCAGCGCGGGGTCGGCGTCGCTGACCCGGGAAATCGTTCCCACCGTTCCCGGCGTTAACGTGGAGAGCTGTTGATGCTGGGCGGAGATCACGCGCCCATCTGCGGTCGGAATCGGGTCCCCATGCGGATCTCGTAGCGGCTGCCCGAGCTTGGCGGCGATCCGGTCCAGCAGCCGCTGCGATACCGCATGTTCGAGCACCTCAGCTTCGGCGTGCACTTCATCCCAGGTGAAGTCCAGCTCTTTCACCAGGTAAAGCTCAATGAGACGGTGGCGGCGGAGCACGCCCAACGCCAGCTCGCTGCCGCGCTGGGTCAGTGCGGCAGCTCGATACGGCTGGTGTTCCACGAGGCCGAGTTCGTGCAGCCGTCGCAGCATCCCTGAGGTGGAGGCTGCCGAGACGCCTAGGTGCTGGGCCACCGCAGTTGTGGTGACGGCACCATCGGTGTGTTCAGTGAGCTTGAAGATGGCCTTCACGTAGTTCTCTACTGACTCCGACGCCCGCGACGTTTCTGTCTGTGCATCCGTCATGTGCGTACCGTAGCGTAGGTGAGGGAGACTGCCTGCCATCGTTGCAACGTTGTCATCGGCTGTCCCTAACCAATGGGACGCCACCCAGACCGGTGAAGTGTTCCACCGGATCCGGCGCCGGGGACGAACAGTCACCACCCGGCGACTGAGGCGTCCCCACCGCCGGACCGGACGGTCGCCGATGGCTGCGAGTGGTCTACGGAGTACCCGCAGTGGGCCAGCGCTGACGGGTGGACCGGCAACAGTGATGCGAACATCCTGACCAGGCTGGCCAAACCGCACATGCTCGACGTGGTGGGCTGCCGCCTCGGGTCCCCGACCGATGCCGTCTCCCTACCTCCACGAATGCGCTCCCCTCAGCTCGGGGCGGCCTCGGGGCTGGGCCGCTGTGCTGTCGGCAAGACCCCTCTACCGCCTCCGGCAACAACCCCGATCGCGGTCGCGATCACCGCGCCGAAAAGCCCGGTGGCCCGATCCAGCGCAACATTGACGCCATCGGACGGCACTACCCGAAGAAGGTCTCGTAGATCAGGAAGACGTTGAGCGAGATGATGATGGTCGCGATCATCATGGCCAAGGCCGTGGTCAACATCTTGTTCACGAAGGCGCCCATGATATCGACGCGGCGGGTGAGCAGCAGCATCGGCACGAGCGCGAACGGGATGCCGAAGGACAGCGCGACCTGGGAGAGCACGAGCGTGCTGGTGGGGGATAGGCCCAGACCTAACGCCACCAGCGAGGGCGCCATCGTCACCGCCCGGCGCAGATAGAGGGGGATGCGTCGGCGAATGAAGCCCTGCATCACCACCTGCCCGGCGTAGGTCCCCACACTCGAGGACGACAGCCCAGAGGCCAGCAGCGCGAAGACGAACGCCAACGCCGCACCGCCGCCCACGAGCTGACCGAGGCCGGCGTGAGCCGCCTCGATCGAGTCGACGTCGGTGTGGCCGGTCTTGTTGAACAGCGCCGCGGCGACGAAAAGCATACTCAGGTTGATCAGCCCGGCCAGGCCCATCGCGATGATCACGTCCAGGCGCTGGAAGCGCAGCATCTCGCGTTTCTCGGTGTCGTCGCGCAGCGGGACCCGGCGTTGGGTCAGCGCGGAATGCAAGTAGATGACGTGGGGCATCACGGTGGCCCCGATGATCCCCACGGCCAGCAGCACGCTGCTGGTGCCCTGGAGCTGTGGGACCAGCCCGCTCACCGCGTCGCTCGCGTTTGGCCCCACCTTGACGAAGTCGTAGAGGAACCCGAGCAGCACGATGAACAGCAGGCCGATGATGGCCAGTTCGAACTTGCGGAAGCCGCGCTGCTCGAGCGCGAGGATGCCAAATGCCACCACCGCGGTGATCAGACCCGCCGCGAACAGCGGCACCTGGAACAGGAGGTTCAACGCGATCGCGGCGCCGATGAACTCGGCCAGGTCGGTGGCCATCGCGATAATCTCGGCCTGGGCCCACAGTCCCAGCGACCAGCGGCGGCCCAAGTGAGCACGGCACAGCTCGGGCAGGTTCATCTCGGTGGCGACGCCTAACTTCGCCGAGAGGTACTGCACGAGCATGGCCATCAAGTTGGCCAAGACGATCACCCAGGCCAGCATGTAGCCGAACTGGGCGCCGCCTGCGAAGTTGGTGGCGAAGTTGCCCGGATCGATGTAGGCCACCGCGGCCACGAACGCGGGCCCCAGCAGCGCGAGCACCCCCCGCACGCGCCCACGCGCGCGTAGCTGGCGCAACGGGCTTTGCTGCACCGATAGCACCACTGCTTCAACGGACGCGGGCAACGTCGCCTCCCCGCCGTGACTGCTCGGTGGCGTCATCGGCTTGCCTCGGCGTCACTGCCTGGTTTCTGGATCATCGATACCTCAACCCGTATTGCTGTGGTCGGGTCGCGTCCGGGCGGGAATACCACGCCCGGGCCTCGTTGGGTCCCGCGCCAACCCGGCGGAGGACTCGTCCCAGCGGTGTTCGTTGCAACAGCGGTGCTCGTCGCCAGCGGCGGTGAGGGTCATCAACTAACCCTGCTGCCGCGTGCCGGTGGGTACGGTGGGGCTGTTCGGCGGTCTGGCCATGATCTGGCCGTGGATGAGGCCGATCAGCGGTCCACCGAGGGCATGGCGTTCGCCGCCGATCTGGATCCAGCGGGGGGCGTCGAACGGGGCCTGCTCCGTAGGCGATAGCGGCGACGAATGCTGGCCCGAGTAAGAGCAGCTGACCACGCAGCGGCCCGCGAGCCCTAATCGAGTCGAGCTTACTGGGGGATTCAGGCATCGCTGCGATGGCCGGTGCGGGGACACTCATCGGAGCAGGCATTGCCGGGTCAGCATGATTCTTTATACAGCCTAGATTGAAATTTAGGAAGGCCTAATTCTAGTTGTTTCGTCGAACTCGCCAGAGTTTGGTGAAAGCGCGGGCCGCCTCCACCCGTTTGCAGACGCTCGAGGCGCCGGACCGACAAGAACCTTCAACTAGGCCGCGGAATCCTGAAGCTGGCCCGAGCCGCAAAGTAGGGATGATGTAGGTGGCCATCGGCAGGATGCCGTAGCTGAGGCCGGTGTCTGTCCCTTTCGGGCCCGCTGTTGTGGGGTCTCGGACTGGCAAAAACCAACGAAGTTCGGCGTAACCTCCTCAGGTAAAGCTGTTACCGTCGGGCTTGTTCGATCACTGTTTGAAGGGCGTTCTTCAGCTGTTCGGCGCCCGGTTCGCTCAGCACGGCCAAGAACCGCCGCTCGCACTCGTCGACGACGCCCGCGCCGCTCTGCAACACGTCGCGCCCCTTCTCGGTGAGGCCGACGGTGTTCTTCCGGCGATCAGCGGGATGGGGGTGACGCTCGACCCAACCCTTTGTTTCCAGCTGGTCGATCAGCGCGACCATGGTCGTCCGGTCGACCCCGAGAAGCTCTGCCACGTCTCTTTGCGAGCGCCCGTATTGCTCGTGCAAGCAGTTCAGCGCCGCCCACTCGTGCGGGCTGATGCCGATCGGCTCAAGCTCAGCCGACGTCAGGTCCAGGTATCGCAGGGCCGCATGCTTGAGCAGATACCCCAGCCGGGGGGACGTACCACTTTCGGATGGTCGCATTGGTGGCGTCGGCTGGTCGTGGATGGGCACATCCTAATCATATATCTATGATTGTCAGAATCGCTGACGATCAGCTACTATGACGAGCGCGGCCGATGGTCGACATCGCGTCGTGCAGCTGTTCCCGACTCTCGTTTCTGTAGAGGTGTGTTTATGTCCAAGTCGATCGCTGTATTCGGCGCCGGTCCGGGCCTCGGCCAAGCCGTCGCTCGCCGTTACGCGCAAGACGGCTACGACGTGGTGCTCGTCGCTCGGCACCGGCAACCTCTCGAAGTGTTCGCCCAGGAGCTGAACAGCGTCGGCGCGACCGCGCACGTCATCACCGCCAACCTGGCCGACACCGATGCCGTTCCCGCACTGACCGCGCAGATTCGCGCCACGGTCGGTGATCTGGATGCACTCTACTACGCGCCCACACCAGAAGGCGGGTTCGTATCCGCGGCGGACCTCACCCCGCGGCGCGTGCAGGATTTTATGCCGCTCGCCGTCTATTCGCTGCTCGCCCTCGTGCAGGAGTTCCTGCCGCACATGATCGAGCAGGGCTCGGGCGCGATCCTGACCGCACAGGGCGCCAGCGCAGTGCAGGGCCTGCCGAACCTGAGCGGGCCCGGTCCGGCGCATGCCGCCCAGCGCAACTACCTGCAGTCGCTTCACGTTGAAGTGGCCGACAAAGGTGTCTACGTCGGCATGCTCTACATCGGCGCAATCATCGAAAACAGCGCCTTCCACACCCAGACCGAGGAATCAGAGGGCGCTGGCACCGGAAGGCGCTGGGGGCCCACCGTCAACCCCGCCCATCTCGCCGACCTGCTCTGGAATATGCACAACGCCAAGGGCGAGGCGGAAGCCAAATACCCGGCGTAGGCATCGTCGACCGGGCCGGGACCTGCTGATTAGCGGGCGATATCACCAAAACCACAGCCAGGGCATCTGGGTACGCACGCTCGCCGACCCGATCCCGATCAACACCGCCGACGAAGGCATGGCCCGAGTCGCATTCCTACTGCTGGCCCTTTTCGCGGAGATGGAACGTACCTTCACCGCCGAACGCGCCGCGCATGCGCGCCGTGGCCGAGGCCTCCGGCCGGCGTATCGGGCGCGGATGTGGCCCGGAATCGAGCCGATCCCCATTGAGGAATACAAGCAGACCGGCCGCCAATGGACCTACCGATGACCCGGGCGACCCGGCGAGACCTGCGAGCTCTCAACCTGCGACCCGTTCACGGGACAGGTCCAGGCGGGTGTCCATGTCGAGCCGGAACCGGCCGTAAGGGTTGATGTTGGACCAGAACAACGGCGACATCGCCCGGCGCTCGATGTCGCCGACCAGATCGTGAAACTCGGGATCCTCCAAAACCAACAACACGCTGAACCCGAGCCGCGTCGCCCCCGACTTGTTCTTCACCAAATGCCAGTAGTTGCCGACCAGCGTCCACGACCCGATCAGATCCTCGGTCGACCATTCCTGGCGCACGAACCGAAATCGTAAGGCCAATTAGCAGTTACCGGCGCCTTCTACTTTGCGGCTCAGGCCAGCTTCAGGATTCCGGGGCCAACTAAATCCGCTAAATCCGGGTTGCGCGGGGAGCGTTCTCGTCGGGACGTGCTATAACCGTCCATATGTCAACGTTTCTCGAGCCCATGGAGGCGTCCGAGGAATATGACGATGAGCCTATTCCGCCGGCGCTGGAACAGACCGCGCTCGATTTGGCTGCGCTCGGCATAGTCTCGGCCAAACGCAGTGACAGCCGACGCGCCAGTGCTCAGGTCAAACCCAAGCCGCTCGACCAACATGGTCCAGCAAGAGTGCTGGCGCTGTGCAATCAAAAAGGCGGTGTAGGTAAGACCACAAGCACGATCAACCTGGGCGCCGCTCTCGCGGAATGCGGGCGTCGAGTGCTGTTGGTGGACTTCGATCCGCAAGGGGCGCTTGCGGTTGGCCTAGGCATTAATCCTTACGAGCTCGACTGCACCATTTACAACCTGCTCATGCAAAAGGATATTGGTGTGGCCGAGACATTGGTAAAAACCAGCGTTGACGGCCTGGACCTACTGCCTAGCAACATCGACCTATCCGCGGCAGAGGTCCAACTGGTTAATGAAGTCGCTCGCGAACAGTCGTTGCTGCGCTCGCTGCGACCTGTACTTGGCGAATATGACTATGTCCTGATTGACTGCCAGCCCTCTCTCGGGCTGCTTACAGTGAACGCACTCACTGCCGCGCACGGAGTCATCGTGCCGTTGGAGTGTGAGTTCTTCAGCCTGCGTGGGCTGGCAATGTTGATTGACACCGTCGAAAAGGTGAAGGACCGACTCAACCCGGACCTCGAGCTTGAAGGAATTTTGGCCACGATGTATGACGCCCGAACTACACACTGTCGCCAAGTACTAGGGCGAGTAGTGGAAGCATTTGGCGATAAGGTTTACGAAACCGTGATCACCCGAACAGTGAAGTTCCCTGAAACCACCGTAGCGGGGCAGCCCATCACCACCTGGGCACCAGGCTCTGGAGGTGCCAAGGCATATCGGGCGCTTGCCCGAGAGGTGATCCACCAGAACTCTTAGGCGGTAGATCATGCTCTGGGCTTTAGCTCAACCTGTCTCTTTTCTCGGCCTACTGGCCGCTTTTTGTGCTGCGCTGCTGCTGCGGCGAGGCGTGCACTATCTGTGCTGTGCTGCTACTGCGCCGGGAAAGTTGGGTGGCACGCAGCGAACTACCGCATTTGATGTGCGCCGCGATGTTGACCCTTACGGTGTGGTCGCGGCCCTCATCGGTGGCACGGGCTGGGGGAGCGCGGCTCAGGCATACGTGCGTGGCCGAATCCTCGCATTGTTGGCGGCTCCGCTCGTGGTCATCGCCGCGTCACAGCTTGTGTTCGCGCTATATAGGCTGCAAGGTTTCAATCCGGTTTCTTTGTGGGTGCTGTACCCCTCAGACGTGTTACGCGGCATGGCTGGTGAGCCGGGGCAGCAATTCGTCTTATCGCTCGCGGTCGGCCTACTGGCGTTTGGTGTGGTGGCGTTACTTCCGTTGCCTCCGCTAGATGGCTGGACGCTGCTGACCCGGGTAGTTAGCACCGGCAGCCGCGGCTGGCAGCAGACGCGCTACTGGCTAGAAGACCGCAACATTGGCGCGCTAATTTTGCTGGTCTCTGTGCTGGTGCCGTTGTTTTCTGGCCGGCCGCTGCTGTTGTATGTACTAGACGGTGTGCTTACTCCAGTTTTACATGCATGGGGATAAGTACAGCGGACAATAGGCTCCATCTCCCCTGCGCTACCGTCATCGGGTGATCGTGGATACACCACCTCAAGATGAGGTAACCGAGCTGGTTAACGCCGGTTTCACAGTTCGGTTAGATAACTTTGAAGGCCCGTTCGATCTTCTGCTGCAGCTGATCAACAAGCGTCAGCTTGACGTCACCGAGCTGGCGTTGCACACAGTTACCGACGATTTCATCGCACACCTGTCCTCTTGTGGTGACGATTGGAACCTGGACCAGGCCACGGAGTTCCTTGTGGTAGCGGCAACGTTGCTCGACCTCAAGGCGGCGAGGCTACTACCGAGCGCTGACGTGGAAAACGAAGATGATCTCGAGCTGCTAGAGGCGCGGGATTTGTTGTTTGCCAGGTTGTTGCAGTATCGGGCCTACAAGCAGGCTGCCGTGTACGTGGCCGAGCGTTTCGCCACCTACGGGCGTTGCTACCCGCGGGAAGTATCACTGGAACCACAGTTTGCTGAGCTCATGCCTGAGGTGCTGCTGGGCATTGGCCTTGAACAGTTTGCGAGGTTGGCCGCAAACGCGCTGACAACTAAACCGATTCCCACGGTAGGAACCGGGCATCTGCATGCGGCCACGGTGAGTGTGGCTGAGCAGACAGTACTGCTGCGAGAACGCTTAGTGGCGTTGCGGGCGGCCACTTTTCGCGCGCTGTGTGGTGATTGCGTAAGCACGCTGGAAGTGGTTGCCCGATTCCTGGCGCTGCTGGATCTATATCGGGACGGGGAGATCGGCTTTGATCAGATGCAGCCCTTGGGTGAGCTACATGTGCGTTGGGTTAAGAGCCCCAAGGAGGCTGGATCATGAGTGAGAACGACATGAACGCGCAGGAAACGTTCTTGACTGCGCCGACGCGGTCAGAGGAGGTGGCCCCTATTTTGGAGGCACTATTACTCACGGTCGACGAACCGGTTACCGATGCTGTGCTGGCGCAGATCATAGAATGTCCACAGATACAGGTGGCGGAGGCGCTGGCCGACCTTGCGCGGCAATACACGGAGCAAGGTCGCGGCTTCCAACTCCGTAAAACCTCAAACGGCTGGCGGTTTTACACCCGCCTGGAGTACGCACCGTATGTAGAGCGGTTCATCTCCGACGGCCAGCACACCCGGCTCACCCAAGCGGCGTTGGAGACACTCGCTGTCGTTGCGTATCGCCAGCCAGTGAGTCGTTCTAAAGTCTCTGGCATTCGTGGCGTCAATTGTGACGGTGTGATGCGAACACTCGTCACTCGTGGATTGGTCGCCGAATGCGGTACCGAGCCCAGTTCAGGTGCACACTTATATCGAACAACCGAATTGGTTTTGGAGAAACTGGGCATCGACAGTATCGATGAACTTCCGCCTATCGCCCCGCTGCTACCAGATATGGACGCATTGGATGACGTCATTGATCGAGCATGATCCCACAGGGGTGCGCCTGCAGAAAGTTCTCGCAGGGGCGGGTGTGGCTTCCCGGCGTGCCTGTGAGGAGCTCATAGCGGCGGGGCGGGTACGGGTCAATGGGGATGTTATATCTCAGCTCGGCATGCGGATAAACCCATCTAACATTATCGTTCACGTCGACGGAGTGCGGGTAATCCTAGACGAGAAGCTGAGCTATTACGCCCTCCACAAGCCGGCGGGCGTGGTGACGGCAATGTCGGATGATCGAGGCCGGTCAACCATCGCCGAGTACGTCACTGAACTGGACAAACGCGTATACCATGTAGGCCGACTGGATGTTGACACCGAGGGCCTGCTGCTACTGACCAACGATGGCGATCTCGCACATCGGCTTATCCACCCTTCCTACGGTGTGAACAAGACCTACTTAGCTGAGGTGCAGGGTGAGATCAGCCCGCGAGTGATTAAGCGTGTACTTGAGGGTATTGAACTAGAGGATGGACCACTGCAAGTACACGAGTTCCGGCTCTTGAGTTCATTCGGATCCCGTTGCATCGTCGAGTTGGTGATCCACGAAGGACGCAAGCGGATCGTTCGACGGTTGATGGATCAGCTGGGCCACCCGGTGCAGCGACTCGTGCGTACCCGGTTCGGGCCGGTGCGGCTAGACGGCCTGGCCCTGGGGGAGCGCCGCCCGCTTACCGCAAACGAGGCCGGCTTGCTGTACCAAGCGGTGGACCTGTGACACTAGTGTCTATGCGGGCAGTAGCGAATAATGTTGACGTGGCATCTATGGCGGCATCACGTGATGGTGAGGTAGGTGTGATCGCCATCGACGGACCGTCTGGTTCTGGTAAGTCCACGGTCTCTCGCGGCCTGGCCGCCAGGCTAGGCGTGCCCTATCTGGATACCGGCGCAATGTATCGCGCAGCAACCTGGGCAGTGCTGCACGCAAAGGTGAATCCAGCCGATGCTGCCGCGGTTGGTAGGGCGGTGGCGGCGGCTGAGCTCGAGGTGGGTATTGATCCTGCCGCGCCCAATTGTGAAGTAGATGGCTTGGATGTGGGTGCTCGGATTCGCGGCCCCGAAGTAACGGCGGTGGTAAGCGCGGTGGCCGCGGTACCTACGGTTCGCCAGCAGCTCGTGGCTCAGCAGCGCCAGATCATCGCGTCAGCACTTCGGGGTGAGACGGAGTTCAGTCAGCGCGGCATCGTGGTTGAGGGCCGAGACATAGCCACCGTGGTGGCCCCTGATGCCGTGCTAAAGGTGTATCTGACTGCATCGGTTGCGGCTCGTGCGAGCCGGCGTCGTAGCGACGCCGCAGGGACAGCGGCACCGCAGCTTGCTGATGTGCAGCGCGACCTGCAACGCAGGGACACGCTGGACTCAACCCGCTCTACCGATCCGTTGCGCCAGGCGACGGACGCAACACTGCTCGATACGACGGTACTCTCGGTGGACGAGGTCGTTGATCGACTGGTTGAGCTGCATGCGGCCGCGGTGGCGGCGTTGCGCTGATGCAGCCTATTGTGGCCGTCGTTGGACGGCCGAATGTTGGTAAATCCACACTGGTCAATCGAATTCTGGGCCGTCGCGAAGCGGTGGTGGAAGACATTCCCGGAGTGACGCGGGACCGGGTTGCCTATGACGCCTCGTGGGCGAACCGCAGCTTCACGGTGGTAGACACCGGTGGTTGGGAGCCCGATGCCGTTGGTCGAGCGGCCGCTATTGCCGCTCAGGCGGAGCTCGCGATGCGCACCGCCGATGTCGTGGTGCTGGTGGTGGATGCGATGACGGGAGTGACCGACACGGACTTAGCCGCGGCCAAAGTGCTGCAGCGGGCTCGTAAGCCGGTGATCGTGGTGGCAAACAAGGTTGATAGCCAACGCGTTGAGGCAGATGTGGCACAGCTGTGGTCGCTGGGCCTAGGGGAGCCCCGACCGGTCTCGGCACTTCACGGACGCGGCTCGGGTGATGTCTTGGACGCAATCTGCGCTGTGCTGCCGGAGACCACGCAGGTGATTGAACCGGCGGGGCCGCGGCGAGTGGCGCTGGTGGGCAAGCCCAATGTGGGCAAGTCGAGTCTGCTCAACCGGCTCGCTCGAGAGGAACGGGTAGTAGTAGATCCCATGGCTGGGACCACTGTGGACCCGGTGGACACGGTAGTAGAGCTTGCTGGTGAACCATGGCGCTTCGTTGACACAGCTGGGTTGCGAAAGAAGGTGCGCACAGCTAGTGGCACGGAGTACTACGCCAGTGTGCGTACAGCTGCGGCTATAGACAGTGCTGAGGTGGCAGTCGTACTACTGGACGCTACCGAGAACTTGACTGATCAAGATGCGCGGGTCATTCACATGGTGGCTGATGCCGGACGAGCGCTGGTACTGGCTTTTAACAAATGGGATCTGCTGGATTCTGACCGCCACGATCAGCTGGAGAAGGAGATTGAGCGGGAGCTCGGCAGGGTGCATTGGGCGCCGAGAGTAAATATTTCCGCCCGCACTGGCCGCGCTGTGGACAAACTTGCACCGGCGTTACGCACGGCTTTGACCGGGTGGGATAACCGTTTGACTACCGGGGTGCTGAATACCTGGCTGAAAGACGTCGTTGCCGCACACCCCCATCCCATGCGTTCTGGACGGCAGCCGCGCATTCTATTCGCCACTCAGGCCGATGTGCGGCCACCACGTTTTGTGCTATTCACAACTGGCTTCTTGGAAGAGTCGTATCGCCGTTTCTTGGAGCGGCGCCTGCGTGAAGATTTTGATTTCACCGGTACCCCCATCGATATTTCGATGAAGATTCGTGAAAAACGAGGCCGCACCTCGCGGTAGCGAGTTCGTTCAATATAACCGTGTATCCATTTGTTCAGCTGAGCTTTAGTCTGACGCCGATGTGGCGAATTTCCCTCGCGGTATGCGATTTATGAATCGTGCTAGCAGTGGGCGCCGACGCGGCTTCGTTGCGGTCGGCGCTGCTTTGTTGGCGGCCTCACGTAGTCGTGTGCGCTCGGTGTCTGAGCAGACATGATCGGTGCGCACAGTGATCCCAGCGATTCTTGCCGCGGCGCAGTCCCGGATCACAGCAAGTGCGGTTTCAACATATCCACCTGACGGGGTGTTAGTGGTTGTCGAGTCGGTAGGAATCAAAGTGATGCGTGTGAGGTTCTCGCGGCCTTGGGCAATCAGCTCATACAGTGCCGCGGGGTCGCAGTCTCCGTAGCAGTGCAGGGTGGCGTGCGTACTGTCGCCGCTAACCGGGTTGTCCGGCCAGGTGACCCCATCTTCATCTTCGGGTGTAGTTCCCAAATAGATGTGCAGTGTCTGCGCCTGATCGTGGCGCCCGTGGGCGGCTATCGCTACCCCGTCGAGTCGGTACTCATGGCCTAGCTTGATATGTAGAACGGGATTAGTGCGGGCTGACCTCAAGGTACGCCGAGTTACTTCAGGCATCAGGTTGTCGAAGAGGATGCACTCGAGCGTTTCCTGGCTGACTGGTCCGAGTGCTTCGCGGAGCTGCTGAAGCTTGCTTTGTAGCGTTTTCTGATTGCGGTCGGCTCTGCGCCAATATTCTTCTGCCATTTCAGGTTTATTCATCTCCGGTCTGAGGTTGGATTCTTTACCTGATTCTACGGGCATGTTTACGCTGGTAAAGGCGTATAGTCGTTTTACGCGTTTAATGGCTTTAACGCTATTATTCCGTTTAAGGTAGCTTATTCACATTTGCTGCTGGGGTAATGTAGAATTCTTGTAAACGTTGTGATTAAACGCACTGACACTCTTTGGCGTTTTCATCCCAATAGCGGTCCTGCGTTACTGTGGGATGCGTGGTAGCGGCCCCTGATAAGCCTGTGCTCGAGGTCGAGACTGTCCAAGAGTGGGAGGCGTGGCTGGCCGCCGCTCCCGATCCAGATGGCGTGCGACTACGTTTGCGCAAGAAGCCGTCCAAGCGCCCGGGGATCACCTACCTGGAAGCGCTCGATAGCGCACTGTGCTTTGGCTGGATTGATGGCCAGATCGGGGCTCTCGATGAGGACTATCACTTGCAGGTGTTCACGCCCCGGCGGCCACAGAGCGTATGGTCGCAGCGCAACTGCGACCATATCGCCCGGCTGATCGCCGCAGGCCGAATGCGCGCCGCTGGCCTGGTTGAGGTTGAGCGGGCTAAGGCAGATGGTCGCTGGGATACCGCATACCGTCAAAAGGACGCACCGATACCTGATGACCTCCAAGTGGCTCTGGATGCCAACCCGGGAGCCGCCGCGTTCTTTGCCAAACTGACTGCGCAGAACCGGTTCGCGATCCTTTTCCGCATCGGCAGCGTCAAGCGTGCCGAAACCCGTGCTGCGAAGATCGCGGCGTTTATCGCGATGCTCGAAAGCGGCGAGACTTTGCATCCGCAGAAGACGAAGCCCTGACGGCCTGTCTTGGAAACATTGAGCAGACATTCGTTGACAAGCTGCTGGGGGAGTCTGCGTTTAGCCGTGCGGTAAAGTAACCTCGCGCGATCACGTGGTGGCGAAGGAAGACTTTGCTACCGCAGTGCAAGGCAATTTCGGGATGTGGCGCAGCTTGGTAGCGCACTTGACTGGGGGTCAAGGGGCCGCAGGTTCAAATCCTGTCATCCCGACAATTGTGATGTCTCAAGAGATAGGAG